>DAORNK010000169.1:0-8984 GCA_035440985.1 Rubrivivax sp. | reverse complement strand
GGGGTGCCGGCGGACGCTGGACCAGCGTGGCGGCCGCTGCGGCCTGGGCGGCGAGTTCAGCCGCCCGCTGCGGCGAAATGGGGATCGCCGTCAGGCCTTCGGTGTCGGCCAGTTCGGCCGCCTGACGGGCGGCGGCCTCGCGCGCCTGGTGTTCGGCCTGGCTGGCGGCCATCTGCGACGCCAGGTGCCGCGCCATCTCCTCCTCGGTAGAGGTGAGGATGCGGGTGGCCTCGGCGTCGGGTTCGGCCGGCGTCCCTTGGGCGGCGGGCAGGATGGGGATCTGCGGGTTGCTCATGCGGACTGCTGGCGGCGGCTGGAGTCTCGCATGATCCGATACAGGTGGTCACGGGTACACCCCCTATTGGTGGCATGACGCAACAAGCCTGGCGCCACCATGCACAGCTGCACGGTCTGTGCCAGCAGGGCGCGCGGGGGAAATGGCACCCGGCCCGCCGGACATCGATGCGACCGGGCCGTCTTACGGGGCGCTGAATCCGGACATTCCAACGCGACCTCATGCGGTCTTTGGCATGGCGGCACGCGCTCCGGCTTAGACTGCCGGCCACAAAGTTCCGGCCCGCGGCCGCACCACCGGTGTGTCCGCCCTCCAAGGGCCCTGCTAGGAGACCCACAGTGCGCGCCACCGACGTGAGCGATCCGGCCTATTACCACAAGGTCGTCGATTGTCAGTGGGCCTGCCCGGCCCATACCCCCGTACCGGAGTACATCCGGCTCATCGCCCAAGGCCGACACGACGACGCCTACATGGTCAACTGGGTGAGCAACGTCTTCCCGGGGGTGCTGGGCCGCACCTGCGACCGGCCCTGCGAGCCTGCCTGCCGGCGTGGCCGCGTGGAAGAAGAGAACATGGCCAAGCCCGAGCCGGTGGCGATCTGCCGGCTCAAGCGCGTGGCGGCGGACCACAAGGCCGTTGAAGGGGTGAAGGCGCAAATGCCCCGGCCTGCCGCGCCCAATGGCAAGAAGGTGGCCTGCGTCGGTGCCGGGCCCGCTTCGCTCACGGTGGCGCGCGACCTCGCCGCGCAGGGGTATGCAGTCACGGTGTTCGACGGCGAAAAGAAGGCCGGCGGCTTCATCCGCACGCAGATCCCGCGCTTTCGCCTGCCGGAATCGGTGATCGATGAAGAAACCGGCTACATCATGGCGCTGGGCGTGGACTTCAGGGGGGGGCAGCGCATCGAGTCGCTGAAAGCCCTGCTCGCGCAGGATTACGACGCCGTCTTCATCGGCTGCGGCGCGCCCCGAGGGCGCGACCTTGAGGTGGCCGGGCGCAAGGAAGCCGCGGCTCATATCCACATCGGCATCGATTGGCTGGCCAGCGTGTCCTTCGGCCACATCACGAGCGTCAAGAAGCGGGTCATCGTGCTCGGTGGCGGCAATACCGCGATGGACTGCTGCCGTTCCGCGCGCCGCCTGGGCGCCAGGGACGTGAAGGTGGTCGTTCGTTCGGGCTTCGACGAGATGAAGGCCAGCCCCTGGGAGAAGGAAGACGCCATCCACGAGGGCATTCCCATCCTCAACTATCACGTGCCCAAGGCCTTCCTGCATGCGGGCGGCCAGCTCACCGGCATGCGCTTCGAGATCGTCAAGGCCGTCTACGACGACAAGGGTCGGCGCAGCCTGGTCCCCACCGGTGAGCCCGACGTCGACCTCGATTGCGATGAGGTGCTGGTGGCCGTGGGCCAGGAGAACGCCTTTCCGTGGATCGAGAAGGAATGTGGCATCGTCTTCGACAAATGGGGCCTGCCCAAGCTCGACGAGCGGAGCCTGCAGTCCACGGTGGCCAAGGTGTTCTTCGGGGGCGACGCGGCGTTCGGCCCGAAGAACATCATCACCGCCGTGGCCCATGGCCATGAAGCGGCGGTCAGCATCGACCGTTTCCTGCACGGGGAACCGGTCACCAACCGCCCACCCCCCACGGTCAACCTGGTGTCGCAGAAGATGGGCATCCACGAGTGGAGCTACAGCAACGCGCCCAGCGACGACTCCCGCCACAAGGTGCCCTGGGCCGCGGCCGAAGCCGCGCTGGCCAGCATCAAGATCGAGGTCGAACTCGGTTTCGATGCCGCCACCGCCTTCAAGGAGGCGCAGCGCTGCCTGAACTGTGACGTGCAGACCGTGTTCGCCGACAAACTGTGCATCGAGTGCGATGCCTGTGTCGATATCTGCCCGACGGACTGCATCACCTTCACCACGCCGGGCGAGGAAGCCGAACTGCGGGGCCGTCTGAAAGCGCCGGCGCGCAACACGGCGCAGGCGCTGCTGGTCAGCACGCCGCTGAAGACCGCCCATGTGATGGTCAAGGACGAAGACGTCTGCCTGCACTGCGGCCTGTGCGCCGAGCGGTGTCCGACCGGCGCCTGGGACATGCAGAAGTTCCTGCTCATCACACCCAAAGCCGGGCCAGGCTGCCGCGGCGCCAACCCAACCCCCCGTCGCGTGGGAGTCGTCGCATGAGCAGCACCAGCCAGCGCATCGAATCGGTCAACGACTTCGTCATCAAGTTCGCCAATGTCAACGGTTCGGGTTCGGCCTCGGCCAACGAGCTGTTCGCCAAGGCGGTGATGCGCATGGGCGTGCCGGTCAGTCCGCGCAACATCTTCCCCAGCAACATCCAGGGCATGCCCACGTGGTACGAGGCGCGGGTGTGCGAAAAGGGCTACCACGGTCGGCGCGGCGGCGTGGACATGATGGTCGCGATGAACCCGCAGACCTGGGCCCAGGATGTGGCCGAAGTCGAAACCGGCGGCTACCTCTTCTACGACAGCTCGCGCCCGCTGCCCCCCGGCAGCCTGCGCGAGGACCTGACCACCATCGGCGTGCCGCTCACGCAGATCGCCAACGAGAACTATTCGGACCCGCGCCAGCGCACGCTGTTCAAGAACATCATCTACGTGGGCGCGCTGTCGATGCTGCTCAATGTCGATGCCGAGGTCTTCGAAAAACTCTTCGCCGAGCAGTACAAGGGCAAGGAACGTCTGCTGGACAGCAACGTGCAGGCGCTGCACCTGGGCCGCGACTACGTGAAGAAGCACCTGCCCCACCCGCTGGGCCTGCGCGTGCACAGCTCCGACAAGGTGGGCGACCAGATCTTCACCGATGGCAACAGCGCCGCGGCGCTGGGCTGCATCTACGGCGGTGCCACGGTCTGCGCCTGGTACCCGATCACGCCTTCGTCCTCCGTCCCCGAGGCCTTCCAGAAGTACTGCGACAAGTACCGCATCGATCCGGCCACCGGTACGCACCGGTTCGCCATCATCCAGGCCGAGGACGAACTCGCTTCCATCGGCATGGCCATCGGTGCCGGGTGGAACGGCGCCCGCGCCTTCACCGCAACCTCGGGCCCGGGCATCAGCCTGATGCAGGAGTTCTTCGGGCTGGCCTACTTTGCCGAGATCCCCGTCACCATCATCAACGTGCAGCGCGGCGGCCCGTCCACCGGCATGCCTACGCGCACCCAGCAGAGTGACATCCTGGCCTGCGCCTACGCATCGCATGGCGACACCAAGCACGTCCTGCTGCTGCCGCAGGACCCGCACGAATGCTTCGAACACGCGGCGGCGGCGCTGGACCTGGCCGACCGGCTGCAGACACCGGTCTTCGTGATGACCGATCTGGACATCGGCATGAACCAGCGCCTGTGCAAACCCTTCGAGTGGGACGACAGCAAGTGCTTCGACCGCGGCAAGGTGATGACGGCCGAGGAACTGGAAGCCGGCAAGGACTTCGGCCGCTACAAGGACGTGGACGGCGACGGCATTCCCTGGCGCACGTTGCCGGGAACGCATCCCAGCAAGGGCTCGTACTTCACACGGGGCACGACGCGCAACCCCTATGCGCAGTACTCCGAGCGCGGGCCGGACTACATCTACAACATGGAGCGTCTGCTCAAGAAGTTCCAGACCGCGGCCACGCTGGTGCCGCAGCCGGTGCTGCGCCTGGCCGACGAGCCTTCGCGCTTCGGGGTCATCTACTACGGCAGCACCACGCCGGCCATGCGCGAGGCGCTGGACGTGCTGGAAGCCGACGGCGTGCACGTCGATGCGCTGCGGCTGCGCGCCTTCCCGTTCCCGAAGGTGGTGCCGGACTTCATCGGTGCGCACGACAAGGTCTTCGTGGTCGAGCAGAACCGCGATGCCCAGATGCGCAGCCTGCTGATCAACGAACTCGAGGTCGACCCGGCGCGCGTGCCCGCGGTGCTGCATTACGACGGCACGCCGATCACCGCCCGCTTCATCGTGGCCGCCATCCGCAAGGCCATTGCGGCACACACCGCCGGCGCTGCCAACAAGGAGGCCGCATGACCTTCATCGCCAAGCCCAAGCTGCACCACCCGACCCTGCAGACCAACAAGGTCGGCTACACGCGGCGTGACTACGAGGGCCGCATCAGCACGCTGTGTGCGGGTTGCGGCCACGACAGCATCAGCGCCGCCATCATCCAGGCCTGCTGGGAACTGGACATCGAACCCCACCGCGTGGCCAAGCTGTCGGGTATCGGCTGCAGCAGCAAGACACCCGATTACTTCCTGGGTGCCAGCCACGGCTTCAACACGGTGCACGGACGCATGCCCAGCGTGCTGACCGGCGCCAACCTGGCCAACCGATCGTTGCTGTACCTGGGCGTGTCCGGCGACGGGGACTCGGCGTCCATCGGCCTTGGGCAGTTCGCCAACGCCATGCGCCGCGGCGTGCGCATGGCCTACATCGTCGAGAACAACGGCGTCTACGGTCTCACCAAGGGGCAGTTCAGCGCGACCGCCGACCGCGGCAGCAAGAGCAAGAAGGGCGTGGTCAATGCCGACAGCCCGGTGGATCTGGTGGCACTGGCGCTGCAACTGGGCGCCACCTACGTGGCGCGCAGCTTCTCGGGCGACAAGGCCCAGCTGGTGCCGCTGATCAAGGGCGCGATGGCGCATGGCGGCGCGGCCTTCATCGACGTCATCAGCCCCTGCGTCACCTTCAACAACCACAGCGGCAGCACCAAGAGCTACGACTACGTGCGCCAGCACAACGAGGCCGTCAGCCGCATCGACTTCATGACTCCCGGCGAGGAGATCACCGCGCACTACGCTCCCGGTGAGGTGGTCGACGTGCCGCAGCACGACGGCACCATGCTGCGCCTGCGCAAGCTGCATGCCGACTACGACCCCACCGACCGCTTTGGCGCGCTGGCCTACATGAATGCCCATGCGCAGCATGGTGAGGTGGTCACCGGCCTGCTGTACATGGACCCGCTGGCCACCGACCTGCACACCGCGTTCAACACCTGCGCCACGCCGCTCAACGCGCTGCGGGAATCGCAGCTGTGTCCCGGCGCCGGCGTGCTGGCCAAGATCAACACATCCCTGCGCTGACTTCAAGGAGAACGCCATGTCCGAACGCACCATCTTCCAGGCGATGTCGCGCCGCCATGTGTTGAGCCTGGGGCCCACCGCGTCGGTGCACGAAGCGGCCTGCGTCATGACACGTGCCGGTTGCGGCAGCGTGCTGGTGATCGACCACGCCAGCCAGCTGCTGGGCATCGTGACCGAGCGCGACCTGATGACGCGCGTGCTTGCCAAGGCGCTGGATCCGACCACCACCACGCTGGCCAAGATCATGACCCCCAATCCGATGTGCGTGAAGCCGGAGGTCAAGGTGGCCGACGCGGTGCTGATGATGATCGAACACGGCTTCCGTCACCTGCCGGTGTTGGCCGACAGCGGCAAGATCCTGGGTGTGTTCTCGGTGCGTGACGCGTTGCCGCGCGAGGTCAACACCGCGGTCAGCCTGTCGGAGTTCAACGAACAGGTCAACGACGCGCTGGGTTGATGCGGCGCGCGCTGCAACCGCTGGTGCCAGGAAGCATGGCGTGATGCTGATCAGGAACCGTGTGCGATCGATGGCCTTGCTGTCGGCCCTGCTGGTGCTGTCCATGCAGGCGCTCGCCCAGACGAAGGTGCTCCCGCCCGTCAGCGGCGAGCTGAAGGCCGCGCTCGAGGCACGCGGCGACATCGAACGCGGGCGCACGGCCTACGCCGACTGCCAGGGCTGCCACCGCCGCGATGGTTCGGGCCGGGCTGCCCTCTCCATCCCCCGTCTGTCGGGCCAGCACGCTTCGGTGCTCATCAAGCAGATCGTGGACATCCGCAGCGGTGCGCGCCTGAACCCGCCGATGAAACCCGTGGTCGACGAGCCGCACCACACGATGCAGGCCTTTGCCGACATGGCGGCTTTCCTGCAGTCGCTGCCGGTGACGGGCACGGTGGAGAAGGGCCCGGGCACCGCAGCGGCGCGCGGCCAGACCCTCTTCGCGCGCGATTGCGCCACTTGCCATGGCGAGCGCGGCGAGGGCCGGGCGGAGCTGTTCCACCCCATGCTGGCTGCCCAGCACTACAGCTACCTTCTGCGCGAGCTGGGCTTGATCCGCGATGGCAGCCGCGGCAACTCGAGCGCGGCCATGGTGCAGCTGCTCAAGGGCTATGGGCCGGACGACCTGCAGGCACTGGCCGACTATCTGTCCAACCTGCCGCCGCCACCCCGGTAGGCGGATGCCGCAGGGCCGATCGCCCGGCCTGCGGCGGATGCAACCTGTGCGTCAGGCCTTCTTGAGGATCCTGGGCACGGCATTGGGCCGCAAGCGGAACGCATCGGGCATGCCCGATCCCAGCAGCGGCCGCAGGTACTGGCGGAAGGCATCGGTCACGTCGGTGCCGCCGGCGCTGATGAACTCGTCTTCCATCGTGCGCGTCTTGCCGGCCACGGCCTGCAGCGGCAGCAGCGCGTAGTCGACCGCGTAGTTGCCCGTGCGCTTGATGGCCACCGAGCCGTTGCCCTGGCCCCACATCGCGAACTGCACGGCCTTCTCGCCCACCTCGCGCGCCTCACGCTGGTCAACGTCGCTGACGCAGCCCAGGAAGCTGCGCTGCAGGTAGCCGAAGGTGTCGCCGCGCACGCGCTTGATCTTCAGCTTGGACTTGATCTCCTCGCACAGCAGGTCGGCCAGAGCGCCGCTGCCGCTGAGCTGCACGTTGCCGTGCGCGTCGCGCTCCAGGTCCTTGGCCAGCAGCGACAGGATGGGCGCACCGTTGGCGTCGTGGATGCCCTCGCTCACGGCCACCATGCAGCGGCCGAGACGGTCGTGCACGGCTTTCACGTCGGCCAGGAACTGCTCCAGCACGAAGGTGCGCTCGGGCAGGTAGATCAGGTGCGGGCCGTCGTCCGGGTACTTGCGACCCAAGGCGCTGGCCGCGGTCAGGAAGCCGGCGTGGCGGCCCATCACCGCGGCCACGTAGACACCGGGCAGCGCCGCGTTGTCCAGGTTGGCGCCGGCAAAGGCCTGGGCCACGAAGCGCGCCGCGCTGGCAAAACCCGGCGTGTGGTCGTTGAGCACCAGGTCGTTGTCGATGGTCTTCGGAATGTGCACGCAACGCAGCGGATAACCCGCCTTGGCCGCTTCTTCGGCCACGATGCGGATGGTGTCGCTGGAGTCGTTGCCGCCGATGTTGAAGAAGCACTCGATCTCGTGGGCCTGCAGCACCTTGAACATCTCGTGGCAGTAGGCGAGATCCGGCTTGTCGCGCGTGCTGCCCAGCGCGGCAGCCGGCGTGCCGGCCACCAGCTCGAGGTTGTGGACGGTTTCCTGCGTCAGGTCGACGAAGTCCTCGTTGACGATGCCACGCACGCCGTGGCGGGCGCCATACACGCGCTTGATGCCCGGGTGGCGGCGTGCTTCCAGCACCACGCCGACCAGGCTCTGGTTGATGACGGCGGTGGGGCCGCCACCCTGGGCGACGAGGATCTTTCCGGATGACATCTGCAGCTCCTGATCTCGGTCACGAAGGGACCAATCCCGCACATCGTAGCCGCTGCAGTGGCACCCACAAGCGCAAAGGGCCGGCGCGCCGATAAGTCCGAGTCGGGGCGAGCCTGGGGCTCGACGCGATGGCGTTTGCCGGTCCCCAAGAGGCGTGCACCAGGCCGTGCGTCGGCGGGCCGGCAGGAACAGCTCGCCGACTCCGGATCGGCCCTCGGGCCGGGGAGCCGAGGCCGGACGCCTCAGACGGTCACGCCGCGGCGCCGTGCCATCTCTTCACCCATGGCCTGATGTTGGGTGGCGTCCAGCCGCGCCTGCGCCGCGGGATAGGCCTGTTCGTCCTCCAGCCGGGCGTGTTCCTGGTACAGCATCTGGAAGGCCTGCCACTGGCCAAAGACGGCCTCGGCCCGCGAAGCCGGCCACTGGCCCGAAGCCAGATCGGCCAGCGTGGGGCGCAGTGCCAGCCAGGCGCTGTGCATGGCCTGGTGTTCCAGCGTCAGCTTTTCGGCCAAGGCCGCCAGGCCGGGATCGCCGCAGGCCTGCAGGACCGGAAACACGTGGCGTTCTTCATCCTGGTGGTGGTGCGGCGCGGCGAGGTCGAAGTAGCGCATCACGTCGCGCGCGGCTTCGGCCGCGGGCACGTCGGCTTGCCCGCTGGACTGCAGGTGCGATTGCAGGCGCTGCAGCAGGCCGAGCATGCGTGCAACCCGTTCGTGGCAGGCGGCCAGCATTTCGAAGGGGGCGTCGAAACCGGCGCCCGGCGACGGGTGCAACTGGACGGTGGTCTTCATCGTGGCGGCATCATGCGCTGGGGGATGGTCCACGCGCCTTGATGGGGATTCAGAAGTCCACGATCTCCAGCCGGATGCCGCGTGAAGCCAGCAGCGTGCGGGCCTTTTCGGCCTGCGCACGCTGGCCGAAGGGCCAGCCCACCACGCGCCAATCCTCGCCGGCGGGCACGACCTCGACCTGCACACCGTTGTGCCCCGCAGACGCCAGCAGCGACTGGATCGCGGTCATCGTCTGTTCGGATTCCGCCCGCGTGCGCAGCCGGCGACTGGACAGCGCAAATGCGGGCGGGTGCGCGGGCGCGATCGGCGTGGCGGCCGCTGGCGCTGCCGAGGCCGCAGTCGAAGTCGGCGAGGGCGGGACCACGACGGCTGCCGGCA
>DAORNK010000168.1:0-9061 GCA_035440985.1 Rubrivivax sp. | reverse complement strand
GATGCCTTGGCGGCGGCCCACTCGGCGTCGGCTGGTGCTTCTTCGGCCGCCGCCCGCGCGCTGGCCGCAAAGGCCCAGGCCAGCAGGGTGTGCGACAGGCCTTGCAGATAGTCGTCGGCCGCGCGCAGCGGCCATTGCGGGTCGGCCCCGGCGCCTGCCAAGAGTGCGGCGGTGGCGGCCTGCGCGGCATCACACTGCTGGTGCAGCGCGGCGCCCCACTCGGCCAGCGGCGCCTGCGCGTCGCACAGGCCGGCCTCGGCGCGCAGGTCCTGCAACAGCACGCCCAAGGCGGCACCGCCATCGGCCAGCACCTTGCGTTGCAGCAGGTCGATGGCCTGGATCTGATTCGTGGCCTCGTAGACCATGGCGATGCGCGCGTCGCGCAGGGTCTGCTCCACGCCGTAGTCGGCCACGTAGCCATAGCCGCCCAGCACCTGCAGCGCGGCGCTGGTCGCGGCAAAGCCCTGGCCGGAGAGCAGGGCCTTGACCACCGGCGTCAGCAGCGTGCAGCAGTACCTGCGGCAGCTCCTGATCGACGAGATGTACATTGCCATCGCACCGGTGCTGCTGGGCCGCGGCGAGCGCTTGTTCGACGGTGTGGACCTGCGCGCCTTGGGCTACACCTGCACCCAGCGTGTAGCCACGCCGCAGGCGACGCACGTGGTGCTGTCGCGGCAGTGATCGCTAGTGCGCCCGCCACAGCAGCCAGGCCTTCAAGCCCCAGAGTGAGAGATAGAACAGCGGCAGCAAGGTGAGCACGCCGCTGGCGACCAGGCTGAAGATGAAGTCTGCGTACGTGAACCAGCTGTTCGAAGCCCAGTTTGGATCCTGCAGGAAGGCCTGCATCGAGCGGGCCGTATCCTGCGCTTCCTCGGCGTCCACCGGAATCACGGCCTTCTCTGGGCCGCCGGTCAGGACGATCCAGGCCTTGTCTTCCGACCGCGTGCGCGTGGAGATCGACCGCGTCCACGTCCCCGATTCGTAGTCGAAGTCCACGCCGGTCACGCCGCGCAGGGTCTGCCAGGTGTAGGGCACCACGAGTAGCAGGTGTTTGTGGGTGGTCGCCGTCACCACGGGGCCTTCACGCGTGAAACTGGTCCAGGCCACCGGCATCAGCGCCGTCCAGGCTGCGGGCAACAAGATGAAGAAGAGCACGGCCAGCAGGTGCTCGGCCAATTGCTCCGTCAGCGGCACGACGGGCTGATGGCCTGGCGTGGTGGCCGCGACGATGGCTTCACGAACGGTGCGCTTTCGGTCCGCAGGCCGGCGCTCTTTGTCGTTCATGGCCCATGCTAGCGCCCGTGTCGGTGTCGTATGAGCCCTGGGGGCAAGCAATGGGCGCGACAAGCCTCAACCGTGCTTCGTGGTGCAGGCGTGCCACAGAGGCCAGAGGGTGCGTCTTGTCCAGTGGGATGCGTCTCTCCACTTGATCTCGCGAATGCAATGAGTCTCGGATGTCCCGCGTACGAGCAATGCAGTAGCGAGCGTCGTAGGCCCTGACGTGACGACCGCAGGGGGACGATGACAGACTGGCATCGGCCCTTGCCTCTGAAGTGCCCAACTCATCGGTCGCAAGCGCCGAACCCTGCACGCGTGGACGGGCACGCCACCAAAGCGGAGCGGCCCGGACTCCGTGGCCAGGCAGCGAGCGAAGGCATTGAACAGGCGCATTGAGCAAGCCGCTCGTCGGGTTCGGAATCGAACGGTTCGTGGCCAGGTGTGCCTCGCACCAAGACAGGCAGGCGGATAGCCGAAGCCACCTGAACGAACCGCACAGCCTGGGCGCGCTTACCGGGCGGCTGATGAGGCCCCCGAGGCATTGCCTGGCCTCCGGGGCCGCGCCACCAGGCCCTTGGGCGAGTCTTCGCAGGTGGCAGTCACCTTGCCCTGCGGCGTGGTGTGCTGCACCACCTCGCCGGCTTTCTTGCCGGCGCAGTCGCTGTAGGCCTGGGGCGGTGGTTCGTGGCCGCGGCGCGGTTCTTCAGCAGCGGGCGCGGCGGTGGGCTTGACCTGTGCCCAGACGGGCAGGGGTGCCGCAGCGGCGATGGCCATGATCAGGATCGTGGGCAGGGGTTTCATGATGGGGCCGGTCCCGGTTTCAGGGTTCGAAGAACAGGCTGTTGGTGACGGCATCGCTGATGTAGGGTGCCACCTGCGCGCTGCTGAGCACGGCCGAGTAGAGGAACGGCGTGGTCGCCGTCGAGAAGTCGAAGGCGGTGCCATCCGCGTAGCGGCCGGACAGCAGCGACTTGCGCAGGGCGGTCAGCTTGGTCTTTTGGTCGGCGCTCAGGGTCTGGTAGACCAGCGCGAAAGTGCTCGCGCACCGGTGGTTGTTCGCCCCGTCGAGTTCGCCGTAGATGGCCGACAGGGCCAGCACCTGGGCCTTGACTGCCTCGGCTCCGGCAGGCGCCGTGAGCAGCGAGCGCAGCAAGGTGGCGATCTGCGTGCGTACCGTGACGATGCCGTTGAGGTTAGTCTTCTGCGTGGCCACGAGGCTGTACATCGAGCTGGCCTGACTGGCTGTGACGTACCCCTTGCTGCTGTCGATCAGGGCGGCTCCTGCCGTGGCGGTCATCTGTTCGTCGATGCTGTAGCCCTCGTGCCCGACAGCTGGTGCGTCCTTGATGTAGAAGCCGCCGTAATAGGTGCCGTGCCGTTCGGGGCAGAAGTAGACATCGGCTTCGAGTGAACCGGCGTACCAGCTGTAGATGTCGCTGGCGTAGGTCATCACCGCCACCTTCGAGCCGTGCGCGAGCGCGGCCATCTTGCTGGCGATCTGCGCGTCGGTGATGTCCGGCCAGGAACTCCAGCCCTTGCCCTTCATCGAGGCGAGGTAGGCCTTCTGGCTCGCGCCGAGCGAGCCGATGATGTTGGCGTACAGCAGCGCTCGGTCAAAGCTGATCTGGCCATCGATGAGGTACAGCTCGCGCGAAGCCTTGGTCACGGCGTTGAGGTTCAACCCGGTCGAGCCGGCGGGTATCTGCCCGTCGATCAGGCGGCGGAAGGCCTGCATCAGCGGGTAGCGCTTGTACCCGTAGGTGTCGAACTGCGCCTGCTGCGCGGCGGCCAGCGCCGAGAGCTGCGCGAGCTGGCTATCGGTGAGGATGTAGATGACGTTATTGGCTACGCGCGTGAGGAAGCTCGTGTTGTGGCCCATGTTGTCGGGGTCGTTGTCGCGCAGGTACTGGAAGCCGGTGTAGTCGGCCACTTTGCCCGGCGGGAAGAACGACTGCGCGGCCAGGTTGCCGGTCATCAGGGCCAGCCCCGAGAAGGCCATGGTGGTGCCCTGTGCGCCGTCCGTCAGCGTCTGCACCATGTTGAACTTCGCCGAAGGGGTGCCGCTGGCGGTGACCGTGACCGTTCTGGCGGTGCTGCTGAGCCGGCCGTCACTGACGATCAGCGAGGAGACGTAGCTGCCCACCTGGTCGGCCACGAAACTGGGCGTGGCGGTGGTGGCGCCGGTCAGGGAGGCCTTGCTGCCGGCCGGTTTGGCGGACAGCGTCCAGGCATAGCTGAGGGCGTCGCCGTTGGCATCGCTGCTGCCGCTGCCATCCAGTGTCACGCGTGCGCCGAGCACGGCGTTCTGCGCCGCACCGGCCTGCGCCACCGGGGCCACGTTGGTGGCGGCTGCCGTGGCCGTCACCGTCACGGTGGCGGGTGCACTGCTGAGCTTGCCATCGCTGACCACCAGGGTCGCGACAAAGCTTCCGGCCACGTCGGGCGTGAAGCCGGGCTTCACGGTGCCTGGCGAGGTCAGCGTGGCGGTGCTTCCTGCGGGCCTGGAACTCAGAGTCCAGGCGTAGGTCAGCGGGTCGCCGTTGGCGTCGGTGCTGCCGCTGCCATCCAGTACCACTGCACCGCCGATGACGGCGTTCTGGGCGCTGCCTGCACTGGCCACGGGCGCCACGTTGGCCAGCGCGGCGGTGATGGTCGTGCGGCTCTCGCTGCTGTTGATCTTGCCGTCGTTGACCACCAGTGCGGCAACGTACGTTCCGGCCACGTCGGGCGTGAAGTTCGCGCCCACCGTGGCCGCGTCGGACAGGCTGGCGCTACTGCCCGCCGGTCGCGTCACCAGCGTCCAGGCATAGCTCAGGCTGTCGCCGTTGGCGTCGCTGCTGGCGGCACCACTGAGCATGACGCGGTTGCCGACGATGACGCTCTGGTTGACACCAGCGCTGGCCACCGGCGCTGCATTGGCGACGCTGACCGTGATCGTCGTCAGCGAAGGCGTGCTGCTGAGTGCGCCGTCGCTCACCACCAGGCTGGCCGTGTAGGTGCCGGCCACGTCGGCCAGGAACATCGGCTTGACGACATTCGGGGCGTCGAGCTTGGCCAGGCTGCCTTCGGGTTTGCCGGTGAGCGTCCACGCATAGGTCAGCGCATCGTTGTTGGCGTCGGTGCTGCCACTGCCATCCAGCGTCACGGCCCTGCCGGCCAGTGTGCTTTGCGCGGCGCCCGCCTGGGCTGTTGGCGCCACATTGATCTTGGCCGTGCTGCCCTTGCCGTTGAGCGTGTCCTGGAAGTGCGATCGCGCGGCCGATTCGGCGATCAGGGTCTTGTTGGCAGAGCCCGAGTTGGCCACCAGGCTGAGCACCGCGGCGTTGCCCGTGAAGGCCTGCGTGCTGACGTCGAAGTCGATCGAGGTGGCGGCCTGCGCTGCGGCGGCGGCCGGAATGGTGATGCCGTTGTCGGGGTTGCCGTCTTCGTCCAGGCTCTGCAGCAGCACCAGGATGTTGCTCACCATCGGGTGATTGATGTCGGTGGTGCGGGCGATGTCAAGCGGCGTGAGCGTCGCGTTGGCCGGTACGGCGGGCAGGCGCACGTTGCCGATCGCGAAGACGATGTTCTCGCCGGCCAGGTAGAGGAACTCGCCGCGCGAGCCGGTCTTGCCCGATTGCGTGGGCGTGCTGTAGGCCATGCCTGCCACCGGGCTGTCGGCGAAGACGCCGGTCAGGACGGCCGGCCCGCCGGCAGCGCCGTTGTCGAGCGCGCTGCCGACCGACGAGCTCCCGCCGCCGCACGCGGCAAGTGCCGCCGCCGCGATGGCCGTTGCGATGTGTCTGCTGATGCTGTGCATGAGATTGCTCCGGTTGATCGGTGGCCGACGGGCGGTACACCACGAGCAAAATCCTAGGTAGCACGCGTCGCCGTTCGATGACATCTTTGTCATTCGGAGCGCCTGGCGGGGCCGAGCTTGGAGTGGAGCTCCGTGCTGTGATGAAGTGCCGCGCCCCGGCGTTTGGATTCGATGACAAATTTGTCATTCAAGCGGGACGGCAAGACCTTGTAATAGGCTGGCTTGGTACGCCGCGCGGCAGCAGCTCTAGGGGCGCGAGGAGTTCGATTGGATCGTCAACACGACTTCACCGTCCTGCTGGTCGAAGACGAGCAGAAGATCGCCGACTTCGTGGTTGCCGGACTGCAGGAGCGCCACTTCGTCGTCGAGCACTGCAGCGATGGCAACCAGGGCTGCGCGAGGGCACTGGCCCGGTGCCACGACGCGATCCTGCTGGACCTGATGCTGCCCGGGCGCGACGGGCTCGACATCCTCAGGGAACTGCGGCGCGCCGGCGTGAGCACGCCGGTGATTCTGCTGACCGCGCGCAACGAGCTGGGCGACCGGGTGGCGGGGCTCGAACTGGGTGCCGACGACTACCTGGCCAAGCCCTTCTTCGTAGAGGAACTCGTGGCCCGACTGCATGCCGTGCTGCGGCGGCTGTCGGGCGAGCGGCAGAATACGCTGCAGGTAGGGGCGCTGGTGCTCGACCGCATCACGCGGCAGGCCACCCTTCACGGGCGCAGCGTGGAACTCACCAGCCGCGAGTTCAGCCTGCTGGAGGTGCTGATGCGCTCGGCCGGCAGCGTCTTCACACGCTCACAGATCCTGGAGCATGTGTGGGGCTATGACTTCGATCCGAGCACCAACGTGGTGGACGTCTGCATCAAGCGCATCCGCGGCAAGTTGACAGAAGTCGACAGCGGTGGCGAGGCGGCCGCGCTGCTCGAGGCGGTGCGCGGCGCGGGATATCGTTTCAGGGCGCCCGGCCGATGAGGCTCTCGTTCCGCGCGCGGCTGTTCTTTCAGGCGGCCACCGTCGTGGCCGTGGTGCTGGCCGTGGTGATGAGCCTGGGCTGGTCGCGCGTGCTGAGCTTCGAGACCGGGCGTCTCGATGAGCGTCTGTGCATGGAAGCGCGCCGTCTGGCCGGGCCGATGCCGGCCAACGAGAACATCGGCCGGCTGAGCGCCGACGTGGCCTTGAAGCTGCGCCTGGAAGCTCAGTCCCAACTGCTGCTTCGGTCCACTTCGCCTGAAGGCGCGTTGCGTCTCGAATCTGACGGCTGGGGCGGTGCATGGGATGTTGATTTGCCCCCATCGGCGGCGTCGCCCGAGCCTGGCGAGCCGCCGTCGGGGCGCCGGCCCGGCCCACGGTATCGCTGCTGGCAGGGCCCCGTGGCCATCAAGGGCGTGCAATGGCACGTGGCCCGTGTGCAGTCCGAGACGGGCACCGGCTGGGTGGCGGCAGATCCGGTGGCCATCACCGCCGAGATGAAGAGCGTGCTGCTGGATGCGCTGAGCATCGTGGTGCCGCTGGCCCTGACCCTGACGGCCGTCGGCGCCTGGCTGCTGTCGAGCCTGTCGATGCGCCCGTTGAACCGCCTGCGCAATGCGATGCGCCGCGTGACGCCACAGGCGCTGGACCAGCGCCTGGCGGACAAGGGCGAAGACCAGGAGTTCCGGGACTTGATCCAGTCGTACAACACGATGATGGATCGGCTGGAGGTGAGCTTTCGCCAGGCGTCGCGCTTCTCTGCCGACGCGGCTCATGAACTCAAGACACCGCTGACCATCTTGCGCGGCCAACTGGAGCAGGCCGTGCGGCATTCCGAGAAACGGGCCATCCAGGACGATCTCACCCAGATGCTCGACGAGGTGGGGCGGCTGTCGGGCATCACGCGCAAGCTGCTGCTGCTGTCGCAATCCGATGCCGGCAAGCTGCCCTTGCATCGCGAGCCGGTGGACCTGAGCGCCCTGCTGCAGGACCTGATGACCGATGCGCAGATGCTGCTCGAGCAGCAGAGGCTCGACAGCCGCATCGAGCCCGGGCTGACGCTGCAGGCCGATGCGCTGCTCATCCGGCAGGTCTTCAACAACCTGATCAGCAATGCGGTGCGCCACGGCCTGCCCCAGGGGTGGATCCGTGTCGAAGCCAAAGCCCGCGAGGGCGGCGTGGTGGTGGTGGTGGCCAACGCCTGCCACGCGATGCTCGCCGAGCAGCGCGCGCACCTGTTCGAGCGCTTCTACCGCGCAGACCCTGCGCATTCGCGCGTGGTCGACGGCACAGGCCTGGGCCTGAGCCTGGCCCGTGAGGTGGCGCGTGCCCACGGGGGCGAGTTGGATCTGGAGCCCTCGGGCGACGAAGAGATTCACATGCGCCTGTGGCTGCCGGGGCGTTGAGCAGGCGCAGGTGCGGGCGGGCCATCAATGACAAAAATGTCATCGACCGAGCGCCGTGGTTCCCTAGGATCCGAAACATCAAGAACAGCCGGAAGTGCCCTGCCAGGGCCGGCAACACCACCATGTCGACTCGCCGCACGGCCCTGACGGGCATCGCCGCTTCGCTGCTGCACGTCTGCGGCTTCGCGCAGGCCCCCGAGGGCCGGCGGCCGCCACGGCCGGAACGTCCAGACCGCCCGGATCGCCCGGGCCGCCCCGAAGGCCCGGGTCGGTATTCAATCCAGCAGGCCACGTCCGACCGCGCGCAACTGCACACCATCGCCTTCAATGGGCTGGCCTTTCTGACTGGCGACTTTGCGGCCGATACCTTTCTGCCGCCGGGCAAGGTGTCGGACTACTTCGGCTTCCAGTACCTGCGCGACATCGACGCGGCCGGCCGCGGGCACAACACCTCGTTCCTGACCGGCATCGCCTTCAACGTGCTGGCCCTGCTCACGCCGGCGCAGCGCGCGCAGCTTGCTGGCCTGGCGCGCGCGCAGCAGGCCGATGTGCGCCTGTTTGCCGAGCTCAGGCTGCCGCTGATCAGGGCCTTCCGGCAAAACCTCAACGCCGAGTTTCCGGCCGGCAGTGCCGGGCTCGACCGCCGCGCGGTGATTCGCCACTCGGCCGTGTTGTATGCACTGGACGGCCAGATTGCATGGGACCGGGCACGCGTCATGGCCGACGTGCTGGGCGCGTTCACCGAGGCCCAGCGGGCATCGCTGGCGCGGCTGAAGTTCGGCGACTCGAGGACCTGGCCCGAGGTGGACGAGCCCCCCGAGCGGCGCACCCTGCCGCACGACATCGACGTGGCGGTGATGACCTACGCCAGCGAGATGTTTGCCTGGGCGGCGGGCTCGCCGGAGGCCGATACCTACTTCTGCCCCGAGCGGCACGGCATGTACTTCGGCGGCTTCGGGTTCAAGACCGCACCGGCCATGGGCAAGCGCGACTATGCGATCAGCACCGCGCTCACCGGCGATGCCGGCGCCGACTTCCTGGCCCTGCTGACGGACACGCAGCGCGAGCACATCGAACGCCTACCTGCGTTGCAGCGCCCGCTGCTGGCCGAGATCGTCGAGTTGCGCCGAGCCATCGCCACCGAGTTGCGGCGCTTTCTGGCAGCGGGGCAGGCCAACCGGGCCAAGGTGCTGGCCTGGGCGCAGCGCTATGGCGAGCTCGATGGCGAGATGTCGTACTTGCACGCGATGGCCTTCGCCGCGGTCGCCAAGACGCTGGCACCCGCCCAGCGCAGGAGCCTGTCGGGCTTGCGCGAGAGCCGGCCCGAAGACCACCGGGGTCCGTTTCTGTATTCGGGCCCGCTGGATGCGGCCACGGCCGCACGCTGGTCGGACACGCGTGCCCTCTTTGGCTTGTCAGAGGCGCCTTCACGATGAGACCTGTCCTGCGCGGCGCGCCGCACAGTCCCGACCTTGCACGCCGGGCCGCGATGCTGGCCGCGATGAACCTGTTGGTGTCCTGCGGTGGGGGCGGGGGTGGTGGCAGCGCTGCAGCGGGCGACATGGCGCCGGTTGCCGCCGCCCCCTCGCCGCCGGCGAGTTCGTCG
>DAORNK010000167.1:0-9098 GCA_035440985.1 Rubrivivax sp. | reverse complement strand
TGGCCTTGCACTGCTTCATGCCCAGGCTGATGCGGCGCTTGTCCTCGTCGATCTCCAGCACCATGACCTCGACTTCCTCGCCGAGCGTCACGACCTTGGCCGGGGCGACGTTCTTGTTGGTCCAGTCCATCTCGGAGACGTGCACCAGGCCCTCGATGCCGGGCTCGATCTCGACGAACGCACCGTAGTCGGCGATGTTGGTGATCTTGCCGAACAGACGCGTGCTGTTGGGGTAGCGGCGGCTGACGCCGTGCCAGGGATCGTCGCCCAGTTGCTTCAAGCCCAGGCTGACGCGGTTCTTCTCGGCGTCGAACTTCAGCACCTTGGCCGTCAGTTCCTGGCCGACCGTCACCACTTCGCTCGGGTGACGGACGCGGCGCCAGGCCATGTCGGTGATGTGCAGCAGGCCGTCGATGCCGCCGAGGTCGACGAAGGCGCCGTACTCGGTGATGTTCTTGACCACGCCGTGCACGATGGCGCCTTCGCTCAGCGTCTCCAGCAGCTTGGCGCGCTCTTCGCCCATCGAGGCTTCGACCACGGCGCGGCGCGACAACACGACGTTGTTGCGCTTGCGGTCGAGCTTGATGACCTTGAACTCCATGGTCTTGCCCTCGAACGGGCTCATGTCCTTGACCGGGCGCGTATCGAGCAGGCTGCCGGGCAGGAAGGCGCGGATGCCGTTGACCAGCACCGTCAGGCCGCCCTTGACCTTGCCACTGACCGTGCCGGTGACGAACTCGCCCGACTCCAGGCTGTTCTCCAGGCTCATCCACGAGGCCAGGCGCTTGGCCTTGTCGCGGCTGAGGATGGTGTCGCCGTAGCCGTTTTCGACCGCGTCGATGGCCACCGAGACGAAGTCGCCGACTTGAACTTCCAGTTCGCCCTGGTCGTTCTTGAACTCTTCGATGGCCACGTAGCTTTCGCTCTTGAGGCCGGCGTTCACCACGACGTGGTTGAACTCGATGCGCACGACTTCGGCGGAGATGACCTCGCCGACGCGCATGTCATTGCTCTTGAGGCTTTCCTCGAACAGAGCGGCAAAGGAAGAAGCGCCACCTTGGGCGGTGACGGTAGTGGTGACAGACATGGATTTCCTGGAGGGCCCGGGGTAGTTGAAGAGCAGTGCCGGGCGTGCTTGCGGCGGGTGCCGCGGGGTTGAGGTTGATGACTCCAGCGCGCCGGGACCGAAGCGGGCCACTGTGGGAGGCGTGCGGGAACGCTTTGGCCGCGCGGCGCTTGCCCTGGGAAATCAGGCAGGCGGGCCGAACGGCCTGCGCTGTTGCCACCAAGCCAGCACCTGGGTCACCGAGTCTTCGATGCTCAAGTCCGAGTTGTCCAGCAGCAGCGCATCCTGCGCCGGCTGCAAGGGCGAGACGCTGCGATGTTTGTCGCGGGCATCCCGTGCTTCCAAGTCGGCGCGAAGACTCTCGATATTAGCGGGAATACCTTTTGAAATCAACTGCTTATGCCGCCTGAGCGCACGCTGCGCGGGGCTGGCCGTGAGGAACACCTTGAGCGTGGCGTCGGGGAAGATCACCGTGCCCATGTCTCGCCCGTCGGCCACCAGGCCGGGTGCGCGGCGAAAAGCCCACTGCAGGCCCAGCAGCGCCTCGCGCACCGGGAGCAGGGCGGAGATGCGTGAAGCCAGCAGGCCTGCTGCTTCGCTGCGCAGTTCCTGGCTGACTTCGTGGCCACGCAGCCAGGTGCGGCTACCCTCGGGCCCGTGGCCGAACTTCAATGCCAGGCCACCGGCCAAGCGGGCCAGCGCGTCGGCGTCTTCGGCCGCCACGCCATCCCGTAACGAGGCCAGGCCGGTGGCGCGGTACAGCGCACCGGAATCGAGCAGGTGGTAGCCCAGGGCCTGCGCGACGGCAGCCGCCAGCGTGCCCTTGCCGGATGCCGTGGGGCCATCGATGGTGATCACCGGGATGGCCTGTGGCGCGGCCTGCGCCACCGAGAACAGGGTTTCGAAGTAATCCGGAAAGGTCTTGGCCACGCAGCGAGGCTCGAGGATGCGTTGCGGGCAGTCGCCGCCGGCCAGTGGATTGAAGGCGGCCAGCGACAGGCACATGGCCATCCGGTGGTCGTCATAGGTGTGCACCACGGCGCTGGCCCAGCGCGGTGGAGGATTGATCTGGATGAAGTCCGGGCCCTCGACGACCTGGGCGCCCACCTTGCGCAATTCGGTGGCCATCGCGGCAATGCGGTCCGTTTCCTTGACCCGCCAGCTGGCGATGCCGCTCAGGTGAGTGGGCGAATCGGCAAAGAGGGCCATCACGGCCAGCGTCATCGCGGCATCGGGGATGTGGTTGCAGTCCAGCGTGATGCCCGCCAGTGGCCAGCGGCCGCGCTGCACCTCCAGCCATCCCGGGCCGCTGCGCACTTCGGCCCCCATGGCGACGGCGGCCTCGACGAAGCGGATGTCGCCCTGGACGGAATCGCTGCCGACACCTTCGATGCGCAGGGCATTGCCGCCGGTAGCCGCCAGAGCCCCCAGCGCCACGAAGTAAGACGCCGAGGAAGCATCACCTTCGACCTGCACCTGGCCGGGCGTGCGATAGAGGCTGCCCTGCGGGATGGTGAAGCGCTGCCAGCCGTCGCGCTGCACACGGATGCCAAAGCGTGCCAGCAGGTTCAGCGTGATGTCGACGTAGGGCCTGGAGATCAGTTCGCCCTGGACCTCGATGACGATGTCGTGGTCCTGACTGACCAGGGGCAGGGCGAGCAGCAGCGCTGTCAGGAACTGGCTGGAGACGTCGCCGCGCACGCGGATGGGCTGTCGGGTGGCCAGGCGCGCGCCGGCCATGCCGCGCAGGCGCAGCGGTGGAAAACCGGGCTGGCCCAGGTCGTCCACCGAGCAGCCCAGCGGCCGCAGCGCATCGACCAGGTCGCCGATCGGGCGTTCGTGCATGCGGGGCACGCCGCTGAGTTCGAAGCAGCCACCCTGGGTCGCGGCCAGCACCGCGAGTGCCGCCGCCAACGGCCGCATGGCCGTGCCCGCGTTGCCCAGAAACAGCTCTGCCGAGTGGACCTTCAGACGCCCGCCCAGCCCCGTCACGTGCAGCACCGGGCACTCGCGGCGCAGGCCGCAGCCCAGTTGCTCCAGCGCGGCCAGCATGACGCGCGTGTCGTCGCTGTCCAGCAGGTCGTGTATCGCCGTCGTGCCCTGCGCCAGACCGGCCAGCAGCAGCACACGGTTGGAGATGCTCTTGGAGCCGGGCAGTCGCACCGTGCCGGCAGCCCCGTTCATGGGCGGCAGATCGAGGAAGGGGAGGTCGTACATCGTGCGTCGGGGTGGCAGGCCTCGGGCGCCTGGCGCAGCCGCGGGACTTCAGCTCTTGGAGCCCCCGGTCGGCATGATGCGTGCGCCCATCTGCCAACCCGAACGGCCTTCGGAAGGGCCGCGGATCAGCCCCTCCAGCGCGTCGGCGTTGCCTTCCCGCATGACATGCTCCAGCGCATCCAGCGCCTGGCGGAAGCGCTGCGACTGCTTGAGCACCTCCTCGCGGTTGGAGACCAGGATGTCGCGCCAGGTCTCGGGGTTGCTGGCCGCTATGCGGGTGAAGTCGCGGAAACCCGGTCCGGCCAGCGACAGAAAATCGCGCCCGGCCGGCTGGTTGACCACCGCACTGAAGTAGGCGAAGGCCAGCAGGTGCGGCAGATGGCTCACCGCAGCAAAGGCCGCGTCGTGGTTTTCCGGTGTCATCTTCAGCACCTGTGCACCGATGGCACTCCACACGTCGGTGGCCTTCTGCACGAGTTCGGGCGCCGTCTGGGCCATCGGCGTGATGATCACCTGGCGCCCGTTGTACAGCGTGCCGTCGGCGCTCTGGATGCCCGAGACTTCCTTGCCCGTGATGGGGTGGGCCGGCACGAAGGAGCTGATGCGTTCGCGCAGGGCACGGCGCGCGGCGTCCACCACATCGCGCTTGGTGCTGCCGACGTCCATCACCAGCATGCCGGGCTCGACGATGTGGCGAATGGCGCGCAGGGTGGTTTCGGTGGCCGACACCGGCACCGCGATCAGCACGATGTCGGAGCCGGACGCGGCCAGCAGGGCCGATTCGGCAGCCACGTCGATCACGCCCAGCTTGCGGGCGCGCTCGGTGGTCGACGGCGACTTGCTGTAGCCGATCACGCGCTTGGCCAGGCCGGCGCGCTTGAGGGCCAGCGCAAAACTGCCGCCCATCAGGCCACATCCGATGACACCGAGCTGATTGAACATGGCTCAGTGCACGTCGACTGGGTAGGTGCCCAGCACCTTGAAGAAGGCGCAGGCGCTGCGCAGCTCCTTCAGCGCCGCGTCCACGGTGGGCTCGTCGGGGTGGCCCTGGATGTCGATGTAGAAGTAGTACTCCCACTGGCCCGATCGCGCCGGGCGCGACTCGAAGCGTGTCATCGAGACGCCGTGCTTCTTCAGCGGCACCAGCATGTCGTGCACGGCACCGGGGCGGTTGGTGACGCTGACCACGAGGCTGGTGCAATCGTGCCCGCTGGGCTTGGGGGCGGGGTGCCGCTGCGGATGGGTGACGACAGCGAACCGGGTGCGGTTGTGGGCATCGTCCTGCACCGCCGGTGCCACCACGTGCAGGCCGAATTCGCTCCCGGCCCGCGTGCTGGCGATGGCCGCCAGGCTGGGGTCCAGCGAGGCCAGGCGGGCGCCCTCGGCGTTGCTGGAAACCGGGCGTCGTTCGGCCCGCGGCAGGTGGGCCGACAGCCAGGCGTTGCACTGCGCCAGCGCTTGCGGGTGGGCCACGACGGCGGTCACCTCGGCCAGCGAGTCGACCCTGCGCAGCAGGTTGTGGCGCACGAACAGGCTGGTCTCGCCGATGATGAAAAGCGGCGTGTGCAGGAACAGGTCCAGCGAGCGCGTGACCACGCCTTCGGTGCTGTTCTCCACCGGGACGACACCGAAGTCGGCGGCACCGGTGGCGGTGACGTGGAAGACCTCGTCGAAATTGGCGCAGGGTACGCGCAGGATGCTGCTGCCGAAGTAGCCCAGCGCCGCCTCCTCGCTGAAGGTGCCGGCCGGGCCCAGGAAGGCCACCCGCGTGGGCGTTTCCAGCGCGCGGCTGGCCGACATGATCTCGCGCCAGATCGGTGCCACGCATTCGTTGGGCAGCGGGCCGGGGTTGACGGCCTTCAGGCCGTCGATGACCTGCGCTTCGCGCTCGGGCCTGAAGACCACCGAGCCTTCGCGCTTCTTGAGCTCGCCGACCTCGAGCGCCAGCTGTGCGCGCTGGTTCAGCAGCGCGAGCAGCTCGCGGTCCACGCCGTCGATGCGCTGCCGCAACGCCAGCAGGTCCGGGACGTTGGCGGGCTGATCGGCCATGCGCGGGTGCAACCTACTTCTTGCCCTGTGGCGCGGCGGTGGCCGGCTTGGCCGCCGGCGCCGATGCAGCGCCGTTGGGCGTCACGCCCAGCCGTTTGGAGACCACCTGCTCCAGCGCCCGCAGCTTGGGTTCGATCTGCGGCTTGGTCTCGGCAATGAGCTTCTCGCCGATGGCGCGCTGCATGTCGCCGCCCATGCTCTGGAACTTGCGGTTCACAGGTGATTCGAGCATCGCGATGATCTGCTTGAGCTCGTCTTCGGAGAAGCGCTCTTCCAGCAGGGCGCCGATCGTCGAAGGGGCCAGCTTCAGCGCGCGTTCGGTGACCAGCGGCACCGCCTCTTCGGTGTACTTGCGCACATCGGCCTCGATGTCGCGGGCCACGGCCTCACGCCGCTCGGCGGGCAGGCGCTGGAGGACCGGCGCCGCCTGCTGCATCATCATGGCGGCCGGCTGCTGGGCCAGCGAGCGTGCCATCTGCTCCAGACCGGGCTGCTGCAGTTGCAGCACCTTGGCCACCAGCTCCTTCTTGCCGCCGGTGCCCTGTGCCTGCACCCCGCCTGCGACGGCCAACGCGGCCGCCAGAACCCATACCTTCAACATCACGATCCTTCCGTGCCGGGCTCGCCGGCGTTGTTGTCGTCGCCTTCACCAGGGGCGTCGTTCTCCACGATGCGCTGCAAGCCCGAGAGCTTGGAGCCGTCATCCAGTGCGATGAGTGTCACGCCCTGGGTGGCGCGACCGAGTTCGCGCACCTCGCTGATGCGGGTGCGCACCAGCACGCCCTTGTCGGTGATCAGCATGATCTCGTCGGCCGGCCGCACCAGGGTTGCGGCCACGACCTTGCCGTTGCGCTCGCTCTGCTGGATGGCGATCATGCCCTTGGTGCCGCGCCCATGCCGGGTGTACTCCACGATGCTGGTGCGCTTGCCGTAGCCGTTCTCGGTGGCGGTCAGCACGCTTTGCGTCTCGTCCTCGGCCACCAGCATGGCGATCACGCTCTGGCCTTCCTCCAGCGCCATGCCGCGCACGCCGCGCGCGGTGCGCGACAGCGGCCGCACTTCGTCTTCGGCAAACCGCACCGCCTTGCCGCCGTCGCTGAACAGCATCACGTCGTGGTGACCGTCGGTCAGCGCGGCGCCGATGAGGAAATCGCCTTCGTCCAGGTCGACGGCGATGATGCCGGCCTTGCGCGGGTTGCTGAACTCGTCCAGCGAGGTCTTCTTGACGGTGCCCAGCGCGGTGGCCATGAACACGTAGTGGTCGGCCGGGAAGCTGCGGAACTCACCCGTCAGCGGCAGGACCACGGTGATCTTCTCGCCGGCCTGCAGCGGGAACATGTTGACGATGGGCTTGCCGCGGCTGTTGCGTGAACCCTGGGGCACCTCCCAGACCTTGAGCCAATAGACCCGGCCGCGGTCGCTGAAGCACAGGATCCAGTCGTGCGTGTTGGCGATGAAGAGCTGGTCGATCCAGTCGTCTTCCTTGGTCTGCGTGGCCTGCTTGCCGCGCCCGCCGCGGCGCTGCGCGCGGTACTCGGCCAACGGCTGGCTCTTCACGTAGCCGGTGTGGCTGAGCGTGACCACCATGTCGGTGGGCGTGATCAGGTCCTCGGTGCCCAGTTCCAGCGCGTTGCGCTCGATCACGCTGCGCCGCGCGCCGGGCCTGGTCTGGCCGAACTCCTGCTTCAGGTCCGCCAGTTCGCCGCTGATGATGGCGCTGACACGCTCCGGCCGGGCCAGGATGTCCAGCAGGTCGGCGATCTGCGTCATCACCTCGCGGTACTCGCCGATGATCTTGTCCTGCTCCAGCCCGGTCAGGCGCTGCAGGCGCATCTGCAAGATCTCTTGCGCCTGGTCGTCGGAAAGCCGGTACAGGCCGTCGGGTTGCAGGCCGTAGTTGCGCGGCAGGCCCTCGGGGCGGTAGGCCTCGCGGCCGCCGGGGGTGGATTCCTCGGCGCGCGCCAGCATCTCGCGCACCATCGAGCTGTCCCAGCTCTTGGCCATCAGCGCGGCCTTGGCCACCGGCGGCGTGGGGCTGGTCTTGATGGTCTCGATGAACTCGTCGATGTTGGCCAGCGCTACCGCCAGGCCTTCGAGCACATGGCCGCGTTCGCGCGCCTTGCGCAGCTCGTAGACGGTGCGGCGGGTGACGACTTCGCGCCGGTGATCCAGGAAGATCTCGACCAGCTGCTTGAGGTTGCACAGGCGCGGCTGGCCGTCGATCAGCGCCACCATGTTGATGCCGAAGGTGTCCTGCAGCTGGGTCTGCTTGTACAGGTTGTTGAGCACCACCTCGGGCACTTCGCCGCGCTTGAGTTCGATCACCACGCGCATGCCGGACTTGTCGCTCTCGTCCTGGATGTGGCTGATGCCTTCGATCTTCTTCTCGTGGACGAGCTCGGCGATGCGCTCGAGCAGCGTCTTCTTGTTCACCTGGTACGGGATCTCGTCGACGATGATGGCCTGACGCTGGCCCTTGTCGATGTCCTCGAAGTGGCACTTGGCGCGCATCACCACCTTGCCGCGGCCGGTGCGGTAGCCCTCGCGCACGCCGTTCAGGCCGTAGATGATGCCGGCGGTGGGGAAGTCCGGCGCCGGGATGATCTCCATCAGTTCGTCGATGGACGCGTCGGGGTTCTTCAGCAGGTGCAGGCAGGCGTCGACGACCTCGTTCAGGTTGTGCGGCGGGATGTTGGTGGCCATGCCCACCGCGATGCCGGCGCTGCCGTTGACCAGCAGGTTGGGCAGCCGCGTCGGCAGCACCGTGGGCTCCTTCTCGGAGCCATCGTAGTTGGGCGCGAAGTCGACCGTTTCCTTGTCGATGTCCTCGAGCATCTCGTGCGCGATCTTGGACAGCCGGATCTCGGTGTAGCGCATGGCCGCGGCGTTGTCGCCGTCGACGCTGCCGAAGTTGCCCTGGCCGTCGATGAGCATGTGGCGCAGCGAAAAGTCCTGCGCCATGCGTACGATGGTGTCGTAGACCGCGGTGTCACCGTGCGGGTGGTACTTGCCGATCACGTCGCCGACGATGCGCGCACTCTTCTTGTAGGGGCGGTTCCAGTGGTTGGCGAGTTCGTGCATCGCGTACAGGACGCGCCGGTGCACCGGCTTGAGCCCGTCCCGCGCATCCGGCAGCGCACGCCCGACAATCACGCTCATCGCGTAGTCGAGGTACGAGCGCCGCATCTCCTCTTCCAGGCTGACGGCGAGTGTTTCCTTGGCGAAAGAGGTCATGCGACAGGGGCAAAGCAAAGCCGCCGCGCAGGGGTGCGGCAGCGAATGTGACCGGATTCTACGGGGGGCGAGCCTGTCGCGGATGCGCAACAGCGCCGCAAGGCAGTCAACGCGCTGGCCCCAAAATGCAGAGCAACCGACGCCCTATGGCACAATGATCTGTCGGTGGTAAGTGCCCGCGCCTGTGGGGATTTGCCCGGTCGAACGTCAAATTTCCCGCTTGTCGTTTTGGACATTACGCAGGCTAGTCTGCGGCTTTCCTCGAGAGGAGAATCATGAAGAAATTGAACAAGGTGGCAGTGCTGTTCGCGACTGCCGCACTTGCCGCCCCCATCGCGGGCTTCGCGCAACCGAAGGCCATCGATAACTGGCAAAGCACCGATGGCACCGTCTGGAAGAACGGTACCAACGAGCTGTGCTGGCGCGATAGTGGCTGGACGCCCGCCACCGCGCTCGAGCAGTGCGACGGCGCCATCAAGCCGCCGCCTCCGCCGCCGCCCGCACCCAAGGTTGCCCCGCCGCCCCCGCCGCC
>DAORNK010000166.1:1705-9117 GCA_035440985.1 Rubrivivax sp. | reverse complement strand
CCACGCTGCGGCCCACCATCGCCTCGGCCAGCTGGGCCTTGCCGGCCCCGGCCGCCGGCAGCGTGGCCACCAGGCGCCCCGCGCGCAGCACGGCAATGCGGTGGCTCACGCGCAGCACCTCGTCGAGCTTGTGGCTGATGAAGACGATGGAAAGGCCCTGGGCCACCATCTGCGACAGCGTTGCGAAGAGGGCCTCGCTCTCCTGCGGCGTCAGCACGGCCGTGGGTTCGTCCAGGATCAGGATGCGCGCACCGCGCACCAGGGCCTTGAGGATCTCCACACGCTGGCGCTCGCCCACCGAAAGATCGGCCACGCGCCGGTCCGGGTCGACGCGCAGGCCGAAACGTCCACCTTCGGCCAGGAGCTTCTGGCGCGCCGCCGCGCGGCGCGAGAAGGGCAGCCACAGGCTTTCGGTGCCGAGCATCACGTTGTCCAGCACGCTCAGGTTGTCGGCCAGCGTGAAGTGCTGGTGCACCATGCCGATGCCGGCGGCCAGCGCCGCGCGCGGCTGGCCCGGTGGCAGCGGCCGGCCATCCACTTCGATGTGCCCGGCATCGGCCACGTAGTGCCCGAACAGGATGCTGACCAGGGTGCTCTTGCCGGCACCGTTCTCGCCCAGCAGGGCCAGTACCTCGCCACGCGCCAGGTCCAGCGAGATGTGATCGTTGGCGCGCAGCGCGCCGAAGGACTTGCAGATGCCCGACAGGCGCAGGGCGGGCACGGGATCACTGGGCATGGCGGGGATTCTCGGGCATGCGGACGGCACCGCTTTTTGAGCTACCGTCGCACCCGCATGCAAGAAGCCCACCCGACCCCGCCGGCGCCCTCGTGCCCCAACTGTGGCGCGGCGCTGCCCGAACCGCGGCCGCGCTATTGCGGCGACTGCGGCCAGGAAACGCGCGTGCGTGCACCGCGCCTGGGCGAATTCCTGCAGCAGTTCGGCGGCGCCTACTTCGCGACCGAGGGCGCGCTGTGGCGCACGCTCAAGCTGCTGCTCTTCAAACCCGGCGAGCTGACGGTGCAGTATCTGGCCGGGCGGCGCAAGCACTACGTTTTGCCCCTGAGGCTGTACCTGAGCATCAGCCTGGTGGTGCTGTTGCTGATCCGGCTGGTGGGCGGCGGCGAGATGCAGCTCGACACTGGCGACGCGGCCGCCGTGGCCCGCGAGAACCAGAACATCACGCTCAGCCTGGGCCAGGGCAAGGCCGGCCTGCGCGACGGCGTCTTCTATTGCGAGAGCCTGCCGACCTGGGTCTGCAAGCGCGTGCAGCGCCGCATCGACATCGACCCGAAGAAGATGACCAGCGAGGTGGACGCCATCAAGGAGCGCTTCCTGGCCAACCTGGGGGGCGCGATGTTCCTGCTGCTGCCCAGCTTTGCCCTGGCCCTCAAGCTCGTGTACTGGAACCGTCGCCTGCACTACACCGAACACCTGGTGTTCGCGCTGCACGTGCACGGCTTCTGGTTCCTGACCATGGTCCTGCCCATGCTGCCGGTGGACCGGCTCGGCCTGGTGGCACTGGTTGCGGTGCCCGTCTACACCTGGCTGGCGATGCGCCGCGTCTATGGTGGACGCTGGTGGCCGCGCCTGCTGCGCGCCGGGGTGATCTCGCTGGTCTACCTGGTGGTGCTGGGCCTGGCGATGGCAGGCGTGGGACTGTGGACCCTGCTTTCGTGAACAGAGTGCCTGGCACCGGGTCAGCGCCGGGCCTGCTCTTCCGCGATGAAGGCGCGGATGATGCTCTCGAAATCGGCATCGCTGCCAAAGCCCAGGCCCAGTGCGCGCGTCGCATCCCAGGCGGCCGGCCAGCCGCCGACGATGCGCTGGATGGTGGCGTCTTCCTGCCAGCGCACGCGCCGCAGCACCTCGTCACCCGCGACCCGGCCCAGCGCCGCCAGCATCTCTGCCACCGAGACGCTGGTGCCGGGCAGGTTCACGATGCGTGCGCCATCGAACGCCGCAGCCGGCAGCTCGTGCGCCAGGACCAGGTTCTCGACGGCCTGCTGTGGCGACAGCAGCCACAGCCGCGTGTCGGGCCGCACCGGACAGACGCTTTCTTCACCATGCAGCGGTTCGCGGATGATGCCGCTGGCGAAGGACGAAGCCGCCTGGTTGGGCCTGCCGGGCCGCACCGAGATGGTCGGCAGGCGCAGGCCGCGCCCGTCGACGAAGCCGCGGCGGCTGAAGTCGGCAAGCAGCAGTTCGCCGATGGCCTTCTGCACGCCGTAGGACGAACGGGGGCTCAGGGCCGTATCGTCCAGCACCAGCGCCGGCAGCGTGCCGCCGTAGACGGCCACCGAGCTGGTGAAGACCAGCTTCGGGCCATGTCCGCACCGGCGGCAGGTTTCCAGCAGCAGCCGGAAGGCGTCGACGTTGATGCGCATGCCCAGGTCGAAATCCGCCTCGGCCTGGCTGCTGACGATGGCCGCCAGGTGGAAGACCGAGCCGGTCTGCGCGTCGACAGCCGCTTCGATGACCTGCGGCTGGGCGATGTCGCCGCTGACGACCCGCACGCGCGGGTCGCCGAAGTCGGGCGCGGCGACCACGTCCAGCAGCGTCAGGCGCTCGATCGGCCGCAACCGGCCCTGGCCATCCTTCAGCGCGCCCAGCGCAAGAAGCCTGCGCGCCAGCCTCTGGCCCAGAAACCCTGCGCCACCGGTGATCAGAACATGCATGACGACTCCTTGAGCCAAACCCACCCGCTGTGATCCGGACGCGCGATCGCTGGATCCGTCTCGCCGGGGACACTACTTGAGATACACCAGGTCGCGCAGGAACAGGGAAATGACCGGGACGTAGGTGATCACCATCAGGCATCCGATGACGACCAGCACGAAGGGGACCAGGTGGCCGACGATGCGGTCGAGCGAGATCCTGGCCACCGTGCAGGCGGCAAACAGGTTGACGCCGAACGGCGGCGTGATCATGCCCATCGCCAGATTGACGATCATGATCATGCCGAAGTGCACCGGGTCGACGCCGAACTTCATCGCCACCGGCACCAGGATCGGCGCCAGCACGATGATCGCGGCCGAGGTCTCGATGAACATGCCGATCAGGAACAGCGCGGTGTTCACGCCGAGCAGGAAGAAGACCGGGCTGCGCAGGGTCTCGGCCAGCCAGGTGCCGATCATGTCGGGCACGCCTGCGCGCGTGATCAGGTAGCTGAACAAGCCCGCGTTGGCGATGATGAACATGATCACCGAGGCCGAGATCACCGACTTGCGCAACACCGCCAGCACATGCTCCAGGCGGGTCTGCCGGTAGATGAACATGCCCAGGATCAGCGCGTAGAAGACGGCCACCACCGAGGCTTCGGTGGGTGTGAAGACGCCGCCGTAGATCCCGCCCAGGATCACCACCGGCATCAGCAGGGCCAGCCAGCTCTGCCGCAGGGCGACGAGCACCGGCAGCCGCCCTTCATGGTCGTTCTTGCCGTAGCCCTTGATGCGGGCATAGACCACGACGAAGATCATCAGCGCTCCGCCGATCAGCAGCCCGGGCCCGACGCCGGCGATGAACAGCTCGCCGATCGACACCTCCGCCGAGACGCCGAACAGGATCATCGGGATCGAGGGCGGGATGACCACGCCGAGCTCTGCCGAGGTGGCCTGCAAGGCGGCGGCATAGGGCGTCGGGTAACCGTGCTTGATCAGGGCCGGGATCAGGATCGCGCCGATGGCAAAGGTCGTGGCCACCGACGAGCCGGAGACGGCGGCGAAGATCATGCAGGTCAGCACGCAGGTGGCCGCCAGCCCGCCCTGGATGCCGCCGACCAGTGATTTGGCGAAGTTGACCAGCCGCTCGGAGATGCCGCCGCACTCCATCAGGTTGCCGGCAAGGATGAAGAACGGGATCGCGGCCAGCGGAAACTTGTTCAGCGCGTTGAAGACCTCCTTCACGGAGATCAGCATGTTGGAGTTGGTGTAGGACAGGCCGACCAGGCTGGACAGGCCGATCGAAACCGCAATCGAGATCGACAGTGCGAAGCACGCGATCATCGTGACGAGCATGGTCATCGACATGGTGGGCTCTTCTGCCGGTGCCGGCTACTGTGCCGTTTCCAGTTCGCGGCGAAGTGGGTCGAGGAAGGCACCGATGATGCCCAGCGCCGCGAAAGCGCCGCCGACAGGCATCGCCAGGTAGGCCCAGAACATCGAGACGCCCTCCAGGCCGATCATGGTCTGCACCGAACCGCGTTGCGCGTAGTCCCAGCCGAACCAGATGATGAAGCCCAGCAGCAGCAGCCCGGTGACGGCGTGCAGCCCGTCCAGCACGCGCCGGAACTTCGGGCCCGACTTGCGGTGCAACAGGTCGATCGAGACCATTGAACCCTGGCGAAAGGCCGCCGGGATGGCCATGAAGACCATCCAGATCAGGGAGAACCGGATCAGAACCTCGGTCCACTCGGCCGGCAGTTCGAAGACGAAGCGGCTCAGCACCTGGAACATGCCCAGCGAAGCGGCGAAGGCCATCAGGGCGCAGGCGACCAGCAGCGCGAACCGCGTCGTCACCTGCTCCACGGCCAGCAGAGTGGATTTCATGCCCATTTCATCGATCCCGGTCGACCGTGCCGGACGATGTCCGCGCACACGCAACGGGCCCGGCAACCGCCGGGCCCCGAATCACGCCAGCAAGCGCGCGGCGCTCACTTGTAGTTCTTGATGCGGTCGAGCTGCGCCTTGCCGAACTGCTTCTCGAACTCCACGAACACTGGCGCCAGCGCGGCCTGGTACCTGGCCTTGTCGACGTTGGTGACGATCTGCATGCCCTTCTTGGTCAGATCGGCGACGGCGTTCTTCTCGTCCAGGTCGACGCGGTCGCGGTTGGCTTTGGCCGCCACCTTGGCCGCCTCCAGGAAGTGCTTCTTGTCGGCATCGGCCAGCTTGTCGAAGTGCTGCTTGCTCATCAGGAACACGCCGGCCGAGTAGACGTGGCCGGTCAGCGTCATGTGCTTTTGCACCTGGTCGAACTTGTTGGCGCTGATCACCGACAGCGGGTTCTCCTGGCCGTCCACCGTGCCCTGCTGCAGCGCGGTGAAGACCTCGCCGAAGGCCATCGGCGTGGGGATGATGCCGAAGCCCTTGTAGGCCTGGATGTGCACCGGGTTCTCCATCGTGCGCATCTTCAGGCCCTTCATGTCCTCGGGTGCGTTGATGGGCCGCTTGCTGTTGGTCATGTGGCGGAAGCCGTTTTCGCCCCAGGCCAGCAGCTTGATGCCCCTGGCTTCGAACTTGGGCATCATCTCCTGGCCGATCGGGCCGTCGAGCACCGCACGCGCATGCGCGTAGTCGCGGAACAGGAAAGGCACGTCGAAGATCTTGGCTTCGGGAACGAAGTTCGGGATCGGCCCGGTCGAGGTCCAGGTGAGTTCCTGCGTGCCCAGCTGCACGGCTTCGGTCGCTTCGCGCTCGCCGCCCAGCGCGCTGGCGTAGAAGTTCTGGATCTTGTAGCGGCCGTTGGTGCGTGCCTCGACTTCCTTGGCAAAGGTGTCGATCGCCACCTTCTGGTGCGAGTCCCCGCCGGTGGAGATGCTCATCCGCATCACCACCTGGGCGGCAGCGGGACCGGCCCCAAAGCCCACCGCAATCGCACCGACTGCCAGGACCAAAGCACTGAAACGCATGGCTTTCACCGTGTCACTCCTTCAGAAAAAAAAAGCGCCCGCAACCCGGCTTCGCCCCCAGGAGCACGCTCAGCGTGTTCCTGCAAGCGCATGTGGGGCTTCGAACCGGACTGGAGCGGGGCCTCACCTTGCGGTGCAGGCGATGCGGCTTGTGACGGCACATCGGCCGCCACCGATACTGTGCGCCGCGCGCTCGGCGCTGGCAATGCGGCGCAGCGGAGACAAGCCGGCAATGTCAATGACTCTTGACCTGCCGCAAGCTCCCACCCTTCGCCCAGCCGACAACACCTACCGTGCGCCGCCCTTGGGCTGGCTGTCGTCGACCTTGACCGTGAAGCTGCCGGCCAGGATCTCGGCGGTGCGGGCGCGCACCTTGTCGATCACGGCCTTGGGCACCTTGCCCTCGAAGGTGCCGATGGGCGCGAGTTCGCTGCCCTTGTACTTCATCGTCGAGTAGTGGCCGTAGTCCTCGGCCTTGAAGGCGCCGGCCTTCACGGCCTTGATGGCCGCATCGATGCTGGGCTCCATGTTCCACAGCGCGCTGGCGACCACGGTGTCGGGGTACTTGTCCTGGGTGTTGATGACGTTGCCGATGGCCAGCACCTTGCGCTCCTTGGCCGCGTCGCTGACGCCGAAGCGCTCGGCGTACATCACGTCGGCGCCTTTGTCGATCATCGCGAAGGCGGCTTCCTTGGCCTTGGGCGGGTCGAACCAGCTGTTGATGAAGCTGACCATGAACTCGGCCTTGGGGTTCACTTCCTTCACGCCGGCCATGAAGGCGTTCATCAGGCGGTTGACTTCGGGGATGGGAAAGCCGCCCACCATGCCGATCTTGCCGGACTTGCTCATGCCGCCGGCGATCAGGCCCGAGAGGTAGGCCGGCTCCTGGATGTAGTTGTCGAAGACGCTGAAGTTGGGCTCCTGCGGCTTGCCGCTGGAGCCCATCAGGAAGCTGATCTTGGGGTAGTCCCTGGCCACCTTGCGCGCGGCCGCCTCGACGGCGAAGGATTCGCCGACGATCAGCGTGTGGCCCTTCTCGGCGTACTGGCGCATCACGCGCTCGTAGTCGGCGTTGGCCACGTTCTCGCTGAACACGTACTCGATCTCGCCGCGGCCGACCGCGGCCTTCAATGCCTTGTCGATGCGGCTGACCCATTGCTGCTCCACCGGCACGGTGTAGATGGCGGCCACCTTGAGCTTGGTCTGGGCAAAGGCGGCGGGGGCCAGCAGCGCGCTGGCCAGGGCGGCAAGGACGATCGCCGAGCGGCGGTTCACGGTCATGGGGGGCTCCAAATGGGGGGGTTGGTCGACAAAGGGCGATTCTCCCCGATGCAAGAGTCGTTCCGCGCCCACGCCGCCTCCTAGAATCCGGCCTCACCCGCCGCGCCTTCCGGTGCCTGCCGACCCCGGCGCCGGGACCGGCCACCCGCAGCGCACCAGAGCTGCCCCAAGCCCCGAGCTGCCCCCATGAGCCTGCCCTCGCTTTCCGCCCTGTCACCGCTGGACGGCCGTTACGCCGCCAGGCTGGCGGCATTGCGCCCGCTGATGTCGGAACAGGGCCTGATGCACCGCCGCGTGCAGGTGGAAGTGGCATGGTTCATCGCGTTGTCGGACGCCGGGTTTGCCGAATTTGCGCCGCTGTCGGCCAGCGCACGCAGCGTGCTGCAGGGCCTGGTCCAGCATTTCGGCCCCAGCGATGCGCTGGCCATCAAGGACATCGAGAAGACCACCAACCACGACGTCAAGGCCGTGGAGATGTGGATCAAGGGGCGGTTCAAGGGCCAC
>DAORNK010000166.1:0-1655 GCA_035440985.1 Rubrivivax sp. | reverse complement strand
GGACATCAACAACACCAGCCACGCGCTGATGCTGCAGGCCGCCCGCCAGCAGGTGCTGTTGCCGGCGCTGGATGGGCTGCTGGGCCGGATGGGTGGGATGGCCCAGGCGCTGGCCGGCGTGCCCATGCTCAGCCGCACGCACGGCCAGACGGCCAGCCCCACCACGGTGGGCAAGGAAGTCGCCAACGTGGCCGCGCGGCTGTCCACGGCGCGCGGGCGCATCGCCGCCGTGCCCCTGCTGGGCAAGATGAACGGCGCGGTCGGCAACTACAACGCGCATCTGGCGGCCTACCCCGGTTTCGACTGGGAAGCCTTCAGCCGCCGGGTGGTGCAGGAGCACCTGGGCCTGGGTTTCAACCCCTACACGATCCAGATCGAGCCGCACGACTACATGGCCGAGCTGTTCGACGCCATCACCCGCAGCAACACGCTGCTGATCGACTGGGCGCGCGACGTCTGGGGCTACATCTCGCTGGGCTACTTCAAGCAGAAGCTCAAGGCAGGCGAAGTCGGTTCCTCGACGATGCCGCACAAGGTCAACCCGATCGACTTCGAGAACGCCGAAGGCAACTACGGGCTGGCCAACGCGCTGCTGGCCCACATGAGCCAGAAGCTGCCGATCAGCCGCTGGCAGCGCGACCTGACCGACAGCACGGTGCTGCGCAACATGGGCGTGGCCCTGGGCTACAGCGTGCTGGCCCATGACAGCCTGCAGCGCGGGATGGACAAGCTGGAGGTCAACGAAGCGGCACTGGCCGCCGACCTGGACGCCGCCTGGGAAGTGCTGGCCGAGCCAGTACAGACGGTGATGCGCCGCCATGGCCTCCCCAACCCCTACGACCAGCTCAAGGCTTTCACGCGCGGCCAGCCCATCACCCGCGAGCTGATGCAGGGCTTCATCGCCGCGTTGGCCATTCCGGCCGACGACAAGGCCCGGCTGCTGGCGCTGACACCGGCCGCCTACACCGGCCTGGCCGCGGATCTGGCCCGCCGCTGGAGCGCGACATGATGGACTTTCGCCGCCAGATCGCCCACGCCGAGGCCACCCAGGGCTCGATGCTGTGTGTCGGGCTGGACCCGGAGCCGGCGAAGTTCCCGCTGGCCTGGCGCGGCGACGCTTCGCGCATCTTCGATTTCTGCGCCGCCATCGTCGACGCCACGAAGGACCTGGTGATCGCCTTCAAGCCGCAGATCGCCTATTTCGCGGCGCAGCGCGCCGAAGACCAGCTCGAACGGCTGATCGCCCATATCCATGCCGTGGCGCCGCAGGTCCCGGTGATCCTGGACGCCAAGCGCGGCGACATCGGCGCCACGGCCGAGCAATACGCGCGCGAGGCCTTCGAGCGCTACGCCGCCGACGCGGTGACGCTCTCGCCCTTCATGGGCCACGATTCCCTCGAGCCCTACACGCGCTACGCCGGCAAGGGCCTGATCCTGCTGTGCCGCACCAGCAACCCCGGCGGCAGCGACCTGCAGGCGCAGCCGCTGGCCGATGGCGGCCTGCTGTACGAGCACATCGCCCGCCTGGCGGCCGGCCCCTGGAATGCCGGCGGCCAGCTCGCCCTGGTGGTGGGCGCCACCTTCCCGCAGGAGCTGGCCCGCGTGCGCGCATTGGCGCCGAAGCTGCCGCTGCTCATTCCCGGCATCGGCGCGCA
>DAORNK010000165.1:0-9143 GCA_035440985.1 Rubrivivax sp. | reverse complement strand
CCGTCGGCGCTGCGCAGGCGGCGGCTTGCCAGCGGCACCGGGCTGGCCGCAGCGCTGGGGCAGGCGCCCTTGTCGGCCAGATGCGTGGCGGCAACCCACAGCGGGTCTGCCGCGCTGCCCATGGCGGCCCTGAAGTCTTCCGCCACCGGGCAGGTGGGGGCCAGGCCGTCGAAGTAGCGACCCTCGTTGAGCGCATTGACGCTCTCGAAATTGACCACGCTGTAGGTTCGGCCACAGGCACTCGTGGGCAGGAAGCCCACTGGCTTGCCGCAGGTGGTATCGCCGACGCCCAGTACCTCGATGCCGGCGCCAAGCAGGCCATTGACCAGTTGCTCGCTGGCCGAGCACGTGCGCGGGCCCATCAGCACGATGACGCGGCGCAGATCCAGGCCGGCCGGCGGGGTGCTGAAGGTGTAGGTCTGATTGTTGGCGGCAGCCCGCTTGTCGTTGTAGAGCAGCCGGGCATAGGTACGGCCCGCACCGCGCGCACCGGCGACGTAGGACGCCAGCGTCGCGCCGGTGCTGACCAGGCCGCCGCCGTTGTAGCGCAGGTCCAGCACCAGATCCTGCACACCGGTCGACTGGAAGTTGGCAAAGGCCGCATCCAGCGGGCTCAGGGCCTGGGCGATCATGTCCTTGACCGCCACGTAGCCCAGCTTGCGCCCCAGCGGGCTGGTCACCACCGCTGTGCCGGTCACCGGCGTCAAGGCAAAAACGGCCGCCGTCAGCACCACGCTGCGCTCCTGACCTGAACGGCGCAGCCGCAAGGTGAGGCTCTCGCCAGCTTGCAGCGGCGACAGCAGCGAGTAGTCGTCGCTGGCGATGATGTCCGCCGCACTGCGGCCGCCGATCGCCAGCACCTCGTCACCCCGTTGCACGCCGGCGGCCGCCGCCGGGGACAGGGCTTCGACCCAGCGCACATGCAGCGGGCGCTGCGGCTGGCCGCTGACTTCCAGCCCGGCCACCGACAGACCGTAGCCCAGCGTCGCGCCGTCACCGAAGAAACGGTTGAAGGACTCGGTGCTTTCGCTGCGGCTCCAGCGGTCGGGCGGAAAGTCGGGCGGGCGGCCGGGCGACAGCATGGCGTTGAAGTAGGTCTCCACGCTGGCGAACTGAGCCGGGCTGGGCCGCGGGCTGTCGGCGTACCAGAAGTACCAGTCATCCAGGTAGTCGCGCAGCCAGCCCTGCTGGGAGGTGATGCTGCAACTCTGCGGCGGCGATGTGCCGGCGTCACCGCCCCCGCCCCCGCAGGCGGTGAGAAGGCCGGCCAGGCACAGCGCGGCCACAGCCAGCCTGCATCGACGAGTACCCTGAACGGTCCGCTGCATGGTCTGTCCTCCCGATCCATCGATGGTGGCAGGATGGTGCCACCTACAATTGCAACCCATTCCGCATCGATTGCGTTGACACGGCCGCCGGCCGGGTTGTATCGCGTTGTCCCGCCATCATGACCGAGCTCGCCAAGTCCTTCGAACCTGCCGCCATCGAATCGCGCTGGGGCCCCCCTTGGGCTGCCGCGAACGCGTTCCAGCCCACGCTGGACCCGGCACGGCCTTCGTTTGCCATCCAGCTGCCACCGCCCAACGTCACGGGCACGCTGCACATGGGGCACGCGTTCAACCAGACCATCATGGACGCGCTGACACGCTATCACCGCATGAGCGGCCACAACACACTGTGGCTGCCCGGCACCGACCATGCCGGCATCGCCACGCAGATCGTCGTGGAGCGGCAGCTGCAGGACCAGGGCCGGTCGCGCCACGACCTGGGCCGCAAGAACTTCGTCGCCCAGGTCTGGGAGTGGAAGGCCAGCTCCGGCGCCACCATCACCAACCAGATGCGGCGCATGGGTGACAGCGTGGATTGGTCGCGCGAGTACTTCACGATGGACGAGAAGCTGTCCACCGTCGTCACGGAGACCTTTGTGCGCTTGTTCGACGAAGGCCTGATCTACCGGGGCAAGCGCCTGGTGAGCTGGGACCCGGCGCTCAAGAGCGCGGTGTCGGACCTGGAGGTCGAAAGCGAAGAAGAGGACGGCTTCCTGTGGCACATCCGCTATCCGCTGGCAGACGGCAGCGGCAGCCTGGTGGTGGCCACCACGCGGCCGGAGACCATGCTCGGCGACACCGCGGTGATGGTGCACCCCGACGACGAACGCTACACCGCCTGCGTGGGCCGGCAGGTGCGCCTGCCGCTGTGCGACCGGCTGATTCCGGTGATTGCCGACGCCTATGTCGACCGCGCCTTCGGCACCGGCGTGGTCAAGGTCACACCAGCGCACGACGCCAACGACTATGCCGTGGGCCAGCGCCACGGCCTGCCCATGATCGGCGTACTGGACCTGGACGCCAGGGTCAACCACCACGCACCGGCCGCCTACCGCGGCCTGGACCGGTTCGTGGCACGCCAGAAGGTGGTGGCTGACCTGCAAGCCCAAGGTCTGCTGGTGGAGACCAAGAAGCACCGGCTGACGGTGCCGCGCTGTGCGCGCACCGGACAAGTGGTCGAGCCCATGCTCACCGACCAGTGGTTCGTGGCCGTCAACAAGGCCGGCCAGGACGGCAGCAGCATCGCCGAAAAAGCCCGTCGCGCCGTCAGCAGCGGCCAGGTGCGCTTCGTGCCCGAACAATGGGTCAACACCTACAACCACTGGATGGACAACATCCAGGACTGGTGCATCAGCCGCCAGCTGTGGTGGGGCCACCAGATCCCGGCCTGGTACGGCGCGGGTGGCGAGTTGTTCGTCGGCCGCAACGAGGACGAAGCGCGCCAGCGCGCCAGCGCCGCCGGCTACAGCGGGCCGCTGACCCGCGACGAGGACGTGCTGGACACCTGGTACAGCTCGGCCCTGGTGCCCTTCTCGACGCTGGGCTGGCCCGAGAAGACCATCGAGCAGGACCTCTTCCTGCCCAGCACGGTGCTGGTCACGGGCTTCGACATCATCTTCTTCTGGGTGGCCCGGATGATCATGATGACCACGCACTTCACCGGCCAGGTGCCCTTCCGCGATGTCTACATCCACGGCCTGGTGCGCGACGCGCAGGGCCACAAGATGAGCAAGAGCGAAGGCAACGTGCTGGATCCGGTGGACCTGATCGACGGCATCGCGCTGCCCGAGCTGCTGGACAAGCGCACGACCGGCTTGCGCAAACCCGAGACCGCGCCGCGCGTGCGCAAGGAGACGGAAAAGGAGTTCCCGCAAGGCATCCCGGCCTTCGGCGCCGACGCGCTGCGCTTCACGATGGCCAGCTACGCCACGCTGGGCCGCAACATCAACTTCGACAGCAAGCGCTGCGAGGGCTATCGCAATTTCTGCAACAAGCTCTGGAACGCCAGCAAGTTCGTGCTCATGAACTGCGCCGACAAGGACTGCGGGCTGCAGGAGCACGCCGCCGCGGCCTGCGCGCCGGGCGGAGCCTACCTGCAGTTCAGCCTGGCCGACCGCTGGATCACCGGCGAGCTGCAGCGCGTGGAAGCCGCGGTGGCTCAGGGCTTTGCCGAGTATCGGCTGGACAACGTGGCCAACGCCATCTACGCGTTCGTGTGGGAGGCGTACTGCGATTGGTACCTGGAAATCGCCAAGGTGCAGATCGCGAGGGGCAGTGAAGCCCAGCAACGAGCCACGCGCCGCACGCTGATCCGCGTGCTGGAGACCGTGCTCCGCCTGCTGCACCCGGTGGCGCCCTTCATCACCGCCGAGCTGTGGGAGACCGTGGCGCCGGTGGCCGGCCGCAAGGCCAGCCCCACTATCGTGAGCGCGCCCTACCCGGTGGCGCAGCTGGAAAGGGTGGACGCAACGGCGGACGCCTGGATGGCGCGGCTGAAGTCCGTGATGGCCGAGATCCGCCGTCTGCGCAGCGAGATGGGCCTGCCACCCGGCGAGCGCGTGCCGCTGCTGACGCTGGGTGACCGCAGCTTCGTGGAAGCCGCGACGCCGCTGATCCAGTCACTGGCCAGGCTGGCCGATGTGCAGCTGCTGGCCGATGAAGCGGCCTTCGCGGCTGCCACGCAGGCCGCACCCGTCGCGGTCAACGGTGACCTGCGCTTGGCGTTGCACGTGCAGGTCGACGTCGCCGCCGAGACGGCGCGTTTGGGCAAGGAGATCGAGCGCCTGTACGGCGAGATCACCAAGGCCGAAGCGAAGCTGGGCAACGAGAGCTTTGTCGCGCGTGCGCCGGCGGCCGTCGTCGAGCAGGAGCGTGCCCGCCTGGCGGACTTCAGGCAGGCCCTGTCCCGCCTGCAAGACCAGCAAGCTCGTCTGGCCGCGTCGGCCTGAAGCTGCGGCGCGCCGGCGCGGTGGCCAACAGGTCATCGATGCGGCGGGCCACCGACCAGGCACTTCGCACGCGCGATTCCTGTGTCGTGCCGCTGACCCTCGGCGTGACCTGCAGGGTGTCGATGTGGCGCAACGGGCGGCCCGGGTCCAGCGCGCCTGGTTCGAGGCAGTCGAACCACGCCGCCGCCAGCGCACCTTCGGTCAGCGCATGGGCCAGTGCCCGCTCGTCGAACAGACTGGAGTGCGCCAGGCTGACCAGCACCTGGTTGGGCTTGGCCGCCACCAGCACGCGCTCGCCGAACAGGCCGATGTAGCGCTGGTAGTAGGGCAACAGCACACAGACCGCGTCGCAGGTCTGCATCAGTTCGCGCAAGGTCACCGGCTCCAGCCCGTAGCGGGCCCAGATCGGGTCGGTGGCGTGCACACCGGGGTCGTAGCCCAGTACGCGCGACCCGAAGGCGCCCAGCAGCTGGACCAGCGGCTTGACCGTGGGCGTCATCCCTGCCACTCCTACCGTGGTGCCGCCCAGTTCGCGGCCCACCAGCAGGCCTTCGCCATTGAGCACGGGCACGCGCCGCAACATCTGCAGCAGCGCCCCGATGACGAACTCGGCCTCGGAACTGGCACTGGCATTGGATGGACGAACGACCTCCACGCCCGCGAGTTCGCAGGCGTCCAGGTCGATGTTTTCGGCCCCCACCGACAAGCGGCCCACCGCCCGCAGGCGCGGTGCACGCTGCAGCACACTGGCGTCCACCGGCACGGAAGGCGGGATGATCAACGCCCGCACACCACTGAGCACGGACCGGAAGGCGGGGAGGTCCTGCGCCAATTCGGGCGCAAACTGCACCGCGTGACGCGCACCTAACCAGTGCAGAACGTCAGCGTCCAGGGGTTCAACGATCAGCACATCCATCACTGGCGGCGTGAAGTTGTCATATGGTGATGGAGGCGTCACATGACAGAATCGGAAATCAGCCCACGATTCTAGGGACCCGATGCGTATCCGTAAGGCTATTTTCCCGGTGGCAGGTCTCGGAACACGCTTCCTGCCCGCCACCAAGGCACAGCCCAAAGAGATGCTGCCCGTGGTGGACAAGCCACTGATCCAGTATGCGGTGGAAGAGGCGTATGCGGCAGGCGTACGCGAAATGATCTTTGTGACAGGCCGTCACAAGCGGCCGATCGAAGACCACTTCGACATGACCTACGAGCTGGAAGTGGCGCTGGAGCAGGCCAACAAGCAGGACCTGCTGCAGGTGGTGCGCAGCGTCAAGCCCGACGACATGGAGTGCATCTACGTGCGCCAGGCCCAGGCGCTGGGTCTGGGCCACGCGGTGCTGTGTGGTCAACGCCTGGTCGGCGACCAGCCTTTTGCCGTGCTGCTGGCCGACGACCTGATGGTTGGTGAAACGCCGGTACTCAAGCAGATGGTGGAACAATTTGCCGAATGGCGGGCGTCGATTCTCGCGGTGCAGGAAGTGCCGGCCGACCACACGCGCCGCTACGGCATCGTGGCCGGCTCCGAAGTCAACGATCGCCTGATCGACGTCACGCGCATCGTCGAGAAGCCCGCCCCAGAAGTGGCACCGTCCCGCCTGGGCGTCGCCGGCCGGTACATCCTGACACCCGGTGTCTTCCACGAGATCGCCAGCCAGCCGCGTGGCGTCGGGGGGGAGATCCAGCTCACCGACGGCATCGCTTCGCTGCTCCGGCGCGAAAAGGTGTTCGCCTACCGCTACGAAGGCAAGCGCTACGACTGTGGCAGCAAGGAAGGCTTCCTGGAGGCCAACGTGGAACTGGCGCTCGCGCATCCGCTGCTGGGTCCGGGCTTCCGCGACTTCCTGAAGACGCTGCCGCTGTAGGCGACCGCGAGCGCGCGCCGCGTTACCTGCGGCGCAGCGTATGCAGGAAATCCGCCCCTTGCGTGGTCTGTTCGACCAGCTCGTTGCCGGTCTGACGTGCAAAAGCCTGGAAGTCGCGCACCGACCCCGCGTCGGTGGAGATCACACGCAGCAACTCGCCGCTGACCATGTCCGCCAGGGCCTTCTTGGCCTTGAGGATGGGCAGCGGGCAGTTCAAGCCGCGGCAATCGAGATCCTTGGTCACGTCCATGGCAGGCGATTCTACGGTCGGGGGGGTGGAAGTTCGATGTAGTGTGGCTCGATCCCGCGCGTGCGCAGCCAGTCGGCCAAGGCATGGCCGGTGCCGGCCGGCCAGCAACGCAGGTCCTGCGGTTCGAAGAGCTTGTACTCCGCCAGCTCGGGCGACAGCCGAACTTCACCGCGTGCCAGCACGTGGTAGGCGATGATGACCTGATTCATGCGCTGGAAGTCGTAGACGCCCACCAGGTCCAGCGACAACACGTCCAGCGCCGTTTCTTCCTGGACTTCACGCCTGATGCCGTCCTGCGGCGTCTCGCCGGCTTCCATGAAGCCGGTGATCAGCGCGAACATGCGGTGTTGCCAGGCGGCATTGCGTGCCAGCAGCACACGCCCGCCCTGGTCGGCGCATTCGACGATGGCGGCCAGCACCGGGGTCGGGTTGTTCCAGTGCGTCCAGCCGCAACCCACGCAGCGCATCCGTGTCCTGGCCCCGCTGTCTTCGTCCAGCGTGATGGGCGCCAGCGCCTGGCCGCATTGCTGGCAGAAGCGCGCGACCTCGGTCATGCGGGAAACACCCCCGTGGACAGGTAGCGGTCGCCCCGGTCGCAGACGATGAAGACGATGGTGGCGTTCTCGAGTCGTTGCGCCAGCTGCAGCGCCACCCAGCAGGCCCCCGCCGCCGAGATGCCGGCAAACAGGCCCTCTTCGCGCGCCATCCGGCGCACCATCTCTTCAGCATCGGCCTGGCTCACGAGCACCAGTTCGTCGACACCGCTGGGGTCGTAGATCCTGGGCAGGTAGGCCTCCGGCCATTTGCGGATGCCGGGAATGCGCGATCCCTCGGCCGGTTGCGCACCGACCACCCGCACCGCGGGGTTCTGGCTCTTCAGGTAGCGCGAGACGCCGGTGATCGTGCCCGTCGTGCCCATGGCGCTGACGAAATGCGTGATGCGGCCGCCGGTGTCGGCCCAGATCTCCGGGCCGGTGGTCGTTTGATGCACGCGCGGGTTGTCGGCGTTGGCGAACTGGTCCAGCACACGGCCCTTGCCTTCGGCCTGCATCGTTTCGGCCAGGTCGCGGGCGAACTCCATGCCGCCCGAGCGCGGCGTGAGGATCAGTTCGGCGCCGAAGGCCTTCATGGTCTGCGCGCGTTCGATGGACAGGTCCTCCGGCATGATCAGCACCATGCGGTAGCCGCGTATGGCCGCCGCCATCGCCAGTGCGATGCCGGTGTTGCCCGAAGTGGCCTCGATCAGCGTGTCGCCGGGCCGGATCTCGCCGCGCTCCTCGGCGCCGCGGATCATGCCGATGGCCGGCCGGTCCTTCACCGAACCCGCCGGGTTGTTGCCTTCGAGCTTGCCCAGGATGACATTGCCACGCGCCGCGCCGGCTTCGCCCGGCAGGCGCTGCAACCGCACCAGCGGCGTGCCGCCAATGACGTCTTCCAGGGTCTTGTAGTGCCTTGCCGCTTCACTCCACGCCATCATCTGCTCCTGTGCGCGTTTCGATTGTCGCAGCGCGGCCCGGCTGGCGCGCGGGCCCATGTGATAATCCGCCCCGCCTTCAGGCCAGCCCTGGAGCGTGCCGCCCGCGTGACGAAATCGGTAGACGTAGCGGATTCAAAATCCGCCGCCGCAAGGCGTGCCAGTTCGAGTCTGGCCGCGGGCACCAGTCGGGCTCGACCGAACCCCAAGCTCTGAGGCCATGCCGCCCATTCCTCCACTGACCAAGAACCTGATGCTCGCCTGCACGGCGGTGTTCTGCCTGCAGGTGTTCTTGTCGCTGGAGCGCTGGCTGGCGCTGTGGCCGCTGGGCAGCGGCCTGTTCATGCCCTGGCAGATCGTCAGCTATGCCTTCCTGCACGGGGGCATGGGACACCTGTTCTTCAACATGCTGGGCCTGTGGATGTTCGGCTCCGAACTGGAACGGCTGTGGGGCCCCAAGCGCTACTGGCAGTTCCTGCTCGCCGGTGTGCTGGCCGCCGCGGCGGCACAACTGCTGGTGACCTGGCTGACGGGTTCGAGCACGCCGACCGTGGGCGCCTCGGGCGCGCTGTTTGCGCTGCTGCTGGCCTTCGGCATGCTGTTCCCGAACCGCATCATCATGCCGCTGTTCCCACCCATCCCCATGAAGGCACGCACCTTCGTGATGGTCTTCGGCGGCCTCGAACTGCTGCTCGGTTCGGGTCTGATCGACGCGCTGTTCGGGTTCAGTGGCGGCAACATCGCGCACTTCGCGCACCTGGGCGGCATGGTCGGCGGTTTCCTGATGATCCGCTACTGGCGTCGCCAACCGCCCTTCGGCTCGCGCCGCCGCTAGGCCAGAATGCCCTCGCGCGCCGTCGGGTAGCGCAGGCGCAGGCGCAGCTCACGCTTCAGGCGACGGTTGTCCAGCCGGCGCGATTCGCTCATGAAGCTCATCAGCATCGGGCTCAGTTGCTGCGCGGCCTCGGCGCGGGTCAGGCGCGTCGGGCGCGGCAGGCCGCAGAGATCGGCGGCCAGGTCGAAATAGTCGCCCATCCGCATCTCGGTATCGTCGCAGACATGGAAGATGCGCTGCGGCCCTGCCCGCCACAGCGCCGCCACGCAGGCACGTGCCAGGTCATCGGCGTGGATGTGGTTGGTGTAGACGTCGTCGGCACGGCACAGCGCGGGGGTGCCGCGCAGAAGGCGATCACGCGGGTGGCCCCCCGGGCGGTCGCCGGCGTAGATGCCCGGCACGCGCAGCACGGCCACACGCACGCCGGCGCGACGGCCGTACGA
>DAORNK010000164.1:0-9144 GCA_035440985.1 Rubrivivax sp. | reverse complement strand
AGGCGCCGTGGTGCTGCGGGCACTCCAGTTGCAGCGAGCGGCCCCAGCGCGTACGGTTGTGCACCGTGCGGACCGCGCTGCGGCACTGGGGGCAGGCGAGATCGGGCCGCATGGGCTGGTGCGGCAGCGCCTGCGCCGCAGCCATGGCACCGATCAGCGCCAGCAAACCGGGGCCGGCCAGGCGCGCCGACTCGACGACGTCGAACCACACCAGGTGACAGGGTGCGCACAGGTCGATCTCGACCACGCTGCCGTAGTGCCCGGCCAGGCGCAGGGCCTGCAGCGGGGCGCCGCAATTGCTGCACGGCCGGGTTGGCGCCGGTGGGTTCATCGGCGCACCCAGCGGTCGTTCAGGCTGGCGCGGGTTCGCCGGACAGCGCGTCCGTCGCCGCGCGAATCGTCGTGGCCAGGTCGTCGGCCGAATGTGCGGCGCTGACGAAGCCGGCTTCGTAGAGGGCTGGCGCCAGGTACACGCCGCGGTCCAGCATGCCGTGGAAGAAGCGGTTGAAGCGGTCCTTGTCGGTGGCCATCACGACGGCATAGTTCTGCGGCAGGCGGTCGGCAAAGAAGAAGCCGAACATGCCCCCTTCGCTGTCGCCCACCAGCGGCACACCGGCTTCCCGTGCGGCCGCTTCCAGACCGTGCACCAGCGACCGGGTCTTGGCGGCGAGGTCTTCGTAGAAGCCCGGTCTGGCGACTTCCTTCAGCGTGGCCAGGCCACAGGCGGTGGCCACCGGGTTGCCGCTGAGCGTGCCAGCCTGGTAGACCGGGCCCAGCGGTGCGAGCTGGCTCATCACCGCGCGCGTGCCGCCAAAGGCCGCCAGCGGCATGCCGCCGCCGATGACCTTGCCGAACACGCTCATGTCGGGCTTGAAGCCGGGGATCAGCCGGGCGTAGACGCTCTGCGCCCCACCCAGCGCGACGCGAAAACCCGTCATCACCTCGTCGAAGACCAGCATCGCGCCGTGTTGGGTGCACAGCTCGCGCAGCCGGCTCATGAAGGGCACGCTGGCGCGCACGAAGTTCATGTTGCCGGCAATCGGCTCGATCATCACGCAGGCGATCTCGTCGCCCTGGGTGGCAAAGGCTTCTTCGATCTGGGCCAGGTTGTTGTACTCCAGCACCAGGGTGTGCTTGACGACATCGGCCGGCACGCCGGCGCTGGTCGGGAAGCCGAAGGTGGCCAGCCCCGATCCGGCCTTGACCAGCAGCGCGTCGGCGTGGCCGTGGTAGCAGCCCTCGAACTTGATGATCTTGCTGCGGCCGGTGGCGCCGCGTGCCAGGCGCAGCGCGCTCATGCCGGCTTCGGTGCCGCTGCTGACCAGGCGCACCTGCTCGACGCTGGGCACCTGGGCGATGATGGCTTCGGCGAGTTCGACCTCGCGCTCGGTGGGTGCGCCGAAGCTGAAGCCGTCGGCGGCCGCCTTCTGCACGGCCTCCAGCACCGCGGGATGGCCATGGCCCAGGATCATCGGGCCCCAGGAACCGATGTAGTCGATGTACTGCTTCCCCTCGGCGTCCCACAGGTAGGCGCCCTGGGCGCGGCGGATGAAGCGCGGCGTGCCGCCCACGGCGCGAAACGCCCGCACCGGTGAATTGACGCCGCCGGGGATGACGCGCTGCGCGCGGTCGAACAGGTCTTGGTTGCGGTTCATGGTCTCTTCAGTGGACGCGGCGCGGTGTCGTCTTGCCTTTGGGGTCCTCGGGCTCAGGTGCGCCCGGCTCGTCGTCGGGCGCGCCTTCCTCGTCGGCCGGGGGCATGGCCCAGAAGAAGCGGTCCGGCACGATGTGCCCCATGCCCGGCCGGAAGCCCGCATCCAGGCTCTGGTCCAGGAAGGACAGGGCTTCGCCCACGGCAGCCTGCAACTCGCCGCCGGCCGACAGCAAGGCGGCCAGCGCGGCCGCCAGTGTGTCGCCGGCGCCCACGAATGAAGTGTCGAATCGTTCGAACTTCTCACCCGCGATGGCGCCCTGCGGCGACGCCAGCACGTTGTCGATGAACTGCTCGGCGCCCTTGCTGGCCAGCATCACGCCGGTCACCAGCACGTAGCGCGTGCCGTGTTCGCCGGCGGCCACGGCCAGTTCGCGTGCCGAGGGCGGGCGTTCGCTGTCCCATTCCGGCAACAGGAAGTCCTGCAGCGTCTTGTGGCTGCCCACCAGCACTTCGGTGGCCGGCAGGATCAGCTCGCGAAAGGCATCCAGGTAGGGCTGCAGCTGGTCTTCTTCGAGCCAGCTCAGGTTGGGCAGGTAGCTGACGAGCGGGATCTCGTTGTAGTCCGACAGGATCTCGGCCACCGCGCTGACGTTGTCGGCATTGCCCAGAAAGCCGACCTTCCAGCCGGCAATCGTCACGTCCTCCAGGATGGTGCGGGCCTGTTCGGCGACGGCTTCGGCGTCGATCTCGTGCTGGTCGAACACGTCGGCCGTGTCACGCATCACGATGGACGTCACGATGGGCAGTGCGTGCGCGCCCATTGCCGCTATGGTGGCGACGTCGCCTGCCAGCCCGCCGGCGCCACTGGGGTCGCTGGCGTTGAAGCACATCACGCAGGCTGGCGGTGGCGGCTCCGGGGCCGGGCCTTCCAGGGAGGTGGCCGGTGTGGGTTCGGGGGTCATGGGGGACAACCTTGGCGCGACGGTGGCGCGGTGCTTGCTGCGCCAGTGCCCGGCGTTGCCGCCGAACCTCTAGCAATGTGTGAGGAACGTGCTGTAGGTCCTCACAATTCCTCAGTTTTCCTGGGAAATGCGTGGCTACAATCCGCCTCCATTGTAGTGAGATGACAGTCTGACCGTGAGCGAACCGCGTAGCTGGATGTGCCTGATCTGCGGCTGGATCTACAGCGAGGCAGCAGGTGACCCGGAGCATGGCATCGCGCCTGGCACCGCCTGGGCCGATGTCTCCATGAACTGGACCTGTCCTGAATGCGGGGCGCGCAAGGAAGACTTCGAGATGGTCCAGATCTGACCCGACGCCCGCGGCGCTCTGCGACCGTTGGGCATACGAGGAGAACCGCGCTTGGAGATTCAGGGGCCCGACGAAGGCGCGGCCGCACCGGCAGGCGCCAAGGTGCTGGTCATCGACGACAGCAACACGATTCGCCGCAGCGCCGAGATCTTCCTGCGCCAGGGCGGTCACGACGTCGTCCTGGCCGAAGACGGTTTCGACGCGCTGGCCAAGGTCAATGACCATGCGCCCGAACTCATCTTCTGCGACATCCTGATGCCACGCCTGGATGGTTACCAGACCTGCGCCATCATCAAGCGCAACCCGCGCTTTTCCCATGTGCCGGTGATCATGCTGTCGTCCAAGGACGGCCTCTTCGACAAGGCACGGGGCCGCATGGTGGGTTCGCAGGACTATCTCACCAAGCCGTTCACCAAGGACCAGTTGCTGCAAGCGGTGCAGTCGTATCGCCGCCAGCCCGGCTGACCGACGGGCCTTCAAGCCGCCCAGCGCAGCGTTAGGACTCACCGATGCCCATCCAGAAGATCCTCGTCGTTGACGACTCCAAGACCGAGCTTTACCACCTGAGCGATGTGCTGGGCAAGCGCGGTTACGTCGTGCGCACGGCCGAGAACGGCGAAGAAGCGATGCGCCGCCTGACCGAGGAGAAACCCGATCTGATCCTGATGGACGTCGTGATGCCCGGGCAGAACGGCTTCCAGCTTACGCGCAAGATCACGCGCGACCCTCGTTTTGCCGATGTGCCGGTGATCATGTGCACGAGCAAGAGCCAGGAAACCGACAAGGTCTGGGGCATGCGTCAGGGTGCCCGCGACTACATCGTCAAGCCGGTCAACGGTGACGAACTGGTGGCCAAGATCAAGGCCTTCGACTGATGGCCTCCAGGCCGAACTTCTGGCGGACCTGATCGATGGCCAATCGCGAAGCCCTGCGCGAACTGCAAAGCCGCCTGGCTGAACGCCTGCAGCTGGCCCGCACGGAGGCGCGCCAGCAATCCTGGCTGGCCATCGAGTGCGACGGCCTGGGCCTGCTGGCGCCGCTGGCGATGGCGGGCGAGATCTTCTCGGTGGGCACCTTGTTGCCCGTGCCGCACACCCAGCCCTGGTTCATGGGAGTGGCCAATCTGCGCGGAGGCTTGCATGGCGTGGTCGACCTGGCCGCCTTCTTGGGCCTGCGCTTGCCTCTGGCCCGCGATTCGGTGCGGGACCAGGCACGGCTGCTGGCCTTCAATCCCAACGTGGGCGCACATTGCGCGGTGCTGGTGGATCGGTTGGCCGGTCTGCGCAGCGCCGGGCAGCTGACGAAGCTGCCGGCCGACGACCAACCCCGGGCGCCGTTCGCCGGGGCGCTTTTTCAGGATGCCGAGGGCCGGCGCTGGCAGGAGATCGACCTGGCCGCGCTGGCGCGCCACGAGCAGTTTCTGGCCATTGCCGCATGAAGCAGGGCCATCTTTCCGTGCACCGGACCGAAGGTCAGGCTGCCCCGGAATCTCAGCGATGAAGAGGACGACATGAGCTTCCTGGACAGGATCAAGGGCTCCGGCCACGACAAGAATGCCGACGCTTCGCCGTCCGTGCAGGCCGAACCCTTCGACGAGCTTTCGCCGCCGGCCAACCCGATGGAGGCCACGGTGCGCCTGGGCCACAGCACGCTGTCGCCGCCGATGAGCGGTGGCCAGCATGCCGACCACGGAGACTCGTCCATCATCTCCGAGGCTGCGCCTTCGGAACTTGCGGCCGAGTACGCCGACATGGGGCTGAACGCCGGTGCGGAAGACAGCGCGGCCTTCACCAGTGGCCTGCCCGTGATCGGAGCCTGGCCCCTGGCCCGCCAGCAGCGGCTGTTGCTGATCCTCTTCGGGGCTGGCCTGCTGGGCCTGTTCCTGACGGCATGGCTGGCCGTGAACGCCTCCAGCCGCGGCGCCGCCCAGGTGGCGGCGGCGGCGCAGGCCACCACGCAGTCGCAGCGGCTGGCCAAGTCGTCCACGCAGGCACTGGTGGGCGTGCCGGCGGCCTTTCCGGAGGTGCAGGAGAGCCAGGGTGTGCTGGCGCGCAATGTGCGCAGCCTGAAGTCCGGCGATGGCGATGTGTCGTCGGTGCCGGGCCACCTGCAGGAGCAGGTCGATGCGCTGATGCCGTTGGTGGACCGCGCCGAGAAGAACGCCGCACTCGTGATGGGCCAGCAGAAGATCCTGACCCAGGTCGGGCAGGCGCTGCGCGCCATCAACCGCCAGAGCGCGGATCTGCTGGAAACGGCTGAAACCGTCTCGTCGCTCAAGCTCCAGGGTGGCGCCTCGGCGGCCGAGCTGTCGGCGGTGGGCCAGCTCGTGATGCTGACGCAGCGCATCGGCAAGAGCGCCAACGAGTTCCTGACCACCGAGGGCGTGAGCGCCGAGGCGGTGTTCCTGCTCGGCAAGGACCTGAACTCCTTCCGCGAGATCACGCAAGGTGTCATCAACGGCAACGCCGAGTTGCGCCTGCCCGGCACGCGGGACCCACAGGTGCGCGAGAAGCTGCAGCAGCTGCTGTCACAGTACGAGCAGACACGGACCGAATCCAGCGCCATCCTGGGCAACCTGCAAGGCCTGGTGCAGGCGCGCGAGGCACAGACCTCCATCGTGGCCGACTCCGAACCCTTGCGCCGCGGCCTGGACGCGTTGCAGCAGGGTCTGTCCGCCGAAGGTGCCGTGGGCGGCTGGCGGCTGCTGCTGGGCCTGCTGGCGCTGGCCGCACTGGGGGCCGGCGCCTTCGGGCTGCTGCGCCTGTTCGTGCTGGACCAGACCAGCCGCTCGCGCGTGGCCGACGCACAGCGCCTGGAAGCCGAACGCCAGGAGCAGGAAGCCAAGCGCGTGAACGACGCCAACCAGGCGGCCATTCTGCGACTGATGAACGAACTGCAGACGGTGGCCGAGGGCGACCTGACGCAGCAGGCGACGGTCACCGAAGACATCACGGGCGCCATCGCCGACTCCGTGAACTACACGGTGGAGGAACTGCGCAACCTGGTGGCCCAGGTGCAGGACACGGTAGGCCGTGTGACCGACACCACGCAGCAGGTGGAACAGACCTCGACCGAACTGCTGGCCGCTTCCACCGAACAGCTGCGCGAGATCCGCGAGACCGGCGAATCCGTGCTGCAGATGGCCGGCCGCATCAACGACGTGAGCGCGCAGGCACAGGAGACTGCCAGCGTGGCCCGCCAGTCGCTGAAGGCTGCCGAAACCGGCCGGCAGGCGGTGCAGAACGCGATCGGCGGCATGAACTCGATCCGCGACCAGATCCAGGAGACCTCCAAGCGCATCAAGCGCCTGGGCGAATCGTCGCAGGAGATCGGCGAGATCACCGAGCTGATTTCCGACATCACCGAACAGACCAACGTGCTGGCCCTGAACGCCGCCATCCAGGCCGCCAGCGCCGGCGAGGCCGGACGCGGTTTCTCGGTGGTGGCCGAGGAAGTGCAGCGCCTGGCCGAACGCTCGGGGGATGCGACGCGGCAGATCGCCGCCATCGTGCGCACCATTCAGACCGACACGCAGGATGCGGTGGGCGCCATGGAGCGCAGCACGCAAGGCGTCGTGGAAGGCGCGCGCCTGTCCGACGCTGCCGGTGCCGCACTGACCGACATCGACCGCGTCACCCACGAGTTGTCCGACCTGATCGCCCGCATCTCGGCCCAGGCGCTGCGGGAAGCCCAATCCGCCAACGTGGTGGCCGAGAACATCCAGCACATCTTCGCGGTGACCGAGCAGACCTCGGAAGGCACGCGCTCCACCTCGCACATGGTGCGCGAACTGTCCCGCACCGCCGAGGAGCTCAAGGCTTCGGTGGCCCGGTTCAAGATCGCCTGACGGCGGGCGGTCAAGCCTTCAACGATGCAAGACAAGATGGAATCCCGGAGCAAGGGCCGCAACGATGCGCCGGGCGATGACCTGAGCGCCCTGGCCTGGGTCCACGGCGAACTGCGCCGTGCACTGGAAAACGCCCACAAGGCGCTGCGCCGCTATCTGAAGGAATCCGAATCGCTGGGCGCTTCGGATGTCGACGTGGTGGACCCTTCGGTGCTGCGCAACGCGCGCAACCAGATCCACCAGGGTGTCGGCGCCCTCGAACTCGTCGGCCTGCCGGCGGCGGCCCATGTGCTGCGCTCGGCGGAGATGGCCGTGCAGAAGATGGTGGCCAAGCCGACCCTGGTGACCGCCGCTGCGGTCGAGACCGTCGAGCATGTGTCGTTCGGGCTGCTGGACTTCCTGTCGCGGCAGCTCACGGGCAAGGCCGTCTCGCCGGTGGCGCTGTTCCCGCAGTACCGGGCGGCGCAGCAGCTGGCCGGTGCCGACCGCGTGCATCCGGCCGACCTCTGGCAGGTGGAGTGGCAGTGGCGCGAGCTGCCCGCAGACCCGTCGGCCACGCCACGCATGTCCGACGAGGACACGCGCGGCGCGATGGAAACCCTGATGCTGACGCTGATGCGCCACAGCGGCACGGCGGCGGCCCAGGTCACGCTGGCTCGCATGAGTGACCTGTGCGCCGACCTGGGCGCCGGGGCGCGCCAGCTGGCCGGCGATGCGCAGGTCGCCACCTTCTGGCAACTGGCCGCAGCGGTGCTGGAAGCGCAAGCCGGCGGGCTGCTGGCCAGCGACGTCTACACCAAGCGACTGTCGTCGCGCCTGCTGGCCCAGCTGCGCATGAGCATGCGCGGCCAGAGCGAACTCTCGGATCGCCTGGCGCAGGACCTGCTCTTCTTCTGCAACCATGCCGCGGTGCCCACCGCCGAACACAAGGCGCCGCGCCTGACGGCCGTGCGCAAGACCTGGCGGCTGGCGGAGGCACCCACCACCGCGGACTACCAGACACCGCGGCTGGGCCGCTTCGACCCCGCGCTGCTGGCCCTGGCCAAGAAGCGCGTGGCCGTGGCCAAGGACTCCTGGTCGGCCGTGGCCGGCGGCGAACAGCACCGCATCGGCGCGCTGGGTGAGCAGTTCGCCCTGGTCGGGGATTCGCTGCAGAAGCTGCTGCCGGATGGCGAGGTGCTGGCGCAATCGCTGCAGGCAGCCGTGGCCCAGACCGTCCATGGCGGGCAGGCCCCGCCGCCGGGGTTGGCGATGGAAGTGGCCACCGGCATCCTGTACCTGGACGCGACACTGGACGACGGCGAACTCGATCAGCCCGAGCTGGGCCTGCGCGTGCGCGCCCTGGCGCGTCGCATCGACGAGGTGCGGGGCGGCGCGGAGCCGCAACCGCTGGAATCCTGGATGGAGGAGCTCTACCGGCGCATATCCGACCGGCAGACCATGGGCAGCGTGGTGCAGGAACTGCGCGCGTCGCTGTCCGAGATCGAAAAGCAGATCGACCAGTACTTCCGCAACCCCGCCGAGAGGCAGTTGCTGATCCCGGTGCCGGCACAGCTCTCGTCGATGCGCGGCGTGCTTTCCGTGCTGGGACTGGACCAGGCGTCGGCCGCCGCGCTGCACATGCGCGACGATGTGGACGCACTGGCGCAGACCGAGGTCGATCCACACCAGGCCATCCAGGCGGGCACGTTCGACCGCCTGGCGGACAACCTCGGGGCGTTGAGCTTCCTCATCGACATGATCAGCGTGCAGCCGCAGCTGGCCAAGTCCCTGTTCCGCTTCGACCCGGAAACCGGAAGCCTCAGTGCCGTGATGGGGCAGACCGGTCGCAGTCCCGCATACTCGGCGCTGGAGGAAGTCCAGGTCGACCAGGCCCCGTTGCCTGCGCCCGCGCCGGAACCCGCTCCGGCCCCCACCGCCCTGCCCGAGTCGACGTCGGCAGCGCCATTGCTGGAGCAGGTGCTCTCGCTGGCGGAGGCCGTGGCGCGCCCCGAAGTGCTGGACGGGCCGCTCATCCAGCAGCTGGAACGGGTCTCCCAACTGGCGCTGGTGGCCGATCAGCGCGACCTGGCCCGTCGTCTTGAGCGTGCCGCCGGTTCGCTGCGCGAAAGTCCTGCCAATCGGGCTGCCGTGCAATCGGATCTGGCCGAGACGCTGATCAATCTGGCCGGCGCCGGCCCCGAGCAGCGGCCCGCGCCCGCGCCGGTGCCTCCCCCGGCGCCGGTGCCGGCCGGTGGTACCGGGCTTGAAGAAGACGCGGAGATGCGCGAGATCTTCATCGAGGAAGCGCGCGAGGTCGTCAGCGATGCCGGTGCGGCGCTGGAGCGCCTGG
>DAORNK010000163.1:350-9167 GCA_035440985.1 Rubrivivax sp. | reverse complement strand
TGCCCATGATCGAGCCCAGGCCACCGATGATGACCATGAACAGCAGCTGGAACGAACGGTCTATGGAGAACGCCGCCGGCTCCCACGAAGACAGGTGCACGAAACCCCACAGCGCCCCGGCCACGCCGACGATGAAGCTGCTGACGGCAAAGGCCGTGAGTTTGGCGTACACCGGGCGGATGCCGATCACCGACGCGGCCACGTCCATGTCGCGGATGGCCATCCACTCGCGCCCGATATGGCTGCGCACCAGGTTCTTGGCCATCATGGCGAAGGCGATCAGCACGATCAGGCAGAACAGGTACTTCTGCACCGGCGTCACCACCGGCAGGCCGAACACCGACAGATCGGACACCGACACCGAGCCGGACGATGAGTTGTTGGTGAACCACTTGACGCGCAGGAAGGCCCAGTCCCAGAAGAACTGCGCCGCCAGCGTGGCCACCGCCAGGTACAGGCCCTTGATGCGAAGGCTGGGTATGCCGAACAAAACGCCGGCGAGCATCGAGAAGAAGCCACCGGCCAGCACGGCCACCAGCATGGGCATGCCTTCGATGCGCACGAACAGGTTGTAGGCCGCATAGGCGCCGACCGCCATGAAGGCGCCGGTGCCCAGCGAGATCTGGCCGCAGTAACCGACCAGGATGTTCAGCCCCAGCGCCGCCAGCCCGAGGATCAGGAAGGGGATCAGGATGGCCCGGAACAGGTAGTCGTCCTGCACCAGCAGCGGCACGCCCAGCAGGGCGAAGGCGAGCAGCAGCCCGATCGCGATGCGGTCCTGCGCGATCGGGAAGACCTGTTGGTCGGAGCTGTAGGTGATCTTGAACTGGCCGTTTTCGCGGTAGAGCATGTTGGCTTCCTTCGGCGCTCAGACGCGATCGATGATCTTCTCGCCGAACAGCCCTTGCGGCCGCACGAGCAGGACGAACAGCACCAGCACGTAACCGAACCAGATCTCGATGCCGCCGCCGACCTGGCTGCCGATGTAGACCTCGGAGAGCTTTTCGCCGACGCCGATGATCAGGCCGCCGATGATGGCGCCGGGCACGCTGGTCAGGCCGCCCAGGATGACCACCGGCAAGGCCTTCAGCGCCACCAGCGACAGCGAGAACTGCACCCCCAGCTTGCTGCCCCAGATGATGCCGGCCACCAGCGCGGTAAAGCCGGCCACGCTCCAGACGATGACCCAGATGCGGTTCAAGGGTATGCCGATCGATTGCGCGGCCTGGTGGTCGTCGGCCACCGCGCGCAGCGCGCGGCCGGTGGCCGTGAACTGGAAGAACAGCGTCAGCAGGATCACCATCGCGGTGGCGATGGCGGCGGCGTAGAGGTCCTCCTTGTTGACCAGCACGCCGCCCTGGAAGACGCTTTCCAGCAGGAACAGCGGGTCCTTGGGCAGGCCGATGTCGATCTTGTAGATGTCGCTGCCGAACAGGGTCTGCCCGGAGCCGTCCATGAAATAGGCGATGCCCAGCGTGGCCATCAGGAGCGTGATGCCCTCCTGGTTGACGAGCCTGGAAAGCACCAGCCGTTCGATCAGCCAGGCCGCGGCGATCATCATCGCCATCGCGGTGGCGAAAGCCATCGCGTTGGCCAGCAGTTTGTTCTCGAAGCCGAACCAGGCCGGATACCACTCGGCAAAGCGCGCCATCGCCAATGCGGCCGAGAGCACCATCGCGCCCTGCGCGAAGTTGAAGACGCCGCTGGCCTTGAAGATCAGCACGAAGCCGAGCGCGACCAGCGAATACAGCATGCCGGTCATCACGCCGCCGATGAAGGTCTCGAGGAAGAAGCCCATGTCGCCGTCCGCTCAGTGCGAGGTGCCTAGATAGGCACTGATGACCTCGGGGTCGGCGCGCACCTCGTCGGGCGTGCCGTCGCCGATCTTCTTGCCGTAGTCGAGCACGACCACGCGGTCGGAGATGTCCATCACCACGCCCATGTCGTGTTCGATCAGCACCACCGTCGTGCCGAACTCGTCGTTGATGTCGAGCACGAAGCGGCACATGTCCTGCTTCTCCTCGACGTTCATGCCGGCCATGGGCTCGTCCAGCAGCAGCACCTGCGGCTCCATCGCCAAGGCGCGGCCGAGGTCGACGCGCTTCTGCAGCCCGTAGGGCAGACGGCCGACCGGTGTCTTGCGGTAAGCCTGGATCTCCAGGAAGTCGATGATGCGTTCGACGAACTCGCGGTGCGCGATCTCTTCCTTCTCGGCGCTGCCGAACCAGGGGTTGCGCAGCGCCTGCGCGAGCAGGCCGGTCTTCATCTTCAGGTTGCGCCCGGACATGATGTTGTCCAGCACGCTCATGCCCTTGAAGAGGGCCAGGTTCTGGAAGGTGCGGGCCACGCCCATCTCGGCCACCTGGCGCCGGTTCATGTTGCGGAAGGTGCGGCCACGGAAGGTGACGCTGCCTTCCTGCGGCGCATAGACGCCGTTGATGACGTTGAGCATCGAGCTCTTGCCGGCGCCGTTGGGGCCGATGATGGCGCGCACCTCGTGCTCGCGCACGTTGAAGCTGATGTCGGTGAGCGCCTTCACGCCGCCGAAGCGCAGGCTGATGTTCTGGATGTCGAGGATGACCTCGCCGATCTTCTTGGCGGCCATCACGCAGCCCTCTTCAGCAGCGGATAGGTCTTGGCGTCGACGATGCCCAGCGTGGCGCTGACGCTGCCGCTGCGGCCGTCCTCGAACTTGACCGCCGTCTCGATGAACTGCTCCTGGCGGCCTTCATACAGCGCATCCACCAGCACCTGGTACTTCTCGCCGATGTAGCCGCGGCGCACCTTGCGCGTGCGCGTCAGTTCGCCGTCGTCGGCGTCCAGCTCCTTGTGCAGCACCAGGAAGCGGCTGATCTGGCTGCCGGCCAGCATGGCATCGGCCGACAGGTCGGCATTGACCTTCTCGACGCATTCGCGCACCAGTTCCAGCACCTCCTTCTTGCCCGCCAGGTCGGTGTACCCGGCATAGGGCAGGTTGCGCCGCTCGGCCCAGTTGCCCACCGCCTCGAAATCGATGTTGATGAAGGCACAGACCTTTTCGCGCCGGTCGCCGAAGGCCACGGCTTCCTTGATGAACGGAAAGAACTTGAGCTTGTTCTCGACGTACTTGGGCGCGAACATCGCCCCGTCGGCCGGGCCACCAGCCAGACGGCCCACGTCCTTGGCGCGGTCGATGATCTTCAGGTGCCCGCTGGCGTCCACGAAGCCGGCGTCGCCGGTGTGGTACCAGCCGTCGCCGGTCAGCACCTCGGCCGTGGCGGCCGGGTTCTTGTAGTACTCCTTGAGCAGCCCGGGGCTCTTGACCAGGATCTCGCCGTTGTCGGCGACCTTGATCTCCACGCCGCTGATGGGTACGCCCACGGTGTCGGCCTTGACCTGGTTGTCCGGCTGCAGGCAGACGAAGACGGCGGTTTCCGTGCTGCCGTAGAGCTGTTTGAGGTTGATGCCGATGCTGCGGTAGAAGGTGAACAGATCCGGCCCGATGGCCTCGCCGGCGGTGTAGGCCACGCGCACGCGCGAAAAGCCCAGCGTGTTGCGCAGCGGCCCGTAGACGCACAGGTTGCCCAACGCATAGTGCAGCTTGTCCGCCAGGCCGACCGGCTGGCCGTCCATCAGGGCCGGGCCGACGCGGCGCGCCACGCCCATGAAGTGGTGGAACAGCCCGCGCTTGAAGCGGCCGGCATCTTCCATCCGGATCATCACGCTGGTCAGCAGACCTTCAAAGATGCGGGGCGGCGCGAAGTAGTAGGTGGGGCCGATCTCCTTCAGGTCGATCGTGACCGTGGCCGCGCTTTCCGGGCAGTTGACCACGTAGCCGCAGCTCAGCCACTGCGCATAGCTGAAGATGTTCTGGCCGATCCAGGCCAGCGGCATGTAGGCCAGCACCTCTTCGGTCTGCGTCAGCTTGTCGAAGGCCTGGCCCGCGGCGGCGCGGTCCAGCAGGGTGAAATGGGTGTGCACCACACCCTTGGGGTTGCCGGTCGTGCCACTGGTGAAGAACATCGCCGCCACGTCGTGGGGCTGGCCGCGCGCGAGCTCGGTCTCGAAAAGCTGCGGGTGGGCCTTGTCGTGCGCCTGTCCGGCCGCCAGCAGCGCATCCAGACTGTCCAGGCCCGGCTCGTCGTAGTTGCGCAGGCCGCGTGGGTCGTCGAACCAGATGCGCTTCAGGCGCGGGCACTGCTCGCGCAACTCCAGCAGCTTGTCGACCTGTTCCTGGTCTTCGACGATGGCGTAGCCGATGTCGGCGTTGTTGATCGGGAAGACGTACTCGGGCGCAGCCGCGTCCTGATACATGGGCACCGGGACGGCGCCCAGCGATTGCGCGGCCAGCAAGGCCGCATAGAGCCGCGGGCGGTTCTCGCCCACCACCACCAAATGGTCGTCGCGCTGCACGCCGGCAGCGGCCAGGCCGCAGGCGAAGCTGCGCACCAGCTGCGCCAGTTCGGCCCAGGTGATGGTCTGCCAGATGCCGTAGACCTTCTCACGCAGAGCGGGCGCATTCGGCCGCTGCTTTGCGTGATCCAGCATCAGACGGGGGAACGTCGTCTGCACGGGTTCGTCTCCTCATTTCGTGTTGCGGATTCTGGGCGTGGCTTTGACGTCGTGTTGTCATTGCAACGACAATTTACGGGTTCCTCCTGACAGGCATTTCCCGCACTTCCAACGATGGCCATCCGCACCTTGCCGCCCACCGCCAACGCCAGTGCGGTGCAAGCCTCGCGGTCGCGGCCGGCAACGGTCGAGGAACTGGCCCAGATCCCGTGGCTCAGGCGGCTGGACGGCGCCGAACGGGAACGCGTGGTGGCCGATCTGCGCGTGGTCAGCGTCGCGCCGGGCGAACTGGTGTGCCGCGTGGGCCGGCCCGTGACCTACTGGTTCGGCGTGCTTGATGGCCTGCTGAAGATGAGCAACGACAGCGCGCTGGGCATGCCCATCACCTTCACCGGCGTGCCGCCCGGCGGCTGGTTCGGCGAAGGCACCGTGCTGAAGAACGAGCACTACCGCTACAACATCCAGGCCCTGCGCACCAGCCTCGTGGCCGGCATCCCGGCAGGCACCTTCCATTGGCTGCTGGACCGCAGCATCGGCTTCAACCGCTTCGTGATGAACCAGCTCAACGAACGCCTGGGGCAGTTCATCGCGGCACGTGAGATCGACCGCCTGACCCACCCCGACGAACGCGTGGCGCGCAGCCTGGCCGCGCTGTTCCATCCGCTGCTCTACCCGGCCGTGGGCGAACTGCTGCGCATCACGCAGCAGGAACTGGGCTACCTGGTGGGCATGAGCCGCCAACGCATCAACGAGGCGCTGGGCGCGCTGCAGGACAGCGGCGTGATCCGCGTCGAGTACGGCGGCGTGCGCGTGCTCGACCTGGACCGCCTGCGCGGCTACCGCGTGGCCGCGTGAGCGACGCGGACGCGGCCTACAGGCGGCCGCTCCAGTAGCGCTGCGCCAGATCGAAGGCCTGCGCGCCGATCTTGCGGCCGATCTCCAGACCTGCCACGTTGCCTTCGTAGAAGTGGATGCCGCCGTACAGGCGCGACTCGCCCGCTTCCTGCGCGGCCGCGCTGAACGTGCTCCAACTGAGCACCGTGCCGGCGGCGCCCACCAGCGTCGGTTCGACGGCCAGCGGGCCGGGCTGCGTATAGCTGCCGCCGAAGGCATCGCTGCCGGTGTAACGGCGCAGCACTTCGGCCGCGGCCATCGAGAAGCCGCTGTGGCCCGAGGTGAACTCCGGGAACGGTGGCGTCGGGAAGGTGCTGACCTGGTAGGGCCGCCAGGCTTCGCCGTCGATGGTGGCTTCGCTGCTGCCCGTCCAGCCGCGGATGCGCTTGCCGCGCATCAGGTGTCGGATGGCGGTCACCGGGCGCACGTAGTCGTAGTAGCGCTTGCACTCCCAGATCGCGATGGCCGCATCGTGAATGGCGTTGGCCAACGCAAAGAAGAGCTTCACGTCCTGCACCATCGTGTGATGGTCGCGCTTGGAGACCCAGGCGGCAAACAGCTCCCAGTGCCCGGGCGGCAGTTCGGAGCTGGGGCCATCGGCCCAGTACTCGGCGATGACCTTGTGCCGGGTGAGCAGCTTGTCCTGCACGTCGACCACGTGGCGTGCCTGGTCCAGGAAGGCCTGCGAGCTCAGCGAGGCGGGTGCCCCGGGTCGGAACTGGCTGGCACTGGCCAGCGCAAACGGGTGCACGCGCCCCCAATGCGGTGCGATGTAGCTGGGCGTGACGATGGCATTGGCGGCGTTCCTGTAGGCCAGCGGCTGCCAGCGGTCCGGCGCCGGTATGTCGGCCGGCAGCGCGGGCACGGTCACCTGCAGCGGCGGGTTGTGCGGCACGTAGCCCGTGTAGTCGGCGTACCAGGTGCCGCTGGCCGCCAGCGCGCCGCTCTGGTTGGAGCCGTCATCGTGCGCGTGATCCAGGATGGCCTTGGCGGCCAGGTTGCCGATGCCTTCAGGCGTTGTCGTGTCGGTCGATGCGCTGGCAGCCAGGCCCATCGAGGCCATCAGCGCATCGAAGCTCGCCGCCTGCGTCGGGAACTGGTCCGCCAGCACCTTGTAGGCGGCCTGGCTGATGGCCGCCTCGATCTGCTGGTCGCTGGCCCCCGTCACGCGCACGAGGCGCAGCCGGGTGGGCAGCGCCACCGCATCGTGCACCGCCCAGGCATCGTAGATGGCGGTGTGCAGCAGGGCCAGAGAGCGGGCCACCATGGGCGGCCCGATACGCGCGCGGTCCGCGCTGGAGCCGGTCTTGCCGATCTGGCGTACGGCCTCCAAAGCGACGTTGACCCATTTGACGGAAATCGTGTCCACAGCAGTCCCCTTTTGCAGGATGCCATCGGCGGCATCGAGGGGCCCGAGTCTGTGGGCCGGCATGCCGCGCCACATCCCTCTGGTGGGTGAAGAGGCATCCCTAGTTCAGTCCGGTCCCGGGCAGCCCCTGCAGGACCCGGAAGGACGATCGTCCTAAACTGCGCAGCCTTGCTTCACCACCCCCAAGACGCTCCCCATGAAACCGTTGAACCTGCTGTTGGCCCTGTGGTTGGTGGCGGTCGGCTGCGCGCAGGCCCAGAGCCTGCCGGCGGAAGTCCGCGCCGAAGCCAGCGTGGAGGGCATAACCGCCTACCGGCTGAACAATGGCCTGCAACTGCTGCTGGTGCCGGACGACTCCAAACCGACAACCACCGTCAACCTGACCTACCGCGTCGGTTCGCGGCACGAGAACTACGGTGAAACCGGCATGGCCCATCTGCTGGAACACCTGGTCTTCAAGGGCACGCCGACCACCAAGAACGTCTGGGCCGAATTCTCCAAGCGCGGCCTGCGCGCCAACGGCACCACTTCCTACGACCGCACCAACTACTACGCCAGTTTCGCCGCCAACGACGAGAACCTGCGCTGGTACCTGAGCTGGCAGGCCGATGTGATGGTCAACAGCTTCATCGCCAAGTCCGACCTGGACACCGAGATGACGGTGGTCCGCAACGAATTCGAAGCCGGCGAGAACAACCCCGGTCGCGTGCTGATGCAGCGCACGCTGGGGGCGATGTACGACTGGCACAACTACGGCAAGGCCACCATCGGCGCGCGCACCGACATCGAAAACGTCGACATCTCGCGACTGCAGGCCTTCTATCGGCGCCACTACCAGCCCGACAACGCCACGCTGACGGTCAGCGGCAAGTTCGACACGCCTCGTGTGCTGGCCTGGGTGGCTCAGTATTTCGGCGCCTTGCCGCGCCCGACGCGGGCCATGGAGGCCACCTACACGCTGGATCCGCCCCAGCAGGGCGAGCGGCAGATCACCGTGCGCCGTGCGGGTGGCACACCGCTGGTCTACATGATGTACCACGTGCCGGCGGCGGCCGACCCTGACTTTGCCGCCATCCAGCTGCTGTCGCTGGTGCTCGGTGACACACCCGGCGGCCGCCTGCACAAGCGGGTGGTGGAGCAGCGCCTGGCCGCCCAGGCGTTCGCGGGCGCGTTCGCGCTGGCCGAACCCGGGCCGCTGATCCTGGGTGCCGGCCTGGCGCCGGGGCAGGATGTGGCGTCGGCGCGCGTGGCGATGGCGGCAGTCGTCGATGGCCTGCCGAAGGAGCCGGTCACGGCCGAGGAGCTGGAACGTGCCCGAACGAGCTGGCTCAACGGCTGGGAGCAGGGTTTCACCGATCCCGAACAAGTGGGCGTGGCGTTGTCCGAAGCCATTTCGCAGGGCGACTGGCGCCTGTACTTCCTGCAGCGCGACCGTGTGCGCCAGCTCACGCTGGCCGACATCAACCGCGTAGCCGGCACCTGGCTGCGGCGCGACAATCGCACGGTCGGGATCTACGAGCCGACCACGTTGCCTGAACGCGCCCCGCAGGGCCAGCGTGTCGACGTGGCGGCCCTGGTGAAGGACTATCGCGGTGATGCCGCTGCCGCCCAGGCCGAGGCCTTCGACCCGACACCGGCGACGCTGGACGCCCGCACGCAGATCACCGAGCTCGGCGGCCTGAAGGTGGCCCTGCTGCCCAAGACCACGCGCGGCCGGGTCGTGCACGCCCGGCTGGCGCTGCGCTTCGGGGACGAGAAGAGCCTCTTCGGGCTGGAGACCGTGGCCGGCTTTGCAGCCGGGCTGCTGGACAAGGGCGGTGCCGGCCTGGACCGCCAGCAGATCGCCGATCAACTGGACAAGCTGCAGGCCGAAGTGAGTTTCGGCAGCAGTGGCCAGGCCTTGACGGCGCACATCACCACGCGGCGCCAGCACCTGCATGCCGTCGGCACCGGGCAGCCGCACGTCGGTGAGGGGCATCGCCATGGCAGACCCTCACGAACCC
>DAORNK010000163.1:0-340 GCA_035440985.1 Rubrivivax sp. | reverse complement strand
GAGCCGCTGGAGGAGGTGCGCCGACAGTGGCTCACCGGCATCGAGCGCCAGCGCAAGGAGCCCGATGCGGTGATCTCCAACTGGCTGGCGCGACACGGCAACCCCTACCCCCGCGGTGACCTGCGGCACGCACAGAGCTTCGACGAGCTGGAGCAGGACGTGCGCGCCGTGACGGTGGCCCGGCTGCAGGATTTCCACCGCCGTTTTGTCAGTGCAGCGGCGGGCGAGTTCAGCGCCGTGGGCGATCTGGAGGCGCCGGCCGTGCAGCAGGCGCTGCAAACGGCCTTCGGCGGCTGGCGGCAGCCGGCGGCCGGTGCCGCGCCATTCGTGCGCCTGCCGC
>DAORNK010000162.1:0-9226 GCA_035440985.1 Rubrivivax sp. | reverse complement strand
CATGCCGCCAGCGTTCAATCTGAGCCAGGATCAAACTCTTCAGTTCGATCTTGAAAATTTGCTCAAAGAATTGAAGTGAACTTCACTTGCATGAAAATTCAATTCAGTGAGCGTTTAAGGTCATGAGACCTGAGCTCTGTGTCGCCACAGTGCTCTGGCACTCGCCTTCAAACGCCCACGCTTATCGGCTGTTGGTTGTTAAAGAACTGGCAGGCTTTCTTGGCCCGCGTCGCTGACTTGTTATCAGCGAAGACCGCGATTCTGACATGTTTTCTAAACCACTGTCAAGCCGTTGGTCTTTCCGGCCGTCTGGATGTGACCTTTCTTGGGGCAGCGGATCCGTTGAGCCGAGCCGATGACTGTAGCACAGTGAGCGCGATGCATGCAAGCTGCAGTGCCGGAAGCTCCACCTGTTCAGCGCGACTGACGTGTTGCGACGGCCCGGGCCATGGCCTGTTCGGGATCCGCAGCGGCCAACACCGCCGGCAAGCACTCCGCCAGCGCGCGCGTGTCTGCACGAAGCACTCGCTGCTTGACCGCCGAAATGCGTCCCGGGTGCATTGAGAAGCAGCGCAGGCCCATGCCCAGCAGCATCTCGGTGAAGGCCGGATCGCCTGCCATCTCGCCACACACGCAAACAGAGCGGCCCACGCGATTGGCGCTGGAGATGGTGTGGTTCAGCAGTTGCAGAACAGCGGGATGCCAGGGGTCGTACAGGTGGGCCACGGCCTCGTCGGCACGATCGATGGCCAGCGTGTACTGGATCAGGTCGTTGGTGCCGATCGACACGAAGTCGAAATGCTCCAGAAAGCGGTCGATGATGACCGCGGCGGCGGGAATCTCGATCATGGCACCGACTTCGACCTGGCTATAGGCCTTGCCGGCCTCGTCCAGCGCCTGGCGTGCCCGCGCCAGCGCTTCGAAGATCTGGCGGATCTCGCCAAGGTGGGCCACCATCGGAATCAGAATCCGGACCTTCCCGTAGGCGCTGGCACGCAGGATGGCCCGGAGTTGCTGGCGGAACATGCCTGGTTCGGCCAGACTCCAGCGGATCGCGCGCAGACCCAGGGCGGGATTCAAGCCGTGCTCGTGCCGCAGTTCCTGCGCGCTCATCCGGTCGAGCGGCTTGTCCGCGCCGACGTCCACGGTGCGTATCGTCACTGGCAGCCCCTGCAGGGCGAGCACGGCATCGCGATAGGCCTCGAACTGCTCTTCCTCTCCCGGCAAGCCTCCGTTGCGGTTCATGAACAGGAACTCGCTTCGAAACAAGCCCACGCCGACTGCGCCGGCCTCAAGGGCTCCTGCGCCGTCGCCAGGCAGCTCAATGTTGGCCAGCAGTTCGATCGGTTGCCCGTCCAGGGTGATGGCAGGCGTGTGCCGCAGACGATTCAGGCGCGCCCGTTCGAGTTCGCTTTGCCGTTGGCGGAAGCGGTACTCCTCCAGCACGATGGGCGACGGGTTGACGACCACGACACCGGCGTCGCCGTCGATCACGACCCAGTCGTCCTGGCGAACGAGCCGGCTGGCCTCACGCGCCCCGACCACGGCTGGAATGTCCAGGCTGCGCGCCACGATGGCGGTGTGCGAGGTTCGTCCGCCGACGTCGGTCACGAAACCCGTGAACACGCTGCGCTTGAACTGCATCATGTCCGCCGGCGACAGGTCACTGGCCACCAGCACCAAAGGATCCTCGCCGGCAAAGTCGCGGGCCGGCTGCGCCCGGGCGGCACGCTCGGTCGCCGAGCCCGCGCTGGCGGTCATCTCACGGAGCAGGCGTTCAACGACCTGCTCGACATCCGCCTTCCTTTCCCGCAGATAGGCGTCTTCCATGTCGTCGAACTGGCGGGCCAGCACCTCGAGTTGCGCCGACAGCGCCCACTCGGCGTTGTAGTGGCGTTCCACGATCCAGGACTTCGCCGCCGCGACAAGATGGTCGTCGTGGAGGAGCATCAGGTGTACATCCAGCAGCGCCGCCAGTTCGTGCGGCGCGTCCGCCGGCAGTTCACGCTTCAGCAACTCGATCTCGTGGATGACGGCCGCGCGTGCGGCATCCAGGCGCGCAGTTTCGTGTGGCGCCCGCTCGGCGGCCACGAAGTAGTGCGCCACGTCGACGCGGCTGGAGGCCACCAGCACGGCGCGCCCGATGGCCACGCCCCGCGACACGGCCATGCCGAAAACCTGGATGCTCATGGGCCCAATGTAGCGCAGCCGCCGGGGCGGCGATCGACCCGCGCGCCGCTATTCGCCTTCGCCGAACTTGTTCTGGATGAGCGCGACCAGCGCATCCATTGCCGCCTGCTCGTCGACCCCATCGGTCTCGATCTCGACCTCGCTGCCCACGCCGGCAGCCAACATCATCACGCCCATGATGCTCTTGGCGTTGACGCGCCGGGTGTTGCGCGAGAGGTGGACATCCGACTTGAACGTGCCGGCGAGCTTGGTCAGCTTGGCCGACGCCCGGGCGTGCAGGCCCAGCTTATTGCTGATGCTGATGCTGGACTTGATCATGACTGGCGCGAGGGGTTGGCTGGTTTTGTCGGTGCGGCACGGAAACGTGCATCACACCCTGCGCGGCGCCGGCCACCGCTCGCGTGACCAGGTCATCGAGCGAATTGTCTACGTAACAGAGTGAGCGCCACAGCATGGGTACGTTCACTCCGGCCACGACACGCACCGGCAAGCCCGCCGCCGCGGACAACGCCGCATTGCAGGGCGTGGCGCCAAAAACATCAGCCAGTATCAGCACTTCACCCGACCCCAACGCAGCCAGCGCCACCCTGACCTGCTCGGCTGCACCTTCGAGCGTTGCCCCGGCCGCTACGTCGACCGCGAGCACCTGGGCGCGGCAGTCGGGGTAGACGTGCTGCGCCACCGCCTGCAGCGAGGACGCCAATGGGGCATGAGCAACGATCAGGAGGCTGGTCATGGTGAACTTCGGTGGTGATTATCCGCACCTTGGTGATCGCCCCGAAATAAAACCTACGGCGGGCAGCAAGACCAGTGGCGCAGGTGTGCACGCTGCCGGCAGACCTTGCAGCGCTGGACCTGGCGGCAACCGCAGCATCACGCAGAAGGAAGACATGCGGTCGGAGGCCAGGAAGTCGACCGCCAGGTGCATGGCATCCCCTGCGTACTGGGAAGGCTCATGGCGCAAAACGCAGGTTCGAGAAGAAGTTGGCGGCATCCTCGCCGGTCGCACGCGCACCCAGCACGCTGGCCTGGAACACATGGGTGCCATAGACGAAAACCGCCAGTTGCATCTCGACGGGCTGGCCGTCGGGGCGCGCGCCGGCCAGGACCACACGCGCACTGGCTGCATGGGGCGTCGCGCCCGGCACCTGCAAAGGCAGCACGCTGGGGTTGACGGCGCCGATATTGTTGACAGCCGCGGCACGCCACTCATCCAGAGCGGCGCGCAGCAGCGTGGGATCCACCACATCGGCGTGTGCCAGCCCCCAGGTCCTGCCCCCGGCGGTGCAGGCGTGCAGGCGCAGAAGCACGTTCTGCCCGGCGAGTGGGACCTGGCGCTGCTGGACGACGGCCTTGCAGGGCAGCAGCGCCAGCAGGCGGGTACCGCTAGGGCGCACCTCGCGCCAATCCAATGCGGGCGAACAGCCACCCACCAGCCCGACGCAGGCCAACACGACGCTGGCCTTCAGCACGCGAAGAGTCATTGCAGTGACCATTGTCATCGCGACGACCACCGCCCGCGGACTGCACCACTGTCGGCAGCCGCGCCAAGTCCTCCGGCCCCCTGATCGCGGGTCATTCCCCCCGGGGTCACGGGATGGCGCAACATCTTGCAACAATTCAAGCTAGTGCCCAATGTGCCCCAGGTGTCTCGATGCTGGGCATGGCTGGGGTAGGCGGACGCCGTCCCGCGTTCAACCACTCTGGTTCTTTCGGGTCGCACATCATGGATTTGTCGGAATTGGCACAAGCGCCTTCACCTCTGTCGCAGCCACCTGTCGAAGCTCCGGATGCTCAGCAACTGGTGGCTCAACTCGGCAGCGAAGTGGCAGCCACGCTGTCCTCGGCCCTGGAACGCGTGGTGAACCTGGCCGCCACGGGCCGCATCGACAAACCAGGACTGCGCGCCTTGCGCGACGAAATCGACCTGGCCCGCCGCGCCGGCATCATGGGCCAGCAGGTCGCACGGTTGAGCAGCGGCCATGTGCAGCAGGCGCACGAGCCAGTCAACCTGACGGCTCTGCTTCGCGACGCGCTGCTGCAGCGTGGCCGCGAGATCGAAACCCGGGGCATCGAGGTGCAACAGGTTCTGGCGCAGGCCGAGGTGCTCAGCGACGAGACCCTGCTGTTCTCGCTGCTGCAGACCACGCTCGACTGGAGTTTCGAGCACGCGGTTTCGCGCATCGATTTCCGGCTGGACATGACCAATTGGCCGGTCCATGCCCGGCTGACCGTGAGCTTTCTGCACCAGCCGCCGGACATGGTGGACGAGACGGCGCCGCCGCCGGAGCCGACTGAACAGCCTCTGCTCAACACGATGTCATGGCGTCTGCTGCAGCAGACTGCCTCGGTGCTGGGTCTGCAGTGCTGCCGCTTCGACACCCTGGGCCGGGCCATGCTGCACCTGCAGTTTCCCGATACGCTAGCCCCGCGCGTGGCGGGCATGGGTGCGATGGAGCCGGCCGACCAGGTCACCCAGGCGCACAACTCGCAGCCGCTGGCCGGCCGCCATGTGCTGGTGTTGGCAGCCCGGCGCGAGATTCGCAACGTGGTGCGCGAAGCCCTGCGCCCGATGGGCCTGATGATCGACTTCGTCGGTTCCGTGGAGGAGGCCCAGTTGCTGTGCAGCGACGGCTTGCCGCACGCGATGGTCTACGACAGCACGCTGGCGGGCGATCGATTCGAGGCCCTGCGCAGCCAGATGCTGGCCGAAGTACCGAACATCGCCTTCATCCGCCTGGCCGACCAGGGCAAGGCCTTCGAGGTGCTCAACGTGGGCGGCCGCCAGTTTGCCAGTGTGGGGCGCGACGCGATCATCGAATCGCTGCCCGCGGCACTGATCTTCGAACTCTCACGCCACGAGTAGCGCCGCCCGGCCGCAAGCTCAGCGTGCGCGGCTGCCGGACACCCTGCCCAGCGGGGCGCTGCCAGCACGCAGCGGGTCGGCCTGCAGCTTGCGCTCCTGGGCACAGATCATCAGGAAGAGACCGTCCAGCGCGCGGGCTGTCACGTGGCGCTGCACGCCGATGTCATCGCCCTTGAGCAGGCCCATGGCCGCGGCCCGGCCCGCGAGCGCGTTGTAGCGAGAGGCCAGCGAGAGCTCCCCGGTGGCCTGATTGACGTTCGGCAGGAAGGCATCGTGCAGTGGCTGGCGCGTCCTGGCCGCAGAGAACTGGGTGACCGCGGTGTCGCCCCCGTTGAACAGGGCCCAAAGGGCTACCGTAAACTGGCGTCGAACCATGCTGCCGCCCCCCGCCATGCCCATCGCCCATCATGCACGCATCGCAAACCTGCTGCATGGGCCGCGGCGGTCTGCCCATCGGCAAGTTCCCGGTACGGTGCCATGATCGGCCGCCTCAGCGGCAAGCTGGCGGAGAAGTCGCCCCCCATGGTGCTGGTGGATGTGCAGGGCGTGGGCTACGAAGTCGACGTGCCCATGAGCACCTTCTACAACCTTCCTGCCGTCGGCGAGCCCGTGGTCCTGTTGACCCACTTCGTGGTGCGCGAGGACGCCCAGGTGCTGTTCGGATTCGGCACGCCAGCCGAACGCGCCACCTTCCGCGAACTGGTCAAGATCAACGGGGTGGGCCCGCGCACTGCGTTGTCCATCCTGAGTGGGCTGAGCGTGGGCGAGCTCACCGCCGCGGTGGCGCGGCAGGACGCTGCGCGCCTGGTCAAGGTGCCTGGCATCGGCAAGAAGACCGCCGAGCGGTTGCTGCTGGAACTGAAGGGCAAGCTCGGCCCGGAACTCGGCGCACCGGCCTCACCGGCGCTGGATGACGCGCAGGCCGACATCGCCCAGGCCTTGCAGGCTCTGGGCTACAACGAACGCGAAGCCCAGGCCGCGCTCAAGGCGCTGCCGGCGGGCGTTGGCGTCAGCGAAGGCATCAGGCTGGCGCTCAAGGCGCTGAACCGCTGAGCCATGGCGCCGACGTCGGCGACGCGGGCACAGGCCCTGGCCGCCACCACGAACCGGCCAGGTCGCTTCAGTGCTTGTGCTCCATCGGCGCGGCGTTGAGCGCCTTCACCGGCGCTTTGACCTCCACCGTCTCGCGCGTCTTGTCGGCCGCTTCGAAGACCAGGGTCACCGGTACCGTCTCGCCAGGTTTCAGTTGTTGCTTGAGATCCATCAGCATCACGTGATAGCCGCCGGGCTTCAGCGCCACCGCCTTGCCGGCCGGCAGGTCCAGCCCTGCCGGCAGCGCGCGCATCTTCATCAGGTTGCCTTCCATCGCCATCTCGTGGATTTCCACCACACCGGCCACGGGTGAACTGGCCGACACCAGCTTGCCCCCCTTGGCCGATGTGATGTTGGCGAACATGCCGGTGGCCTTCTGCTGCGCCACGGTGCCGCGCACCCAGGGCTCGGCCACCGTGGTCTGCGCCTGCGCGCCCAGGGCCATGAGCGCGGCCATCACGAACAGGGTCTGCTTGAACATCGGGTTCTCCTTCAGGTTGTCACACATCACTTTGCGGCGCTTGCCGCGGCGTCTTCAGGCACGTAGACCATCGTGCCATCCTTCAACCGGTAGGCCGTGCCGGCCCTGGCGCCCTGGCCTTCGCCGATCTGGCCGGTGCTCTTGTAGTGCTTGAGCTCCTTGCCCTGCTTGACCAGCATCTCCATCTGCGGCTGGCCGGGGTTCTTGATCACCACCGCGTCCTGCGTGGCGAAGGGGTTGAGTGGATTCTCCAGCACGGCGATCAACAGCACGGCGATGATGACGAGGAAGACGTCGATGATGTTGACCACCGAGAGGATGGGGTCGTCGCCATCGTCGTCGTCCAGGATGCCGGCCAGCAGACGGTCAGCCACGGCCGGCCTCCAGCGCCGGGGCCAGGTGCTCGTGGGCTTCGTCGTTGAGCAATCCATTCAACTCCGCCAGCAGCCAGCGCCGCCGCACCGACAGCACGACGTAGGTGATGGCTGCCGCCAGCAGCGCCACGATGACGGCCGAGAAGGCCACCACCAGGTTCTGCGCAATGCCCTGCGCATTGCCGGCGGACACGGCCACCAGCGCCGGGCCCATCGGGATCATCGTCTCCTCTGGTTCTGGTCTGGGGTCTGGTCTGGGGTCCTGGCGGCCGGATCGAAGCGCGCTTCAGGACGCCGGTACCGGCACCCGTAGCGGCTCCGGCCGGCGCAGCGTCCTGCTGCTCGACAGGCCCGCCGGCAAGGGGCGCACGGCCAGTTGGCGGGCCGATTGGCAAGCGCGGCGCGCCAAGTCAGGCGGACCGCCATCGAGAAGGCGCAAATGGCGCAGCGCGCTGACCACGCGTGAGACGGTCTCCGGCGCGATGTCCAGCAGCGCGGACATGGCGCGCAGCGACGGCAGCATCTGTGGCGGCGCGTCGGGCGCGGCCAGCATCAGCAAGAGGTGGCGTACGCGGTCGGCTGCCGCACCGGTACGCAGTGCCGTGAGGTCCGCCGCCTGACGGCGTTGCTGGCTGTTCGTGCGCACCAGCAGCGAGTGCCAGTCGCCGCGCGAGCGTGGTTCAGCCAGCGGCATGAGTTCGCAGGGCATCAGAGCCCGGGCCGACTCGTCGGGGCCGACGGGCAGGATCAGGTCACCGGGCCTCGCCAGTGCATGCACGGGCGGCGCGGGCTCGGCACCGGCGAACGCCGGGCCGTGGCAGATCAGCCCGCTTGCCAGCCGCCAACCCAGGTTGGGCGCGATGGGTGCGGGCACCGGTTGGCCCGCCTTCAGATACGAGGCAGCCGCCTTCATGCGGCCTCCGGCAGCGGGCGGCAAGGGTCGGTGGCAACCAGGACGCAGCTGCTGGCCATCGTCGGCACGAGCTTGTGCACGACCTGGGAGCTGCACACGAAATCAGATGGGGAACAGCCCGTCGCGACCCGAATGGCCAGCGCGGCGGACCCCAAGAGCGGGGTTCTGCAGTACACGGTGATTCTCCTGACGGCCATGCAGGGGTGCACGGCGGCAACACGGGCCGGCCAGGCACCGCAGGGGCGGCACCAGCTCAGGCGCAGCGGCGGGTCAGGTGTTCAGCGGTGGGGCGCGCGGCTGGGCACTGGACCACGCGAACAACGTGCGTGGCGCCAGCAGGAACAGCGGGGGCAGGTGTCCGGCGCCAGCCGACAGGCCCAGCGCCGGTGGCGGCGCCGGTGGCAGACCCACCGCATGAGCGGAAAGGCTGCAGTAGGGGCAGTGGTCCAGGTGCCCGCTCGCGGAGCCCGGTGAGCCCGGGCCGAGCGGCAGATCGTCGGCTGCGCCATCCAGCGCCATGCGCACCATGCCTTGGGCCGTGCAGACCTCGACCCAGCCGCCGCCATCGCCCTGCGCCGACGCCATCGCCCGCGAAACAGTGGGCAGCATGGCCAGTGCCAACATCGCCACGAGGGCGAACCAGGCAAGGCTTGGCAGGTGGCGGCGGATGGTTTTCACGGCGCGCGAGTGTAGCAACAGCCATCGGCCAGTGGCCGCCCTTCCCGACTCGTGCCCAGGGTCGCATGGCCATAATCGGTCGCATGGCGATCCAGACCGATGACTTCGAACCCGCACGGCGTGTGGTCAGCGCCGCGCCCGCATCGCCCAACGAAGAGGCCATCGAGCGCGCCTTGCGCCCCAGGGGCCTGGCTGAATACGTAGGCCAGGCCAAGGCCCGCGAACAGCTGGAGATCTTCATCCATGCGGCACGCGGCCGCGCCGAGGCGCTGGACCATGTGCTGCTGTTCGGCCCGCCCGGCCTGGGCAAGACCACGCTGGCGCACATCGTGGCGCACGAGCTGGGCGTCAACCTGCGCCAGACCAGTGGCCCGGTGCTGGAAAAGCCCAAGGACCTGGCCGCCATCCTGACCAATCTCGAGAAGAACGACGTGCTCTTCATCGACGAGATCCACCGCCTGTCGCCGGTGGTCGAGGAGATCCTCTACCCGGCGCTGGAGGACTACCAGATCGACATCATGATCGGCGAGGGTCCGGCGGCGCGCAGCATCAAGCTGGATCTGCAGCCCTTCACGCTGGTCGGTGCGACGACCCGTGCCGGCATGCTGACCAACCCGCTGCGCGACCGCTTC
>DAORNK010000161.1:6826-9232 GCA_035440985.1 Rubrivivax sp. | reverse complement strand
CTGCGCATGGTCGGCGGCCAGGCGTGCGTCGCAGTACCAGCCGCTGGCCATGTTGAACCAGGCCCGGGCCAGGCCCACGCAGGCCGGCGCGTAGCGCGGCGATTCACGCTGCGCAGCGTCGAAGCGTTCGATGGCCGCCTCCAGCATCGGCCTGGACGTGGCCTGCCGCAGGAAGTGTTCACCCCGTTCGACCAGGTCGCGCGCACGGCGCGTGGCGCGTGCATCGGCGCGCCCGCCGAAGCGGCGGACGAACTGCGGCACGTAACTGCCCACCGGCAGTTCGATGCGCAGCACCGCTGCCTGGCCTTCGCCGCCGTAGTAGGCCGTCAGCCGGCTGCGCAGCCGCCGGGTTTCGACGCGCACGATGCTGTCACGCCGGGGGTCGAACTCGGTCGCGGGCCGCCCGAAGACCTCCACCGCGATCACGCTTTCCTTGAGCGCCGAGGTGGCCCCTTCCAGCGCCTGCGTCACCAGGTGGCGCAGCAGGTGGCGGTGCCGTGGCGAGCGCCGGAACCCGGCGCTGTTCTCGACCTGGGCCACCGCGTGCGCGATCGCTTCGGGTGGGGCCACCCAGTCGGGCTCGGGGCTAGGGGCGCGCGGCATGCTGCTCAAGGGGGTGCCGCGCACTGTAGGGCATCTGCGGCCCGTGCGGCGGCGCGAGACAATCCGCGGCACGCGGCCGATCCAACCCGGCTGCTGGGACCCCGATCGTGCAACCCGAACCCCGTTACCTGGACCTGGCCAGCTGGCCGCGGCGCGAGTCGTTCGAGTACTTCCGCCACTACGACAAGCCCTACTTCAACATCTGCACGCGGGTGGACGTGGCGCCACTGCGGCAGGCGCTGATCGATGCCGGCCGCCCCTGCAGCGTGATGCTGGCCTGCCACCACCTGGTGCTGCGTTGTGCCTGCCGCGTCGAGCCGATGCGCTACCGCATCGAGCAGGGCCGCGTGCGCATCCACGAGGTCGTGCACGCCAGCACGACGGTACTGCGCGAAGACCAGAGCCTGGGCTTTGCGCTGTTGCGCCATGCGCACGACCTGGCCGGCTTCGCGCAAGGGGCGCGGGCGGCCATCGAAGCGGTGCGCACGCGGCAGATCCCCTTCGAGCCGCAGGACGAGAGCACGGGGGTGGTGCACCTCACGACGCTGCCCTGGATCCACTTCACGAGCTTTTCGCACGCCCGCAACTGGGGCCGCGAAGACGCCATCCCCAAGTTCGCCTTCGGCCGCTTCGAAGCCGACGGCGCGCGGCTGTGGATGCCGATGTCGGTGGAGGTGCACCACGCGCTGATGGACGGGCTGCACCTGGGGCAGTTCGTGCAGGCCTTCGAGGCGGCGCTGCGCGAGCCCGCGTCGTGGGTGGCAGCGGGCGCGGGCTGATCAGGCCGGTGCGTGCAGCGCGCGGTGGATGCGTCGCGTGGCCTGCCACACCGCCCAGACCACCGGCGGAATCAGCACACCCGCAGCGATCTCCGGATTCAGGGGCAGCCCCGCGGCCTTGGCCGCCTTGGCGCCGTACAGCAGCAGGCTGACCACGTAGTAGGAGATGGCCGCGATCGACAGGCCTTCCACCGTGGTCTGCAGGCGCAGCTGCAGTTCCTGCCCCCGCGTGAGCTTGGCCAGCAGGGCCTGGTTCTGTGCTTCGTGCGCGATGTCGACGCGGGTGCGCAGCAGCGCCCCTGCGCGCTCGACACGCTGCGACAGCGCCGCCAGCCGCTGCGAGGTGGCCGCCACCGTCGCGATGGCCGGCGACAGGCGGCGCTGCATGAACTCGCCAATCGTCTGTGTGCCCGGGATCGCGGTTTCACGCAGTTCGGCGATGCGCTGGCCCACGAGGGCGTCGTAGGCCTGGGTGGCCGAAAAGCGGTAGCCGTTCTCGGCGGTGGCGCGCTCGACGCGTGCCGCCAGGGCCGTCAGCTTGTCCAGCAGGGCCTGGTCGGAGGCCTGCACGTCTTCGAGCTGCGCGGTGACCTGCGTCAGCGTCGCCTCGGCCTCGTGCAGGGCCGGCGCCAGGGCCTTGGCCAGCGGCAAACCACGCAAGGCCATCAGGCGGTAGGTTTCGATCTCGAGCAGGCGCTGGCTGATGCGGCCGACGCGCGTCGGGCTGGTGCCGGGTGGCGCGATGACCAGCATGCGTTCGAAGCCGCTGGCGAGCAGGTGAAAGTCGGTGATGGCCACGGCGCTGCCGCTGCGCCCGACCTGCGAGGCCGCCACCGGGCGATCGCCGAACCAGCGGCGCCCGAAGGCCAGCGCGTCCTGCGCCTCGGCGAAGTCCTGGCCCACCACGGCCAGGTTGACGGCGGCCACGGTGCGGCCGGGAATGCTGCGCAGCCAGTCACCTTCGACGGCCAGCGAAGCCAGCAAAGCGGCTTCGTCGGCGTCGGACAGGCCACCGGGGGACCAT
>DAORNK010000161.1:0-6809 GCA_035440985.1 Rubrivivax sp. | reverse complement strand
ATGGTGTAGCGCGTGAACTCGCTGTGGCGTTCCCACTTCAGGCTGTGGCCGGCCAGCCGCAGGCGCAGGAAGTTGGCCCGCAGGTCGGCCAGGGGCAGCCCGGCCTGGCCGGGCAGGCGCCTGAGGTGGGCCCACTCGGCTTCGCGCGTGACGCCTTCGTTGAGCACGGCCACGTAGACCAGCAGGGCCGGCAGGCGGATGCGTGCCGGCGGCCGGGCGTGGACCTCGTTGTGCAGCTCGGCGCGCAGGGCATCGTCGGGCGGCAGCATGCCGGTGACGGCGGGGTGGGCAGGGCTATCGGTCATGGTGGACTGGTCGCGGCGGGGTTCCGATCGACAGTGTGCCTGCAAGGCACCGGGCCTGGGATGCGCAGCGGCAAGCCGCCCAATTGCATCAAAGCGGCGCAGAATCGAGCGAGGTGCCGCCCGCCCTCGGTCAACCGAGCTTTCGGCGGCCGGCGTTCGAGCCACGCTGCGCGGGAGTCCCTGCCATGCCCACTCCGGATCCCCTGGTCTTCCTGCAGACCTTGCTCACCAAGGACTTCGGGGCCCACCCGCAGCCGCCAGACCAGGCGGGCCGCGCCAAAGCCAGGGTACCCCTGGTCATCACGCTGTCGCGTGACCATGGGGCCCTGGGCGAACAGATCGCCGAGCGGCTCTCCGAGTGCCTGGGGATCGCGGTCTACGACCAGGAGATCCTGAACCGGGTCGCCCAACGGGCCAAGACCGACCAGTTCTACTTCAGGGGCCACGACGAACAGACCAGCGCCGCGCTGACCTCGTTTCTGCACAACCTGGTCAGCGGCAAGTCCGGTACCTTGCAGGACTACCGGCGGCACCTGGCCGAGGTGGTGGCGGATATCGCGCGCACGGATGGCATCATCATCGGCCGCGGCGCGCACCTGATCCTGGGTGCGCGCAGGGCCTTGCGCATCCGGGTCGTGGGTTCCAGGCCGATCTGCGCCCAGCGCATCGCCAGCGCGTGCCATATCCCGGTGTCGGAGGCGGAACGGAAGGTGGCCGAAATCAACAAGAAGCGACACGAATCGGTGATCGAACTCTACGGCGCCAGCGTCGAACAATGTTCGCTGGACCATGCACCCAATTTCGATCTGGTCATCAATACCGACCGCATATCCATCGAAGGCGCCGTGGGCATCGTCATGCTGGCCATCCGGGAAGCGGGTTTCGCGCTCGAGGCCTTTCCCCCCAAGGCATGAATCCCGAATCACGACTCCATCTGGAGGTGAAGATCGCCGATGTGGGCCAGGAGGTCTATGCCGGGCGCTGCTTCAGCCTGGTGGCGCCCGCAGCCCTGGGACAGGTCTGCATCCTGCCGCGCCACGCACCCTTCCTCACCAAGCTGCTGCCGGGTGAAATCAGGCTCGAAACGGTCGACAGCGAGAACCTTTTCTACTACGTCTCCGGCGGATACCTGGAGGTCAAGGACTCCGCCGTGACCGTGCTGGCCGACCGCATGCTGCGCTCGGCCGAGATCGATCAGGAGGCCGCGCTGACGGCCAAGGCCAAGGCCGAAGAACTGCTCAGGGCCAGCCTGGTCGAAAGCGAGCGCGACGCGGCGCGGCTGGATCTGCTGAAGGCGCTTGCCCAGTTGCAGGTGCTTCAGCACGTGGACATGGCCCGTTTGCGCAAGCACGGCCGTTGAGCGCTGCGGGGTCGCTTGCGGCCAACTCGGTGGACTCCCGGCGCGCAGCCGGTGCCGGACCAAAGCGTCCGTGGCCGTCAAGGCCGCGCAGCACCAACCGTCCAGTCGAAGCGATAGAGCCCGTTCGCGCCCACGGCCACGACGCCTCGACCTTCATCGACCCAGGCGCAGGACAGCAGGGCGCCATCGACGCGGACCGTCGATTGGCACCGGCCAGCGGCCGCGTCCCAGATGCGCAGTTCGCCATCGGCCGCGGTCGAGGCCAGCCAGGGGCCGCCAGGGTGTGCCGCACAGCCCGTCACCGGGCCCTGATGCCCGGCCAGACCGCGCAACCGGCGGCCGTCGGCGGGAGAGAAAAGCGCGACGCTGTGGTCGCTGCATGCGGCCGCCAACCAGGCGTCGTCGCTGGCAAAGGCCAGGCTGTTGACGGCGCTGCGGCTGGTCTGCGCCGCCAGCGGCCGCAGCCGGCTTTGCACCTGGGCCTGGGGCAGCAGCGCGTCGCCTTCGAGCCAGCGCTCCCAGAGCGAATCGTCGTCGTCCAGCGCCCACAAGACCACCGTGCCGTCTTCGCTGCCCGTGGCCACGCGTTGGCCATCGCTGCTGATGGCGCAGGCGTTGACCTCGTGCTGGTGCGCCCTCAGCGCGAGCTTGCGCGACCGGGTTCGCACATCCCACAGGCGCAGGCTGCCGTCGCTGGAAACGCTGGCCAGCAGCGTCGTCGCCCGGTCGAAGGCACAGGCATTGACGCGGTGGCGATGACCAGCAAAGACGTGCAGCGGGGCACCGCCGGGGCCGTCCCAGACCTGGACGCTGCGGTCGGCGCCGGCGGCAGCGAACAGGTTGCCGCTGGCGCTGACCGCACAAGCGTGGATGGCTCGCGGCAGTTGCGCCAGCAGACCCTGGTGGCGGCCGCTATGGCCGTCCCAGACCGCCAGCGTGCCGAGCGCCGAACCGGTGACCACCCGACGGCCACGGGCGTCCACCGCGCAACACTGCAGCCAGTCGCCCGAAGGCCGCGGCACCACTTCGCCCTGGCGGTCTTGCCGGTGACTGGCATCCCACAGACGGACGCTGCCATCGGCCGCGGCCGACACCAGCAGGCGCCCATCGGCCGAGACCTCGCACGCCGAGACCGCACCGGTGTGGCCACCCCATTCGTGGCTGGGCTGGCCGCTGTCGATGTCCCAGGCGACCAGGCTGCCGTCGAGCATGGCCGCCCACACGCGTTGACCCGGCGTGGCCCAGGCCACCGCGCAGACAGGGGCATGGCCGTGCAGCACCTGGATGGATTCACCCGTCCTGACATCCCAGACCCTGATCGTGCGATCGCTGCCGGCCGATGCCAGCCAGCGCCCATCGGGGCTGAAGCGGCAGCCCACCACGCCGGCCTGATGCCCTTGCAGCAAATGCAGCGCCACACCATCGGCCAGTGACCACAGGATCAGTGTCTGGTCCGACGAAGCGGAGGCCAGCAACGCGCCGTCGGGGCTGATGTCGCAGGCCTGCACCGCCGACCAGTGCCCCTGTCGGTTGGCGGGCTTGATGCGGCCGGCCGCGTCTTCTTCCCACACCCGCGCCAGCGTGTGGACCAGCCGGTGGTTGTCGGTGCGCCAGACCTTCAACGCACCGTCCAGCGAGGCCGACACCACCAGGCGGCCGTCCGGGGACAGCGCACAGGCCGTCAGTCCATCCGTGTGCCCGGCCAGCACCGCAAGGGATTCGCCGCCGGGCAGGGCCCACAGGCGCAGTCGGCGGTCGGTCGAGCAGGTGGCGAGCAGATGGCCCTGGGTGCTGACCGCCAGCCCGGTGACCCAGCCCGTGTGGCCGGTCAGGCGTTGCTGTTCAAGGCCGCTCAGCGCGTCCCAGACCCTGATCACGCGGTCTCGACCGGCGGTGAAGACTCGGGCGCTGTCAGGACCGATCGCGCAGGCCAGCACCGCTCCGCGATGGTCGGCCAGCGTGCGCAGCAGTGCAGGATGCGGCAGGTCGGGCAGCAGGCCGCTGGCCCCCAGATGCGGCTGCGGCAGGCTCGGCGCGGCCGAGCCGACGGCGGGTTCGAGCACGGTGAGATGCTGCAGCCGCGCAAGCAGCGTGCTCAGCACCTCGGTGGCATCGCGGCAAGGTGGCAGCAGGTGCGCCGACTGCACATAGCCCTTCAACAGTGCGCGCAGGCGGATGAGGCTGAAGCCATCCCCGGCTTGCGCCGCCAGGCGGCATGCGGCCAGCAGGTCGGCCTCCGCCGCAAAGGTCGAGCGGTGCCGCGTCTTGGCGGCCAGATAGCGCAAGTCCCAGGCCGTCGCCAGCATCGCCTCCGCGCGGCCTGCGGCTTCGAGGTGGTGGAACAGCCAGGTCCAGGCATAGGCTGGCGGAGCCGGCAGATCGGCCCATGCACCGCTGGGCGGCAGCAACGCATCCAGCAGGCTGGCGTGCAGCGCAGCCAGCCGCTGCCCCAGCGAGGCCTGCAGAAACTGGCGCACCACATCGTGCAGACGGACGTAGCGCTCGGTCGGGTCGAAATCCAGCACCAGTGAGAGTCGGTAAAGGCGCTCGCAGAGCGCTTCGGTGTCGAACTCGTCCAGTCCGCCCGTGCGACCCCAGTAGCTGGCGACGGTCGACAGCGGCACGGGTTCGTCTTCGGGAAAGACCGCCAGTTCCTCGAAGCGGGCCCGCTCATCCGCGGTCAATTGCGCGATGCTGATGCCCAGCGTCGAGGCCACCGCGCGATGGCGTGCCGACGCATCGCGGGCGTCGAAGAAGGTCAGTCCACGCTTGTCGAGCGCGAGGTTGAAGTACGCCAGCGCCGAGTCCAGCGTCTGCCCGCTGTGGGTCACGCGGTCCACCAGTGCCGCGTTGGCCAGCGTCAGCAGCAGCGGCCACTCGCCCAGCCGCGCCGCCAGCGCGCAGAGACCGGCCTGCCGTCCCTCAGGCAGGCCGCGCCCGATCAAGGCCAGCGCTTCCCGTTCCTGCATGGCGGCCAGCGGGATGCGATGGGCCTGTGGCGGCAACACATCGGCATTGCGCGTGGTGATGATGCGGGCGCAACGGCTGCCGCCCTGCATGAATGGATGCAGATGGGCGGCGTCCCAGACATCGTCGATGACGAACAGGATGTCGCGGTCGCCCAGCAGTTCGGCGAGCTTGGCAGTGGCGGCGTCCAGGCCTGCAAACCCCGGTCGTTCGCCCAGCAGGTGGAAGATCAGGTCCTCGACGCGGCCGACGAGGCTGCCGGGAGCTTCGCTGAGCGTGACCCACAGGATGCCGTCGTCGAAGGCATTCTGGATCGCCTCCTGATGGCACAGCGCTCGCACCAATGCGGTCTTGCCGTAGCCCCCGGCCCCGCGCAACGCGGTCGTCACGGCCAGCGGCTCTTCTCGATCGCGGTCCAGCAGATGGCCCAGCAGCCTGTCCATTTCCTGCGGCCTCGGCACGAAGTCGTCCGGCATGCTCTCGGCCATGAAGGGCACGCGCAGCGGTCTGGCCGGAAACTGCAGGTCATGGAGGAACTTCGGCCACTCGGCATCCAGGTCGTAGAAGTGGACCGAGCGCATCCAGTGCGGCAGCGCTGCGAAATCGATGCCCTTGGTGCCCAGCACCGGGTAGACGATCACACCCTCCTTGCGCGCATGTCGCCACTCACGCCGCACCATCTCCGACCGGGCGGCGGCCGGGGTCATCACCAGCACCAGCACGTCGACGCTGGAAATGGCCTCGGTGATCTGTTGCCAGAAGTCACGCCCGCCCACCATGCCTTCATGGTCGCGCCACAACGAGATGCCCTGCGCCAGCAGACGCTGCACCAGACCGCCAGCGAAGGTCTCCCCGTCGCTGCGGGCATAGGACACGAAGGCCAGCGTCTTGCCGCGGGACCTGGCCATGGCCGGCTGAGTCATGGCCGGCAGCTTAGCGCAGGGGCCGCTGCCGGTTGGCCCCGCACGGGCGCAGGCGATCTTCCGGCCGCGGTGGCCCCTACCGGAACGCCGTCTGCGCCCGCCCCTTGAGCTTGAGCATCGCGCGGGCCTCGTCGGGCGTCGCGACGTCCAGGCCCAGTTCCTCCAGGATGCGCCGCATCTTGGTCACCTGCTGGGCGTTGGACTCGGCCAGGCGGCCGCGCTCCAGGTACAGGCTGTCCTCCAGGCCGACGCGCACATTGGCCCCCATCACCGCACCCATGGTGCAGATGGGCAGCTGCGCGCGGCCGGCGGCGAACAGGCTCCAGATGTAGTCGCGGCCGAACAGGCGGTCGGCCGTCTGCTTCATCTGCAGCACGCTCTCGGGGTCGGAACCGATGCCGCCCATGACGCCGAACACCGATTGGATCAGGAAGGGCGGCTTGATCAGGCCGGTCTCGACGAAATAGGCCAGGTTGTAGAGGTGGCCGATGTCGTAGCACTCGAGCTCGAAGCGCGTGCCGTGGCCTTCGCCCAGGCGCTCGATGATCTTGCGGATGTCGCCGAAGGTGTTGCGGAAGATGCCGTCCTCGGTCGAGCGCAGGTAGGGCTGTTCCCAGTCGTGCTTCCACTGCCGCGGCTTGTCGGCCAGGCGGAACATGGCGAAGTTCATCGTGCCCATGTTCAGCGAGGCCATCTCCGGCGAGGCGCGCAGCGCGCCCTGCAGCCGGTCCTCGATGCTCATCGTGACGCTGCCGCCGGTGGTGATGTTGATCACCGCGTCGCAGCGCTCGGCGATGCGCGGCAGGATCTGCATGTAGACCTCGGCCGCGCCGCTGGGCCGGCCGTCGGCCGGGTTGCGGCCGTGCAGGTGGATGATGGCCGCGCCGGCCTGGGCCGCGGCCACGCTTTGCTCGGCGATGGTCTCGGGCGTCACCGGCAGGTAGGGCGACAGCGAAGGCGTGTGCACCGCGCCGGTGATGGCGCAGCTGATGACGATCTTGGGCATGGCAGGCTCCGGGTTGTCGTGCAGGCTCAGGCGGCGGTGGCTTGCAGCGCGTCGTCGAAGATGGCCACCGCGCGCGTCCAGCCGGCCGAGGCGCCGCGGATCTTGTGCGGGAAGCACGAGATCATGAATCCGTCCGGCGGCAGCGCCTCGAGGTTGTGCAGCTTCTCGAGGTGGCAGTAGCCGATGTCGCGGCCGGCCTTGTGGCCCTCCCAGATGAGCGAGGCGTCCTTCGTCTCGGCGTACTTCTT
>DAORNK010000160.1:0-9277 GCA_035440985.1 Rubrivivax sp. | reverse complement strand
GGGTCTTCATCGACAGGGCGTGGATCTGCTCGCGCATTCTATCGCCCAGGGCCGCGTAGACGCGCTGGTGGCGGCGCACACGCGGCAGACCTTCAAACGCGGTGGAGACGATGGTGGCAAAGAAGTGCCGACCATCACCTTCGACTACCAGCTTCTCGCACGCCAGGCCGGCAGCGATGAAGTCGCGCACCTGATCGGGGGTGGGGGATGACATGCCGCGATTGTGGCAGTTCAGGACCGCAGCTTGTAGCCGCTGCGCAGCAGTTGCAGTGCCACGCCCGCCACCAGCAGGAAGCTGCCACCCACCACGGCCAGGCTCAACCAAGGCGAGACATCGCTGACCCCGAAGAAGCCACGCCGGAAGCCATCGATCATGTAGAAGAACGGGTTCAGGTGACTCACCGCCTGCCACACCGGCGGCAGGCTGTGCACCGAATAGAACACGCCGGAGAGAAACGTCATCGGCATGATGATGAAGTTCTGGAACGCGGCCAGTTGATCGAACTTCTCTGCCCACAGCCCGGCGATCAGACCCAGCGATCCCAGCATGCCCGCGCCCAGCGCGGCAAAGACGACGATCCACCCCGGCTCGGCCAGGCGCAGCGGCGCAAACCACACGGTGACCAGCATCACGCCGCCGCCCACCACCAGGCCGCGCACCACCGAAGCAGCCACATACGCCACGAACCAGGCCCAGTGCGACAGCGGGCTGACCAGCAGGAAAACCAGGTTGCCCGTGATCTTGCTCTGGATCAGTGAACTGCTGCTGTTGGCAAAGGCGTTCTGCAGCACGCTCATCATCACCAGGCCCGGCACCAGGAAGCTGGTGTAGCCCACGCCCGGGAAGGCCTGCACATGGTCCTGCAGCACGTGGCCGAAGATCAGCAGGTACATGATGGCCGTCAGCACCGGCGCGGCCACGGTCTGGAAGGCCACCTTCCAGAAGCGCAGCACCTCCTTGCGGAACAGGGTGGCGGCACCGGCCAGGCTCATGCGGTGCCTCCCGCGGGACGCGTGAGGCCCTCTGATCCGGGCTCGCCCCCCTGCTGCATGATTTCCAGGAACACGTCCTCCAGGTCGGCGCGGCCGATCTCCAGATCCTCCACCGCGACACCCGCCTGGCGCAGCGCCGCCAGCAGGGATTCGACCTCGGCCGCATCACGCGCCTTGGCCTGCACGCTGCGGCCGGTGACGCGCGAGCGGGCAGCCACCTCGGCGGGCAGCGCGCCGTCGGTCTTGAAACGCAACATGGTGCTGGCCTTGCCCGCCAGCAGCTGGCTGGTCTTGTCCAGCGCCACCACGCGCCCCTGCTTGAGCATCGCGATGCGCCCGCACAGCGCCTCGGCCTCTTCCAGGTAATGCGTGGTCAGCAGCACGGTGTGACCTTCGCGGTTCAGCCGCGCGATGAAGCGCCACAGGGTCTGGCGCAGTTCCACGTCCACCCCCGCCGTGGGCTCGTCCAGCACGATCACGGGCGGGCGGTGCACCAGGGCCTGGGCCACCAGCACGCGCCGCTTCATGCCGCCGCTGAGCTGGCGCATGTTGGCGCCGGCCTTGTCGGACAGACCGAGTTCAGCCAGGATCTCGTCGATCCAGGCGTCGTTGCCCTTGACGCCGAAGTAGCCGCTCTGGATGCGCAGCGTCTCGCGCACGCTGAAGAAGGGGTCGAACACCAGTTCCTGCGGCACGATGCCCAGCGACTTGCGTGCCGCAGCGTAGTCCGCCACCACGTCGTGACCCATCACCGTGACCCGGCCTCCGGTGGCTCGCGTCAAGCCGGCCAGCACCGAGATCAAGGTGGTCTTGCCCGCGCCATTGGGGCCCAGCAGACCGAAAAACTCGCCGGGGGCGATCTGGAAGCTGACCTCATCCAGCGCCTTCAGGCTGCCACGGGCGCCTTGGTAGACCTTGCTGACCTTGTCGAAGTGGATGGCGATGCTGGGCATGGGACAGGGGATTGTAGGCAGCCCGCTGCGCGATCACCGGTGCCAGAATGGCTGATGGCCAGCACACCGAAGAAACCCCGTCGCACCGCCGAGCGCATCCTGGAGGTGACGCTGGACCTGTTCAACCGCTTCGGTGAACCCAATGTCAGCACCACGCTGATCTCGGCCGAGATGAACATCAGCCCGGGCAACCTGTACTACCACTACCCGGCCAAGGACGAACTGATCAACGCGCTGTTCGGGCGCTATGAGGCATCGCTGACGCAGATCCTGCGCGCGGCCGACGGCGTGGAGAACGTGGAGGACGCCTGGCTCTTCTTCCACATGCTGTTCGAGCTGATCTGGGGCTATCGCTTCCTCTACCGCGACCTGAACGACCTGCTCAGCAAGAACCGGCGGCTGGAAACGCACTTCCAGTTCGTGCTCAAGAACAAGGGCAAGGCCATGCACGCGGTGCTGGACGGCCTGGCGCGCGGCGGCGTCGTGCGCATCACCGGCCACGAAGCAGCGCCCACGGCCACGGCGATGGTGGTGGTGGTGACCTACTGGCTGAGCTACGAATACGTGCGCGACCCGCGCCATGCACTGGAACCCGAAAGCGCCGCCACCGCGATGGGGCGCGGCGCCTACCACGCGCTGGCGCTGCTGATGCCCCACCTGGACGAAGCCTCGCGATTGCACCTGCAACAGCTCGCTGCGGCCTATCTGAGCAGCTGAGACGGTGCGCCTGCCGGCTGTCAGTCGACCGGTGGGGTAACGGGCGTCTGGCGGTCGGTTTGGACCTCGGCCGCGGCCTTGAACAGCCGCAGTCGTTCGATCACCACGCGCAGGGGCGCAGAAGGGTCGTCACACTGCAGCATCACCGCTTGCTCCAGCGCCTTGGCCAGCACGGCCGCCGGCAACCGGCCTACGGCGTTCCAATCGCGAAGGCGAAGCTCGTCATGCACCATGACGAGCGGGCGCAGCACCTGCACGGCCTGCTCGTTCGGTTGGACGAGCAGGCGCGTGCGGAGATCGGTGCGGATCTGGTCCAGCGAAGGCGGCGCGTTGCGCGGGGCCTGGCGGCGGTCCACCAGCACGACGTGCAGGCGTCCCTCGCGGTTCTGCAGGGCCAGCGGCCGGTTGAGCGCGCCCTTGAGCTTGCGCAGCGTGACGTCCAGACCGCGGGCGCCGGCGGGTGCGCGGCGGTCGATGGCCTGATGGCGGCTCCCTCGGGACCTGCGGGTCTTGGTGATCGTCGAAGCCATCTGTGGATCGGCGCTCGCGGATGGGTACTTGCGATTCTGTTCAGTGCCGGCGCGCCCGCATCAGACCTCCGGACGGGTGCGGCTTGCAGCGTCCACGACGGTTCACTGCTGGATCGAAGACCGGGTGGCTTGTTCGTGCTGGCATGGCCATGGATGGGCCGATCGCCTTCGCCTTGTGCCACGCGTGCGAGGCCGAAGTCAGTCCGTGGACAGCCGCGTGTGATTGCGCACTTTGCGCAGCAGGAACAGTGCGTACAGGAAGTTGGGCAGCACCAGCAGCATCGGCAGCGCCCAGGTGTAGCCCTGCGTGAAGTCCACCGGCGCGCCGGTCTTCGGGCTGGTGGCCGAGGTGACGAAGGTGCCGAAGTCCCACAGCGCGTGGTAGCCGATCGGCACCCAGATCGAGCCTGTGCGCACCAGCAGCGCGATCAGCAGCATGCCGCTCATGAAGGCCGCCACGGACTGCACCATCGCCTCGGCCAACTGGCCGGTGCCGATGACGTTGAGCACATGCACCGCGCCGAACAGCAGCGAGGTGAGCAGGATCGCCGGCCACATCGCCAGCCGCGAGCGCAGCCCCTGGAACAGCACGCCGCGGAACATCCACTCTTCCGACAGACCCACCAGCAACGTGTTTAGCGCGATGAAGAGCAGCGTGCCGGCGCTCGGCAGGCCCAGCACCGCGGGCAACAGCGCGAAGAACAGCAGGTACAGCGCCGGGAACCACAGCACGCGCAGCGAGCTGGCCGGCCGCGGCGCGACGAACTTCAGGTCGCGCCAGCGCATCGCCAGCGTCACCACCGCCAGCAGGCCGACGGCCATCGCCAGGTTCCAGGCGATGCCGTGGCTCACGGTCTCGATCAGCGGCTTCTTGCTGCCGTCGCTGGCCCAGCGCATGCCGAACAGCGTGACCAGTGTCCAGCCGAGATAGGTGAGCAGGGCCATCAGCCATCGCCAGTTTTCGCGCATCGGGTTCCTCTCGTTGGACCGTTTGGTGGGACGGGCGTGCGGCATCGGCACGAACCTGCGCGAATGTAGGACATGCGCGGGCTCGCTGCCACGAGCGCGTCCCGGCGACAATAGCGCCTGATCACGACACCTGTTGCCAACCCGATGCTGACCCCGATGCGCCGGTTGCGCGCTGCCGCAGCCGCCCTGGCCACGCTGTGCGCTGCCGCATTGCTGCATGCCCAACCCGTCACGCCCTTGCGCCAGGCGCAGGACGGCGCGCTGCAGCGTGGGCTGGAGCAGGTGGCGCAGCGACTGGGCCTGGAGCCCGCTGTGCAGGGTGGTCGGCTGTCGCTGGCCCTGGTCGACCTGAGCGAGCCCAACCGTCCGCGGCTGGCGATGCTCAACGGCGACCGCATGATGTACGCCGCCAGCCTGCCGAAGATCGCCATCCTGCTGGCAGCGGTGGCCGAGGCCGAGGCCGGCCGGCTGCCGCTGGACGACGCACACCGTGCGGCGATGGCCAACATGATCCGGCGCTCCAGCAACACCGACGCCACGCAGGTGCTGCACCGGGTCGGCGGCGAGCGGCTGCTGCAGATCCTGCAGGCACCCCGCTTCGCCTTCTACGACCGCGCCGAAGGCGGCGGCCTGTGGGTGGGCAAGGCCTACGACAGCACGCCGGCCTTCCGGCGCGACCCGCTGGCCAAGCTGTCGCATGCGGCCACGGCCTACCAGGTCGCGCGGCTGTACACGGCGCTGGCGACCGGCCAGCTCTTCAGCCCGCCCTACACCGCACTGATGCTGGAGATGCTGTCGCGCCCGGCGATCGCACACAAGTTCGTCGCCGGCCTGGCCGAACGCCCCGGCGCCGTGCTGTGGCGCAAGTCCGGTACCTGGCAGGACACGCATGCCGACAGCGCGCTGGTCGAATCGGACGGGCGTCGTTTCGTGATGGTGGCCATCGCGCAGAGCCCGGATGGCGGTGAATGGCTGCGCCGGCTGGCCGTGCCGCTGCACGACCTGGTCGTGCCGCCGCGTGCGATGTCGACAGCCATCGCGACGGCGGTCGCGCCGCGCTGAGGCTGCACCCCACCGGGTTGAAACCGATCAAGCTTTGCGCTTCCAGATCGGTGGCACGATAGTCCCGCGCCGGTGCGCCATCGCCAGCATCACGATGCCGGTCGTCGTGCACAGCACCAGCGCCAGCACCGAAGATTCCACGCCGAACTGGCCCCCGGTCAGGTAGTCAGGGCCCCTGATGGTGGCGCGGATCCAGCCCGGTGCCGCATCGTTGCCCGAGACGATGCCCGAAAAGACACCCTGCTGCGTGAAGTTCCATGCGAAGTGAAAGCCGATGCCCAGCCACAGCTTGCGCGTCAACACGACGGCCGCCCCAAGCAGAACACCGGCTTCGACGGCGATGAACAGCGCGCCTTCCAGCGTGGCCTGCGGGTTGGCCAGGTGGCTCAGCCCGAACACCAGCGACGACACCACCAGCGCCGCCCAGCTGCCGAACCACTTCTCCACCGAGAAGAACAGCACGCCGCGGAACAGCACTTCCTCGAAGACGCCCGAACTGACCGCCATCGCGACCGCGGGCAGCAGATAGCTCCAGGGGTTCAGGCCCGTGATGCGGTAGATGCCCATCGCCATCAGGATCGCTTCGCAGGCGGCATACAGGCCGGCGCCCACCAGCAGCCCGATGCCGAGCTGGCGCCTCATGCCTGGCGTGCCGAGCTCGGACGCGGCACGCTGTTCGACGAAGTGTGCATACGCGATGTAGAGGGCCAGGCCCGCGATGGCCAGCGCGATGACGTGGGCGGCCGCCTTGATGGGGTCGGCGGCATAACTCTTCATCACGTCGTCGCTGAGGCCCATCATGACCAGCAGCATGAAACCGAGCACCAGCACGCGCGGCGGCGGCGAAGCCAGGATGCGCCTGGCGAGGTTGGGCGTTGCAGCTGAAGGTGTCGTCATCGCTGTCTACTCCACCACGAACAGCGGCTTCACCTGGGTGAGGCAGCTGCTGTCGGGCGCCTGCCTGGGCCTGGCGAGGAAGTCGGTGGCGATGCGGATCACGCAGTCGGTGGCCGGCATGCCGGGGGGCGGGAAGAACGACCCGTGGCCCAGCCCCGGGAAGGTGTAGACACGGGTCGTCTTCAGGTGGCTTGCCACCGCCTCGCCGTAGGGCTGCGGCGTCACCGGGTCGTAGCTGCCGTTGAGCACCAGCGTGGGGATGTCGGTGTTCCGGTAGGCGTAGGGCGGCTTCGGCTCGGCCTGCAGGATCTTGCAGACGTTGTTCACCGCCTCGCCTTCGCGCACGCCCAAGGCGACGAGCTGCGGATACGGCGGCGGCAGCACCTGGTCGGGCGTGGCCTGCAGCGACATCTGCCGCACGCACAGCACGCTGTGGTACATGCCCTTGGCGCTGCCGTCGCTGCTTTCCAGGTCCGATGACAGGCTGTCGGCCACCCAGGCGAAGTCGCCCCGGCTGGCGGCGTGGATGAACTTCGGGATCGAGGTGCCGCGGGCGGTGTTGCCCGAGTAGGGACGGGCCAGCAGGGGCATCACGGCCGCGACGAAGGCATTGCCGTCGACCCGGGTCGCGACGGCCTGCTTGCTCTGCGGCGCGGTCAGCGTCAGCGCCACCGGCTGCCGGTTGAGCTGGTCGACGAGCGCCAGGAAAGTCTGCTCCAGGTTGGGGTAGGCCCGGCTGCAGCGCAGGTCCTGGGCGCAGGCGTGGAACAGGTTGCGCAGCGCAAAGCTCACCGTGTGGCCGCTGGCGGCGTTGAAGTCGATGTCGGTCCGCACCACGCCGTCGATCATCACGCTGCGCAGCCTGGCCTTGTGCTGGTCGGCCTGGGCGATGACGTACTGCCCCAGCAGCGTGCCGTAGGACACGCCGTAGTAGTTGAAGGCCCGGTAGCCCAGGGTCTGCGCGACGAAGTAGACGTCGGCCGCGTTCTCGCGCGTGTTGAAGGCACCCAGGTTGATGCCCTGCGCCTGGAAGCGCGCCTGGCAGGTCTTGAACCAGCTGGGGTCGGTGTACGCCATCTCCCCCTTGGCGATGGCGATGTTCCTGGCGTCGTACTCGGGGCAGGTCAGGAAAGGCCTGGAGTAGCGCGTGCCCCGCTCCTCGACGAACACCAGGTCGCGGCTCTTCAGCACCGCCTGCAGCTCGGGCAGCGTGGGCACGGCCCAGTCGACGATCACGCCGATGGTCGAATCGCCCGGGCCGCCCTGCTCGACGAACAGCGGGTCGGCGGCCGGGCTCCTGCTGGTGCTGCGGATGCGCACGACGGCCAGCTGGATGCTGCGCCCCTGGGGCTGCGCGTGCTGTTCAGGCGCGGTGACGTAGCCGCAATCCGCCCGGGCCGCCACCGCGGCAGGCACGTCGAAGCTCTTGCAGTCGACGCTTTGCCACGCCGCACCGAACTTGGCACGGGCGGGGCTCGCGGCATGGGCGGCACTGGCGCCTGCGATGAGAAGCCCGACCAGCGTCGCCAGCCGGATCGCATCAGACGCCCGAGTGCGCGCTTGCGGTAACGCGCGGGTGCTGCGGGCCAGGCTGAGGTCTGAACGTGAATTGGTTGTCATCCTTGGGGTCTCCCGATGGTCCTTCAGGGCCTTTCGTCCTTGATCAGCTTGTGCAGCCGCGTCGCCAGCGCCTGGTGCTCGGCGGCCGAATTCTTGCGCAGGATGTTGGTCACCAGCGTGCTCATGTAGTAGAGCCTGCGCCCCTGTGCCGGCGACTCGACGATCGTCGCCGAGTTCATGTAGTTCTTGACATTGCCGGCGTAGGGCTTGCAGGTGAAGCCTTTCTCCGGCGCGCACTCGAACAGCGAACCCGACTTGAAGTACACCGCGGCCTCGGCCAGCGCCGGCGACGAGGCATAGCGGATGCGCCGCTCGGTGACGTAGATCAGCCGCTTGATCTCGCGGCTGGAGAACTCGTCCACCAGGCGCCCCTGTTCCATGCGCAGCAGGTAGCGCATCAGCTCGCGCGCGGTGCCGTGGCTGTCGCCGCCGCCGGGCACGCGCTGCTTGCCGCCGGCGGTGAAGAAGCTGCCCTGGCGCCAGGCGTCCAGCGACAGCCCGTTGCGGGTCACCGGCTCGAAGAAGATCTTTTCGAACAGCGCCGTCAGATCCTTCTTGGGCGTGTCGGCGAAGAAGCGGCGGATCTGCTCCTCGTCGGGCGGGTAGGCGCGGCCGAAGTGGCGCAGCAGCATCGCCTCGCGCATCACCATGCCGGCGGCGCCGTTCGAGCTGGGCGACAGCATCCAGTCCAGCCATTCGTACAGCGTGGCGCGGTCGCCGACCTGGATCGAGCGCCGCGTCAGCTTGCGCGTGGCCACGTCGTAGATGCGCACGGTGTGGCTGTCCACCTGCGAGAAGCCGTCGGCCGTGACCAGCGTGCTCTTGAGCACACGTGTGCGCGCCGCCAGGTCGTCCGGATAGGCATCGGCCAGCGCCTGCATCAGCGCCAGCACCACCAGCAGCTTGCCGACGCTGCCCAGGTTCTGCCGGTTGTCGGCGCGGTGCTCGGCGTAGCGCGGCCTGGCCGGGTCGCTCAGGTCCAGCACCGCCAGGCCGTAGTCGTCCATGCTGCCGGTGAGCACGCCTTGCAGCTGGCGCGTGAAGGCGGCGTCCACCGGCGGCAGGTCGAAGCTCTGGCCCAGCAGCCGCAAGTCGACTTCGGCGCGCTTCAGGTGTGCGCCGGGCGGCTGCTTGACGTCAGCGATCCGGCCTTCATCGGCCAGGCGGCTGCCTTCTAGCCGGCGGATGCCGGTGTCGGCGTAGCCGTCCAGCGGGTAGGCGGCCAGCGGCGGTGCCTGCAGCGCGGCCGCGGCCAGCAGCCCGGCGGCGATCCACTTCGTCATTGCAAGGCTCCCTTCAGGTCGATGGCTGGCCAGCTGCCGGTCCATCTCGATCAGCGTCTCGGCGCTGCGCGCGGCGCGGCTTTCGTTGAACGGGCGGATCTGCAGCAGCCACAGCTTGCCGTCGACGAAGGCGAACTCCACGTCCGCCGCCACCGGCTTGCCGTCGGCGCCGGTTTGAGGGAACTTGCGCGGGATCTCCGCCGCAAAGTCGATCAGCTGCCGCACCTCGCCCGGGCCGAGCAGGGTCTCGCGA
>DAORNK010000159.1:0-9294 GCA_035440985.1 Rubrivivax sp. | reverse complement strand
CCAGCGGGCCAGTCGCCGAGGCCGCTGTCGGCATTGACGTGCCCACGTGCGCCCACGCTGGTTGCGCTGGCTCCCCAGGCCGCCGCCATCTCGCGGGCGCGTGGCGGCGCGCAGAAGGGATCATCCTCGCTGTAGACCACCTCGGCCGCAAAGGGCAGGCGGTGGCGCACGATCGACCGCCAGCCCGCCAGCTGGGGCGGCATGTCGGCACGCTCGGTGTCCGGCGGTGCCACCAGCAGCGCTGCCCGGACGCGAGCGCTGTGCGCGGAATGGGCGGCCCAGGCCACCACCAGGTGGCAGCCAAGGCTGTGGGCGACGAGAGCAGCAGGCCGCTCGTCAGCCAGCAGGCACTCCTCCAGCCGGGCCAGCCAGTCACCGCGACGCGGCCAGACCCAGTCGGCCTGCTGGACCCTTTCGAAGCCGGCCAGGCTTTCCCAGCGGCTTTGCCAATGGGTCGGGCCGCTGTCCAGCCAGCCGGGCAGGGTCAGGACGCGCAGGCCCTTGGGCACGGTTTGGGGCATTCCCTTATCCTTGCTGCATTGCAGCGGCATTGTGTGCGGGGGCAGGCATGTCATTCACCGTCTTTGTTGATGGCCAGGAAGGCACCACGGGCCTGCGCATCCACGAGTATCTGGCGCAACGGCGTGACGTGGAGGTGCTGCGTATCGATGCCCATCTGCGCAAGGACAATGCCGAGAGAGCACGCCTGCTCAATGCGGCCGACGTGGCCTTCCTGTGCCTGCCCGACGCGGCGGCGCGCGAGGCCGCCGCGCTGGTGAGCAACCCACGCACCTGCGTCATCGACGCCAGCACGGCCCACCGCACGGCACCCGGGTGGGTCTACGGCCTGCCGGAACTGGCCCGTGGCCAGCGCGCGGCGATCCGTGCGAGCAAGCGCATTTCGAACCCGGGCTGCCACGCCACGGCCTTCATCCTGCTGTTGCGCCCCTTGATCGATGCCGGCCTGGTGCCGGCTTCGCAGGCCATCACGGCAACGTCCATCACCGGCTACTCGGGCGGCGGCAAGAAGATGATCGAGCAATACCAGCAACTGGCCACCGGTGGCGATTCGGCTTTGAATTCGCCCCGACCCTACGGCCTGAGCCTGGTGCACAAGCACGTGCCGGAGATGATGGCGCACACGGGCCTGGACGTGCGGCCGATCTTCATGCCCATCGTCAGCAACTTCTACAAGGGGCTGGTGGTGAGCGTGCCGCTCAATCTGCACGGGCTGGGCGCCACGCCTGAGAGCCTGCACGCGGCCTATGCCCGGCACTACGCGGGCGAGCGCTTCGTCAGGGTGATGCCCCTGCGCGACCCGGACACACTGGAGACGGGCTTCTTCGATGTCCAGGCCGACAACGGCACCAACTTCGTGGACCTGTTCGTCTTCGGCAGCGAGGATCAGGCCATCGTGATGGCACGCCTGGACAACCTGGGCAAGGGCGCCAGCGGAGCTGCCGTGCAGGCCATGAACGTGCATCTGGGGGTGGACGAAGGCCTGGGGCTCTGAGCGCCGTTGGCCACCCACGCTCGTCGCGATGATGGTGCCACGCGGTGGTGGCAGGCGTGGCCGTCCGTGAAGCCCAGCCGGGTGTCGATGTGCCTTGCAGGCGCATGGCCGACTTTCATCTGCAATCAGGCAAGTCTGGCGTATTTATTGCGGAATATCGAAAGCAGGCGCTCACATAACAAGGTCGATAGACCCTACCGGCGGCTCTCGGGTGTGCTTGTGCCCTGCGCCTTCGGCGCGCGCGGGCCAAGCCTCATCCCAGGCGCAGGGCCATCTCCCTGGCGAACTCGACAAAGGCCAGGGCGCCCTTGGAACCGGGGTCGAACGTGACACCCGGCTGGCCATAGCTGGGGGCTTCGGCCAGGCGCACGTTGCGCGGTATGACGGTGTTGAAGACCTTGTCGCCGAAGTGCGCCTTGAGTTGCTCGCTGACCTGCTGCTGCAGGGTGATGCGCGGGTCGAACATCACCCGCAGCAGGCCGATGATCTCGAGCTCGGGGTTCAGGTTGGCGTGCACCTGCTTGATGGTGTTGACCAGGTCCGATAGGCCTTCCAAAGCAAAGTACTCGCACTGCATGGGCACGATCACCCCGTGCGCGGCACAAAGGCCGTTGAGCGTGAGCATGCTCAGCGAAGGCGGGCAGTCGGCCAGCACGAAGTCGTACTCGGCGGACACGACCTGGAGGGCGGCCTTGAGGCGCTTTTCCCGGCGTTCCAGCTTGACCAGTTCCACTTCGGCGCCGGCCAGTTCACGATTGGCACCCAGCAGGTCGTAGCCACCGGCGGGGCTCTGGCGGCGGGTTTCGGCGATGCTGGCGCCTTCCAGCAGCACATCGTAGATGCTGGGGTCCAATGCCCGCTTGTCGATGCCGGAACCCATGGTGGCGTTGCCCTGCGGGTCCAGGTCCACCAGCAGCACGCGCTTGCCCTGCCGGACCAGGCCGGCCGCCAAATTGACGGCCGTGGTCGTCTTGCCGACGCCGCCCTTCTGGTTGGCGATGCAGAAGATGCGCATGGTCACTGGGTTCCCAGCTTGATGCCGAAGCCGACGAGGAAGACGCCGGCCAGTTTCTCGAGTCCGCGGGCCAGCCGTTGGTGGGCACGGACCCTGGCACTGATGGCATTGGCAAAGGCGCACAGGGTCAGGCAGTAGACGGCCGTGATGACGGCGATGGTGGCCGCCATCGCCGCGAACGTGACCGCGCCGCGATGCGAGGCCGGGTCGATGAAGAGCGGGAAGAAGGCCATGTAGAAGACGATGGCCTTGGGGTTGAGCAGGGTGATGAGGAAGGCCTGACGGGCGTACTGGCGTGGTTCGATGCGAATGGGCGAGGCCGTGCCGGGCTTGGCGAAGATCAGCGTGAGCCCGATCCAGGCCAGGTAGGCGGCGCCGGCGTACTGCACCGCCTGGAAGAGCAGGGGGTTGGCCGCCAGCAGTGCGGCCACACCGGCCACCGCCAGCCAAAGCAGCACCTGGTCGCCCGCGATCACGCCCACCGTGGCCGCCGCGCCGCCTCGAAAGCCGCCTTTGGCGGTGGAGGTGAGCAAGGCAAAGGTTCCCGGGCCGGGCAGGGCCAGGAACAGCAGGATGGCTGCGCAATAGGCGCCGAAGTCGGAGATGCCGAGGAACATGGAGGTGGTCTCTCAACCGCTCAACGCGGTGCGTCAGCCGCGGTGGTGTGCGGGTGGGCCTGCCAGCGGCTCAGCTCGAAGCCTTGCTGGACGAGGTGGGAGCGTATCGCAGTTTCGTCGGCCGGCGCCAGCCTTGCGGTGCGCGCCAGCACCCACAGGTACTGGCGGCTGGGTTCACTGACCACGGCAAAGCGCCCATCGTCGGCCAGCTGCAGCACCCAATAGTCGCCCCAGATGGGCAGCCAGCGCAGCAAGCGTGGCAGGAAGCTCACCTCGAGCCTGGCGGGCTCGAGTTGGTCGCCTCGTATCACCGATCCGGCCGGCCGCGCCAGACCGACGACTGCGTCCAGCTTGCCGTCGGCAAGGCGGCAGCGGTTGGTGACTTCCACCCCCTCGCCACCTGGCAGTTGCCGGTATTGGGCGGTGGTGTCGCTGACGCACTGCTGCTGGAATCGGTTGGGGAACCACGCCACCTGATACCAGGTGCCCATGTAGGCCGGCACGTTGAGTGAAGGCAATGGGGTGAGGGCGGTTCCCGGTGAGCCGGCTTCGGGCGACGCGAAGGCTGCTGCTGCGACGAGGCTGGCCAGCAGCCCGGTGGAAAGGCCGCAACGGCTTCGAGACCGCCGGCTCATGGCAGACCCCGGCGACGCATCCACACCAGGCAGCGTTCGGCATCCAGTCCGGGTACGTTCAATGGTTCCACGTGAAACACCTCGATGTCGGGCGGCAACGCCGCCATTTCTTCCTGGGGCAACTTGCCCTTCATGGCCATCCAGAGACCCCCTGGTGCCAGGTGCGCTGTCGTCCATCGGGTGAAGTCGGCCAACGCAGCGAAGGCGCGCGAGGTGATCAGGTCGAAGGGTGGCAGGTTCAGGTCCTGCACGCGGGCGTGCACCGCCTGCAGGTTGGGTAACTTCAACTGGCCGGCGACCTGACGGATGAAGGCGGCCTTCTTGCCGACCGTATCCACGCAGGTCACGGTCAAGGCCGGCTGCATGATGGCGATCACCACGCCGGGCAATCCACCACCGCTGCCCACGTCCAGGACCCGGCCTTGCCGGCAGCGTGCCTGCAGGGCCGGCAGCACGGCCAGGCAATCGGCCAGGTGGTGCGTGGCCATCGCTCGCGGGTCCCGCACCGCGGTCAGGTTGTAGGTGGCGTTCCAGCGCTGCAGCAACGCCAGGAAATCGCCAAGTGCCGTCAACTGCGAGGTGGTCGGCTCCACTCCCAGTTGCTGGCAGGCGGCGGCGATTTGATCGTGCGTGCTCAAGCCGCCTCGTCCCGCGTGGGCAGGTGGCGGCCCTTGTGCTTCTTCAGATGCACCAGCAGCAGCGAGATGGCGGCCGGCGTGATGCCCGTCATGCGCGACGCCTGGCCCAGGGTGGCGGGCCGATGGCGGCTGAGCCGTTGGCGCACTTCAAAGGACAGCGCGGTGACCTGGCTGTAGTCCAGATCGGCGGGCAGGACCAGGGCTTCCATCGAGGTGGCACGTTCGACCTCATCGTTCTGCTTGTCGATGTAGCCGGCGTACTTGGTGTGGATCTCCGCCTGCTCGATCACCGCATCGGCTTCGGCCACGCCAAACTCGGCGCGCAGGGTTTCACGTGAAACAGCACCCGGGTGTCCGGCTGTGCGGGCGACCTCGGCTACCGCATCGAAGCCGACGCCAGGGCGGCGCAACAGGTCCACCAGCGGGTATTCGCGCTCCAGCGCCTTGCCCAGCAAACGCTCGGCATCGGCCGCCGGCAGCGTCGCCGGGCGCACCCAGGTGCTGCGCAGGCGCTGCAGTTCGCGCTCCAGGCGCTCGCGCTTGAGGCTGAAGGCCGCCCAGCGCTCGTCGTCCACCAGGCCCAGTTCGCGTCCGGCTTCCGTCAGTCGCAGGTCGGCGTTGTCTTCACGCAGCTGCAGCCGGAACTCGGCCCGGCTGGTGAACATGCGGTATGGCTCGGTCACGCCCTTGGTCACCAGGTCGTCGACCAGCACGCCCAGGTAGGCCTGATCCCGGCGCGGCAACCAGGGCGCGCGGCCTTGCACCTGCAGCGCCGCGTTCAGCCCGGCAAACAGGCCCTGCGCCGCCGCCTCTTCATAGCCCGTCGTGCCGTTGATCTGCCCGGCGAAGTACAGGCCCTGGATGGCACGGGTCTCGAAGCTGGGCTGCAGTTCGCGCGGGTCGAAGTAGTCGTACTCGATGGCGTAGCCGGGCCGCAGGATGTGCGCCCGCTCCAGCCCGGCCATGCTTTGCACCGCCGCGATCTGCACATCGAAGGGCAGTGAGGTGGAGATGCCGTTGGGATAGAACTCGTGCGTCGTCAGGCCTTCGGGTTCCAGAAAGATCTGGTGCGAGTCCTTGTCGGCAAAGCGGTTGACCTTGTCTTCGATGCTGGGGCAATAACGTGGGCCGACACCACCGATGACGCCGGTGAACATCGGGCTGCGGTCGAAGCCGCTGCGGATGATCTCGTGCGTACGGGCGTTCGTGTGGGTGATCCAGCAGGGCACCTGCGGCGGGTGCTGTGCCGCCTGGCCCAGGAAGCTGAACACCGGCACCGGATCGGTGTCGCCGGGTTGTTCCTGCAGCCGGCTGAAATCGATGCTGCGGCCGTCGATGCGCGGCGGCGTCCCGGTCTTCAGCCGGCCCTGCGCCAGTTTCAGCTCCTTCAGGCGGGCCGACAGGCTCACCGCGGGTGGGTCGCCCGCCCGGCCTGCGCTGTAGTTCTGCAGGCCCACGTGGATGCGGCCATCCAGGAAGGTGCCGGCCGTCAGTACCACCGCGCGTGCCCGGAAGCGCACACCCACCTGGGTGACGGCGCCCACCACGCGGTCACCCTCCAGCATCAGGTCATCCACCGCCTGCTGGAAGAGCCACAGCCTGGGCTGGTTCTCCAGCCGCCGGCGGATGGCCGCCTTGTACAGCATGCGGTCGGCCTGCGCCCGCGTTGCGCGCACGGCAGGGCCCTTGCTGCCATTGAGGATGCGGAACTGGATGCCGGCCTCGTCGGTGGCGGCCGCCATCGCGCCGCCCAGGGCGTCCACCTCCTTCACCAGATGGCCCTTGCCGATGCCGCCGATGCTGGGGTTGCAGCTCATCTGCCCCAGCGTCTCGATGTTGTGCGTCAGCAGCAGCGTGGTGCAGCCCATACGTGCGGCGGCCAGCGCGGCCTCGGTGCCGGCATGGCCGCCACCAACGACGATCACATCAAACGTCTGGGGGTGCAGCATGCGGCGATTCTACGGAGCGCCCCTGGCGCAGCGCCCGCTGACGACCGTCTTCCGGAATCCCGTGCTGACCGGAGGGCGCGATTCCGGAAACCCGTTCGGGAACTGCCAGGCCGTCCGCGAACATGCTCGTAAGTCATTGTCAATAAAGGAAAAATTCCCCTGTGGCGTGGTCGCGCGGTTGGCACGCTTGCTGCGTAGTCGGTCTGCAGGCGCGGCGCGAATGGGTGTGCGCCGCCAAGCCGAAAAAGGAAACCTGATGTCCAGCACACAAGAGATGACTCGCGAGCGTGGCCTGGTGGCCGGCGTCGGCCTGATCGAGCGCCCGCGCAAGAGCCGCTGGCCGGCCAAGCTGGACTGGGCGCAAAGCGCCAGCGGTCTGGTGCTGGGCCTGTTCATGTGGGGCCACATGTTCTTCGTGTCTTCCATCCTCATCAGTCCCGACGTGATGTGGATGGTGACCAAGGCGTTCGAAGGCTACTTCTTCTTCGGCACCAGCCATCCGATCCTCGTCTCGGGCGTGGTGGCCGTGGTGCTGGCACTGCTGGTCGGGCATGCGGCGCTGGCCATGCGCAAGTTGCCGGGCAGCTGGAAGCAACTGCAGACCTTTGCCGCGCACCGCAGGATGCTGGCCCACGAGGACACGACCCTGTGGTGGGTGCAGGCGCTGACCGGCTTCGCGCTGTTCTTCATGGCCACGGTGCACCTGTACCAGATGCTCATGCACCCGGGCGCCATCGGCCCCTACGAGTCGGCCGCGCGGGTCTGGCATGGCTGGTGGCCGCTGTACCTGGTGCTGCTGCTGGCGGTGGAACTGCACGGCGGCATCGGCCTGTATCGCCTGGCCGTCAAGTGGGGCTGGTTCGAAGGCGCCGACCCCGCCGCCTCGCGCCGGCGGCTGCGCACGGTCAAGTGGCTGCTGACGGCCTTCTTCCTGGTGCTGGGCTTGTTCACACTGCTGGCCTACCTGCGCATAGGCCAGGAACAGCAGCACCTCGTGAACCCCGTGTACACACCGGCCTGGCTGGCCAATCCGCCCACGGCGGCGCCGCCCGCCTGGTGGCCCGGCTACCTCCACGGCCCGTACCGCAGCCAATGACGTGCCCGTCAGGGCCACCACCGAACAAGGACAGAGAATGAACGTGATCTACACCGACGTGCTGGTGATCGGCGGCGGCCTGGCGGGCTTGCGGCTGGCCATCGCCGCCAAGCGCCGTGGCCACGATGCCATCGTGCTGTCGCTGGTGCCGCCCAAGCGCAGCCACTCCAAGGCCGCGCAAGGGGGCATGCAGGCCTCGCTGGGCAACGTCATCAAGGGCGAGGGCGACAACGAAGACGTGCACTTCGAAGACACCGTGCGCGGCTCCGACTGGGGTGCCGACCAGAACGTGGTGCGCATGTTCGTCAACACCGCACCCAAGGCCGTGCGCGAACTCGCCGCCTGGGGCGTGCCCTGGAGCCGCGTGCGCCAGGGCGACCGCACCGTGGTCATCAACGGCCAGAAGGTCACCATCACCGAAAAGGCCGCGGCCCACGGCACCGTGGCGCAGCGCGACTTCGGCGGCACCAAGAAGTGGCGCACCTGCTACGTGGCCGACGGCACCGGGCACGCCATGCTGCAGGCGGTGGGCGACCACGCCATCGGCGACGGCATCGCCGTGCACGAGCGCACCGAAGCCATCGCGCTGATCCACGACGGCGCACGCTGCTACGGCGCCATCGTGCGCCACCTGGTGACGGGTGAGCTGTCGGCCTACGTGGCCAAGGCCACCGCCATCGCTGCCGGCGGCGCCGGACGCATCTACCGCGTCACCACCAACGCCACCATCTGCGAGGGCATCGGCCACGCCATCGCGCTGGAGACCGGCGCCGTGGCGCTGGGCAACATGGAGGCGGTGCAGTTCCACCCCACCGGCATCTTCCCGGCGGGCATCCTCGTCACCGAAGGCTGCCGAGGCGACGGCGGCCTGCTGCGCGACGCGCAGGGCCACCGCTTCATGCCCGACTACGAGCCCGAGAAAAAGGAGCTCGCCTCGCGCGACGTGGTCAGCCGGCGCATGGAAGAACACATCGCCAAGGGCCTGGGCGCCAAGAGCCGCTTTGGTGAACACCTGTGGCTGGACATCACCCAGCTCGGCGCGCACCACATCCAGCACAACCTGCGCGAGGTGTACGAGATCTGCCAGCACTTCCTGGGTGTGGACCCGGCGCGCGACTGGATCCCGGTGCGCCCGGCCCAGCACTACACCATGGGTGGCGTGCGCACCGACGCCAGCGGCCACAGCCCCACGCTGAAAGGCCTGTTCGCCGCCGGCGAGGCCGCCTGCTGGGACATGCACGGCTTCAACCGCCTGGGTGGCAACTCGGTGGCCGAAACGGTGGTGGCCGGCATGATCGTCGGCGAGAGCATCGCCGACTTCTGCGACCGCGAAGACCTGAACATCCCCCTGGGACTGGTGCGCGAGACGCTGGAGCGCGAGCAGGCCGGGCTTGACCGCCTGCTGCGCGGCGGCGGCACCGAAAGCGCCACCGCGCTGCGCGTGGCGATGCAGACGCTGATGACCGACAAGGTGGGCATCTTCCGCCACGGCGACAAGCTGGCGCAGGCGGTGGACGAGCTGCAAGGCCTGCTGCTGCGCAGCCGCCGCATCGGCGTGCCCTACAAGGCGGCTGGCGCCAACCCCGAACTGGTGGCCGCCTACCGCACGCAGAAGATGATCAAGGTGGCGCTCACGGTGGCCTACGGCGCGCTGGTGCGCACCGAAAGCCGCGGCGCGCACTACCGGCAAGACCACCCCCGCCGCGACGACGCCGGCTGGCTGCGCCGCACGCTGGCCACCTGGCCCAATGCGGCCGACACGCTGCCCACGCTGGCCTACGAGCCGCTGGACGTGATGAAGATGGAGCTGCCCCCGGGCTGGCGCGGCTAC
>DAORNK010000158.1:9047-9342 GCA_035440985.1 Rubrivivax sp. | reverse complement strand
GGTCCAGGACAGCCAGGTAGCGTTCAGCGCGATCCAGCATCAGGCTCAGGCCGCGGGCGACGTCCATGCCCGGCACCACGCGCAGCCTTTCGATGGCCGCCAGGGCCTGTGGTGACGCCGGCGACGGGGCCGTCACTGTCGCGGGCACGGCCGTGCCCGGTGCGTCGCCGGGTGGCGGCGCGGGCAGCCAGCGGGTCAGCTTCGCGTACAGCAGCGCCGCCTCGACAGGTTTGGCGATGAAGTCGTTCATGCCTGCGGCCTCGCAGGCACGCCGGTCTTCGTCGAAGACGTTGGC
>DAORNK010000158.1:0-8952 GCA_035440985.1 Rubrivivax sp. | reverse complement strand
CCATCAGCACGAGGTCATAACGTTGCCGGGTGGCCATGTCCACGGCCTGGCGGCCGTCCACGGCGGTGTCGACGGTCAACCCGGCGCTCTTCAGCAGTTCCAGCGCAACCTCGCGATTGATCTCGTTGTCTTCGGCCAGCAGCAGCCGGGCCCCCTGGTGCTGCTGGCGCAGCGGCGCCTCGGCCTGGCCAACCGGCGCCGCAGCCACCGCACCGGGCACCTTGCCCAGGCCGCGTTCGACCCACGCCGTGAACCAGAAGGTGCTGCCCTCGCCGGGCTCGCTGTGCACGCCAACCTCGCCGCCCATCAGCTGGGCCAGCCGGCGCGTGATGGCCAAGCCCAGGCCAGTGCCGCCGAACTCACGCGTGGTCGTGGCATCGGACTGGGCGAAATCGCGGAACAGCAGGCCCTGCTGTTCGGCCGGGATGCCGATGCCGGTGTCGCGGACTTCGAAACGCAGCAGCAGTTCGCCCGCACGCTCGCGCATCATCGCGACGCTCACGTCGATGCGGCCTCGTTCGGTGAACTTGACCGCGTTGCCGACGAAGTTCAGCAGGGCCTGTCGCAGGCGCATCGGGTCGCCGCGCAGCCACAGCGGCGCGTTGTGGTTCACGACCTCGATGGCCAGGCCCTTCTCGCGCGCCGAGTCGCGCACCAGCGACAGCACGTTGCCCAGCACCGACGAGAGCGGAAAGTCCGTGCTGTCCAGTTCCATGCGCCCGGCCTCGATCTTGGCCAGGTCCAGGATGTCGTTGATGATGGCCAGCAGGTGGCGGCCCGCGCCGTCGATCTTGGCCAGCCGCTGCAGTTGCTCGGCACTGGCGCCGCTGCGCCGCATCAGGTGCGTGAGGCCGATGATGGCATTCAGCGGTGTCCGGATCTCGTGGCTCATGTTGGCCAGGAAGGTGCTCTTGGCCTGGCTGGCGGCCGCGGCCGCATCGCGCGCGGCTTCCAGTTCCGCCGCCACACGCTGGCGGTCCGTCACGTCACGCGCCGCGGCCAGCACGCCGGCGACGGCACCGTTGGCATCGCGGTAGACGCCCGCATTGGTCAGCATCTGCGTGACGCTGCCATCGGCGTGGCGCATGGCCAGCGGCCAGTCGCTGATCGCGCCCTGCAGGAAGGCCAGTCGCACGCCTTCTCGGGCTCGTTCGGGTTCGGTGAACAGGTCGCCGAAATCGCAGCCCATCAGCACGGCCCGGGCACGGCCGGTGCTGCGCTCGGTGGCCAGGTTGGCGTCGGTGATCAGGCCCTGCGCGTTGATGATGATCAGCGGGTCCAGGCTCGCTTCCAGCAGGCTGCGCGCGTACTGCGAGATGTCGTCGGCCAGCTTCTTGGCCGCCTGCAGATCGGCCGTGCGCAAGGCGACCAGTTCTTCCAGGTGGTGCCGATGGCGCTGCAGTTCTTCGGCGATGCGCTGCTTCTCGCTGATGTCCTCGAGCACGCCGACATAGTGGCTGATACGGCCGTCGGCCTGGCGCAGCGGGGTGATGGTGGCCTGCGTGATGGTCTCGCGCCCATCACGGTTGCGGTTGACGAACTGACCCTGCCAGACCTGACCCCGCGCCAGCGTGTGCTGCATCTGGACGTAGTCTTCGTGCGGCGTGCGGCCCGACAGCAGCACGCGGTGGCTGTTGCCCACGGCCTGTTCGCGGCTGTAGCCGCTGGACTGCACGAAGGCCTCGTTGACATACTCGATGCGGCCCCGGGGGTCGGTGATGACGACACCTTCGGAGCTCTGTTCCACGGCCAGCGAGAGCTTGCGCAACTGCTCCTCGACCGCGCGCCGCTCGGTGAAGTCTTCATAGACACCCAGCACACCGATGACATCGCCCTGCGGGCCCCGCAGCGGCACCTTGGTCGTGCGCAGCCAGATCGTGCGGCCATCCGGCGTGCTTTGCGGTTCCAGGTATTGCAGCCTGCCTTGGCCGGTGCGCATGACCGCCTGGTCGTCCGCGTTGTACTGCTCGGCCTGGGCCGCCCAGCCGAGTTCCTGGTCGCGCTTGCCGATCACGTCGGTCGGGCTCTGCACGCCGGCGTCGTGGGCAAAGGCGGCGTTGCAGCCCAGGTAGCGCAGGTCCGTGCCCTTCCAGAACACGCGGGCCGGAACGCTGTCGATGACGCGCATCAGCAGTTCGTGCGATTGCCGCATCGCCTCGGCCGCCGCCCGGCGGGCGCTGATGTCGGTATGGGTGCCGAGCATCCGCAAGGGCTGGCCCTGTTCCCCGCGCGCGACGACTACCCCGCGGCCCAGGATCCACCGGTAGCTGCCGTCGCGGGCGCGCATGCGGACTTCGTGGACATAGACTTCGGTGCGCCCTTGCAGGTGTTCTTCCAGGGCGGCCGCCGCAGCGCCGCGGTCGTCCGGGTGCAGCCGGTCGGCCCATTCTTCCGGGCCGCTGCCGATCTCGGCGTCTTCGAAGCCCAGCATGGCCTTCCAGGCCCTGGAGTAGTAGCTGCGGCCCGCCTGGATGTCCCAGTCCCAGAGACCGTCGCCGGCGCCTTCGAGGGCGAACTTCCAGCGAAACTCGCTGTCCCGCAGGGCCTGCTCCCGCTCGCCCAGGGTCACCACCAGGCGGTTGAAGCCGGTGATGAGCTCGGCCAGTTCGTCGGAGCCGCGCACCGGCAACGGCGCCGGCGGCTGGTCACCCGACCCTTGCAAGGCCAGCGCGGCCGTCGCCTCGCGCATCGGCGCCAGCTGGCGCCGGATGAGCCAGGCGCTGCCCAGCACCGCCAGCAGCGAGATGGCGGCGGCCGTCCAGCGCCCGTTGCGCAGCAGGTTGTCCACCGGCTGGAAGGCCTCGCGGGTGGGCAGTTGCGAGATCAGCACCCAGCCAGCGGCTGGTATGGCGCTGGCCGCCGCCAGCATGTCCTGTCCCTGCTCGTCCTTGTGCATCAGGGTGCGTGTTTCGCCGCTGAGCAGGCGGTCCAGCACCGGGTCGGCGCCAGCGGGGGCCAGCGCACTCAGCACCAAGCTCTTGTCGCTGGCCGTGACCACCCTGCGCTCCTGCGGAGCCACCAGCAGATGCCCACCCGTGCGGCCGTAGCGGCTGCGCGTGACCCGGTCGAGGAAGTTCGGTCTGCTGAGGTCGATCACCCCCACCAGCGCACCGGATACGCGGTCGTCGGCGTCGCGGATGGGTGTGGCCAGGGCCACCACCGGGACACCCAACGCAGCACCCACCTTGGGCGCACCGACGATGGAGCGCCCCTGGAGCATGGCCTGGCGCCATTGGTCAGTACCCTCGACGCGGGTCCCCAGCCGCCGGGCCGACAGCGGCAACGACGCGGTGACCAAACCCTGGTCGTCGGTGGTGAAGTGGCCGCCGTTGAACAAGGCCACGAAAGTCAGCCTCTGCTCCAGATAGGCCTGCAGCGCCGCGGGGGACTGCTGCAGCGCCGGTGTGATGTTGCGCGCGACGACTTCCAGGGCCGACAGGCGCTGGCGGAGCTCCTGATCCAGCTCGTCGGTGAAGATGGCCAGCGCCGCCTGCTGCTGGTCCGTGAGCAGACGCTCGAGGTCGGCGTGCAAGAGGCGCGAGCCCAGCACCGCCAGCGTCCACAGCGCCAGCAGCAGCAGGCCCAGCACCAGCAGCGTCAGCCGTGCCTGCAGCGAACCCCAGGGCCGGCGCGGCCTGCTTGGCGCGGCCAGCGGTTTCATGCGGGGTGGGCTGGCGACTCCTGGGCAGCCTGCAGGGCTTCGGCCTCGTCCAGGTGCTGACGCGCGATGCCGACGAAGGCATCGAAGCCTTGCAGGAAGGCATCCACGACGTCGGGGTCGAAATGCTGGGCGCGCCCTGCGGCCATGATCTCGCGCGCCTTGGGGTAGCTCATCGCCGCCTTGTAGACACGCGCCGAGATCAACGCATCGAAGACGTCCGCCACCGCCATCAGGCGGGCCGAAACCGGGATGGCTTCACCGGCCAGGCCATCGGGGTAGCCGCTGCCGTCCCACTTCTCGTGGTGCCAGTGAGCGATTTCCTTGGCCACCGCCAGGAAGGGCAGCCGGATGGCGAGATCGCGTTCGGACATTTCGATGGCCCGGCTGCCCAGTTCGGCATGCGTGCGCATGATGGCCATCTCGGCGGCGTCCAGCCTGCCCGGCTTGAGCAGGATGTGGTCGGGCACGCCGACCTTGCCGATGTCGTGCAGCGGCGCGGAGCGGCCGAGCAGTTCGATGTAGCTGTCGGTCAGCGTGGCGGCAAAGCGCGGGTGGCGCCGCAGCCGCTGGGCCAGTTCGCGAACGTAGCCCTGGGTGCGCAGCAGGTGGTTGCCGGTTTCGGGATCGCGCATTTCAGCCAGGTGCGCCAGGGCGCGGATGCTGGCCTGCTGCGTGAGGTCGTTCTCGGCCATGCGGCGGCGGGCTTCGGCGTCCAGCGTGGCGTTCTGGTCACGCAGCCAGTCGCGCGCCAGCTTGGCTTCCAGCTGCGCGCTGACCCGCGCCCGCAGCACCGCCGGCGAGACGGGCTTGGTGATGTAGTCGGCCGCGCCCATCTCCAGGCCACGGCCCTCGTCGTCGGCGCCGCCCAGCGAGGTGAGAAAGATCACGGGGATGTCGCGCGTGGTTGCCTGCTCGCGCAAGCGGGCCAGCACCGTGTAGCCATCCATGCCGGGCATCATCACATCCAGCAGGATCAGGTCCGGGCGCGGTTGGCCACCCGCAATGCGCAGCCCGGTCTCGCCGGAGTTGGCGGCCAGCACGCGGTGCTGGCCACGCAGCAGTTCGTTCAGGATGGCCAGGCTCTCGACGGCATCGTCGATCACCAGTACCGTGGTCTCGCGCCGGGGGATGTTCATGAGGCCGGTTGGGCTGCCAAAGGCGGGGGCGGACTGAAGGCCGACTGCACGGGGCTCGACATAGCCCGTTATCGGCCCCGCGCGCCCGATGTTGAGTGAGCCTAGGCCAGCAGCGTGGCCGGGTCTACGTAGGCATACGCCAGGTCCTGGGCCACGGCTTCGTAGGTGACCTGGCCTTGCACCACATTGAGGCCGGCCCGCAGGTGCGGGTCCTCGGCGGCGGCGCGCCGCCAACCCTTGCCGGCCAGCGCCAGCGCATGGGCGATGGTGGCGTTGTTCAGGGCAAAGGTCGAGGTGCGCGCCACCGCGCCAGGCATGTTGGCCACGCAGTAGTGGATGACGCCGTCCACGACATAGGTCGGATCGGCATGGGTGGTGGCGCGGGACGTCTCGAAGCAGCCACCCTGGTCGATGGCCACATCGACCACCACGGCGCCAGGTTTCATGCGCGACACCATGGCCCGCGTCACCAGCTTGGGGGCGGCGGCACCGGGGATCAGCACGCCGCCGATCACCAGGTCGGCCTGCAGCGCATGCTCTTCGAGGGCCTGCGCCGTCGAGAAGACGGTTTCGATGCGGTTGCCGAAGACCAGATCGAGGTGGCGCAGCCGGTCCACGTTGCGGTCGAACACGCTGACGCGGGCACCCAGGCCGACCGCCATCTGCAGCGCGTTGGTCCCCACCACACCCGCGCCCAGGATCAGCACGTGGGCCGGCGGCACGCCGGGCACGCCACCCAGCAGCAGGCCCATGCCGCCCTTGGACTTCTCGAGGTGGGCGGCACCCGCCTGGATGGCCATGCGGCCGGCGACTTCGCTCATCGGGGCCAGCAGCGGCAGCCCGCCGCCGGGCCCGGTGATGGTCTCGTAGGCCACGCAGACGGCCCCGGACTTGATCAGCGCCGCCGTCTGCGCCGGGTCGGGCGCCAGGTGCAGGTAGGTGTAGAGGATCTGGCCGGGCCGCAGCATCGCGCATTCGGCCGGTTGCGGTTCCTTGACCTTGACGATCATCTCGGCCCAGGCAAAGACCTCCGGGGCCGTCTCTGCCAGCGTGGCGCCGGCCTGCCGGTACTGATCGTCGGTCAGCCCGATCGCGGCGCCGGCGCCGCGTTGCACCAGCACCTGGTGACCGTGGAGCTGGAGTTCGCGCACGCTGGACGGTGTCAACCCGACCCGGTATTCGTGGTTCTTGATCTCTTTGGGTACGCCGACACGCATGCGGTTCTCCCTGGGCAGATGCGGAATGACCGGCATTGTGGCCGCGCATGGCCACCGCCGCTTCATCTGTGTCAAAGCCGGTTCAGTTGGCGCCCCGCACGCACGCGCAGACAGTTGCGCCCGGCGGCCTTGGCCTCGTACAGCGCCTGGTCGGCCCGCAGCAGCGCAGCGTCGGCACTGGTGTCGTCGGGGCTGAACTCGCTCAGGCCCAGGCTCACCGTGACCACGATGGACTGGCCGCCCCAGGCCAGCGGCGAGCCGGCCAGATGTTCGCGCAGGCGCTCGCCCAGATGCCGCGCCTCGTCCAGCCGCGTGTCGGGCAGCAGCACGACGAATTCTTCGCCGCCCGTGCGCCCCACGATGTCCAGCCCGCGCACGGTCTGCTGCATCAGATGGGCCACGTGCACCAGCACGGCGTCGCCGGCGGGGTGTCCCCAGCGGTCGTTGACGGCCTTGAAGTGGTCCAGGTCCAGGGCCAGCACGCAGCCATGCAGCCCGCGGTGGCGCTGCATCCGCTCGTGCTCCTGGCCCAGGCGCTGCAACACGCTGCGCCGGTTGGCCACGCCGGTCAGGTCGTCGGTGCGCGCCTGGCGCTGCAGCTCGCGGCTGAGCACGACCCGCTGGGTGATGTCCTCGAAGCTGGTATGCACACCCTGCACGACGCCTTGCTTGACCAGCGGTATCGCGCTGACGAGGATCCAGGCCAGGTCGCGGCCCGGCACGGCCACCCCCATCACCACGTCCTTCACCGGCAGACCGCTGCGCAGGGCCTGCATCGAAGGATGTTCGGTGCCAGGAAAATCGCTGCCGTCCTCGCGCACGGCCTGCCAGCGGGGGTCGATCGAATCCCGTCCCTGCAGCTGGGCCAGCGTCAGCCCGAGGATGCGCTGCGCCGCCGGGTTGGCCGACGTGATACGGCCCGCGGTGTCCTGGTAGACCACGCCCTGGGCCACGGTCTCGAACAGCGTGCGGTAGGTCTCTTCGCTGGCCTTGAGCGCGGATTCGGTCTGCATGCGCTGCGTGATGTCGCTGAGCACGCCGGTGAAGGCCAGCGCGGAGCCTTCCATGCGGGGCGCCGCGGCCTGGACCAGGATCCACTTGATGGCGCCAGTGGTCGCTTCGCGGATGCGGTAGGCATGTTCCCAGGGTGTGCCTTGCGCCCGCGCCAGGCGCAAGGAGGCGTCGTGCGCCGGCCTGTCCTCGGGCAGGATGAGCGCCCACAGCGCCGCCACGTCCTTCAGCGCCTGCGCGGCCGGCATGCCGAACAAGGCCCATACACCCGGGCTGATGTGGATCAGGCGGGCGCTGCCATCGGCTGCCAGCGCCAAGCGGAAGACCGCGCCGGGAATGGACGCCGTCAGGTCCAGCAGCAGGGCCTCGCTGTGGCGCAGGGTCTCCTGCGCCAGCTTCAGGGCAGTGACATCGTCGTGGGCAATCACGGCGCGCAGCGGCTGGCTGCCTTCGATGCGCGAGACGCGGGCCAGGTACCAGCGCTGCTCTTGCGGGCTGTGGCAGGGGTACTCCAGTTCGAAGCCGGCCCGGCGCCCGGCCAGCACCTCACGCAGCAGTTCGGCAAACCGTGCGGCCAGCCCGGCACCCGGTTCGCCGGAGCCGAGGGCCCGTTCGCAGACCTCCAGGTAGCTCGTGCCCACGCCGGCGTGTTCGAGGCGGCCCTCGTTGCGGGCGCAGAACTCGCGCCAGGCACGATTGACCTCGACGATCACGCCCGCTTCATCGACGACGCAGATGTCGGCGCCCATGCCGTCCAGCACCGATTGCAGGAACTGCCGCTGCGTCTGCAGGGCCAGCTCGAACTGCCGCCGCTCGGTGATGTCCACCACGTAGACCAGGCGCAACGCGGGGCCGGCGCCACCGGGCAGCCGTACGGATTCGGCCAGGATGCGCCGCGTGGCCCCGTCGCTGCGCAGCACGTCGAACTCGCCCTTGTAGTCGCTGCCCAGGTCCAGAAACTGGCGGTGCAGCGCCAGCCGACGATCCTGTTCGCCAGCCGGCAGGACGGTCAGGAAACTGCGCCCCAGCAGCTGATCGGGGCCGTAGCCGAAGATGGCGCCATAGGCCGGGTTGACGACCCGGTAATGCCCCTCGTGGTCGATTGCGGCGATGCCCACGGGAGAGCGCTGGATGACACGATCCAGCAGCACCTCGGCGGGCTCCACCGAAGAACTGGGCACTTGATCCGGGATCGCGTCGTGCATGGCCTGCCGTCTGGCTCGCGCCATTGTGGCCATGCTTTTCCGCGGCCCGCATTGTCCGCGCGCAACAAATGGCCCGGCCGCCGGCTCAGGCTGGCATCGACAGGCGCTTGAGCGCCTGGACGAAACGCATCAGCGTGGGCGAGAGCACCCCCGGCGCCAGCCGGATGTCCAGCAGCTGGAAGCGTCCGCGACGCTGCCAGGCCAGCGCCAGGGCGGCCGTGAGTTCGTCGCGCGTGCGCACCACCTGCCCGTCGCCGCCCATGCCGGCCGCCATGGCTGCGAAGTCCCACTGGCTCAGATCATTGAAGCGCGCGCCGGGCTCGAAGGTGCGCAGCATCTCCCAGCTCGCGTTGTTGAGGACCAGTACGATGGGGTCGCAGCCCAGGCGCAGCGCGTTGCCGAGTTCCCAGCCCGTCATCTGGAAGGCCCCGTCCCCCACCAGGACCACGGGCCGTCGGCCGGTGGCCAGTTGCACCCCCAGACCTGCCGGCACGCCGTAGCCCATCGTGGCGTAGTAGCCCGGCGCGACCAGTTCGGTCTGCTCGATGTCCACGGCCGTGAACAGGCAGTCCCCCACGTCACTGGCCAACGGCATGTGGCCGTGCTGGATGAACAGTGTGTTGACGGCCGCCGAGATGTCTTCCGGGGTCACGGGCACATGGCCGGCCCGCGGCTGCGCAAGGGCCGCCGGCTGCTGCGGCGGCGTGGCCGTTGCGGCCCTT
>DAORNK010000157.1:0-9354 GCA_035440985.1 Rubrivivax sp. | reverse complement strand
CGCGTTGCTGCGGATGAAGGCCAGGTCCGGCCGCGCCGTGGGGACGGGCCGCGCCGGGGCGCGCGGCAGGCCCTGGCGCGCGCTTTGCCAGCGCCAGTTCAGCAGGTCCAGCAGACCAGGGCGCTCGAACTCGATGTAGTTGTTCTGGAAGCCTTCGGCGCGGTGGTGCGGTGGTGCTGGCCTCTGCTGGGCGGTGTCGGTGATCTGCGCGTTGGCGTGCGCCAGCGCACAGGCCAGCACCAGCAAGGCCAGTGCGGAAACGGGACTGTGCATGGCGCAAATGATGGCAGCGAAAGCCGGCGCCACTGGCCCGCCACCCCGCGTTCAGGGCGCCGACAAGTACCGGTTTTGAGGGCCCGCATGCCCGGTGCGGGTTTCTTCGTATAATTCCAAGGCTTTGCTGACCTCAACCGCAGTGTCGCACCCCAGCCACGGCCACTCAGCCAGGGCGATCGGATGGCCGGCCGTTTCGGCACCCCACCTCGAACGCGCTGACCGCATGAACCGCTGGGACGATGAAGAAGCTGAGGCAGGGGCACCCCCGTTCAAGCCGCTGACGCGAGAGGAAGCGCTGGCGCTGCGGGCCAAGGAGCCGCCACTGTCCCCGTGGCGGGTGCTGGGCGTGCAGGTGGGCGTGGGTGTGGTGACCGCGCTGCTGGCAGCGTGGGCCACGGGCAGGCAGGAGGTGGCGTGGTCGGTGCTCTATGGCGCCGCCACCGTGGTGGTGCCGGGTGCCTTGATGGCACGCGGGATGACCAGTCCGATTAGTAGCGCGTCCCCAGCCACGAGTGCTGTCAGCGTGTTGTTATGGGCCTCGGTCAAGATATTGGTTTCCGTCGTGATGCTGGTCATCGCGAGCCGGGTGGTGCAGCCGCTGGTCTGGCCGGCGCTGCTGCTGGGCCTGGTGCTGTGCATGAAGGTCTACCTGGTGGTGCTGCTGTGGCGCCGCCAGCGGTCAGGATGAACTGAGAGAGACACACGAAGATGGCTTCTGCTGCTGACCAAGCCGCCGGGCACGGGCCCACCGCCGGTGAATACATCGTTCACCACCTGACCCACCTGCGCAACCACGAGATGGCCGCCGGCAGCCCGGTGGACTTCAGCGTCTTCTCGCTGGATTCGCTGTTCTTCTCCATCGTGCTCGGGGCACTGGGCTGCTTCCTGCTGTGGCGCGCGGCGCGCAAGGCGACGTCCGGCGTGCCGGGCCGCTTCCAGGCGGCGGTCGAAATCCTCGTCGAGATGGTGGATTCGCAGGCCAAAGGCATCGTGCACAACGCCACCAGCCGCAAGCTGGTCGCGCCGCTGGCCCTGACGGTGTTCGTCTGGATCTTCCTGATGAACGCGATGGACCTGCTGCCCGTCGATCTGTTGCCGGTGATCTGGGAGAAGATCTTCGGCGCCATGGGCGGCGACCCCCACCACGCCTACCTGCGGGTGGTGCCGACGGCCGACCTGTCCATCACGATGGGTCTTTCCGTGGGGGTGCTGATCACCTGCCTGGTCTACAACGTCAAGATCAAGGGCATGGGTGGCTGGGCGCATGAACTCGTCACCGCGCCCTTCGGCACCAGCAAGAACCCCATCGCCGCGCTCGTGCTGGGCGTGGTGAACCTGGCCATGCAGCTGGTCGAGTTCCTGGCCAAGACCGTCTCGCACGGCATGCGGCTGTTCGGCAACATGTACGCCGGCGAGCTGATCTTCCTGCTCATCGCGCTGCTCGGTGGCGCGTGGTCGATGTCCGTCCTGGGTGTCTCGCTGGCGCTGGGTCATATCGTCCTGGGCACGGTGTGGGCCATCTTCCACATCCTGATCATCACGCTGCAGGCCTTCGTGTTCATGATGTTGACGCTGGTCTACATCGGACAGGCGCACGACGCGCACTGACGCGGGCGAAGTCAAACCCGCGCCGAATCACCTCCCCCTTTCCCTTCACACAACCGCAATCTCTTAGGAGTCATCATGGAAGTCATCAGCTTTGTCGCACTCGCCGCTGGCCTGATCATCGGTCTGGGCGCGCTCGGCGCCTGCGTGGGCATCGGCATCATGGGCAGCAAGTACCTCGAATCCGCCGCCCGCCAACCCGAACTGATGGGCGAACTGCAGACCAAGATGTTCCTGCTCGTCGGCCTGATCGACGCGTCGTTCATCATCGGTACCGGTGTCGCGCTGTGGTTCGCCACGGCCAACCCGTTCCTGACGCAGCTGGCCGGCATCGCCAAGTAAATCCGCTGACCGTGTGAAGGGTGGGCGCCCGTTCGTGGGCGCCCTGCCATCCATCCCCGCCACCGTGATTGAGGCAAAAACGTGAGCATCACCGGTACCCTCATCATCCAGATGATCGTGTTCCTGATCCTGGTCGGATTCACGATGAAATACATCTGGCCGCCGATCACCGCCGCCCTGGATGAGCGCGCGAAGAAGATCGCCGACGGCCTGAGCGCCGCCGACAAGGCCAAGGCCGACCTGGCCGCTGCCAACAAGCGCGTGGAAGCCCAGCTTTCCGCTGCCCGCGACGACGCCGCCAAGCGCCTGGCCGATGCCGAGCGTCTGGCCCAGCAGATGGTGGAAGAGGCCAAGGGCCGCGCCAGCGAAGAGGCCAGCAAGATCATCGCCGCCGCGCGCGCCGAAGCCGAGCAGGAGTCCGTCAAGGCCCGCGAGGCCTTGCGCGAGCAGGTCGCCGGCCTGGCCGTCAAGGGCGCCGAGCAGATCCTCAGGCGCGAGGTCAACGCCGGCGTGCACGCCGAGCTGCTGGGCCGCCTGAAAGCGGAGCTCTGAAATGGCGGAGCTGGCCACCATTGCACGCCCGTACGCGGAAGCCCTGTTCAAGTCGGTGGGCGGCAGCGATGCCCAGGCGCTGAAGGCGCAGATGGCATCGCTGGCCACGCTGGCTGGCGATGAGCAGCTGCTGCAGTACGCCGACAACCCCAAGGTGGCGTCGGTGCAGGTCTTCGACCTGATCGCCGGCGTGGCCCTGAGCAAGGGCCTGCAGCTGGACACCAAGGTGGTCAACCTGCTTCGCACGGTGCTGGACAACGGTCGCCTGGCGGCGCTGCCCGAGATGGCGGCGCAGTTCCAGACCCTGGTCAATGCCAGCACGGGCGTGTCGGACGCACTCATTCAGAGCGCCTTCCCCATCGAAGGCGCCGCGCTGGCCGACGTGGTGGACACGCTCCAGCAGCGCTTCAAGCGCAGGCTCAATCCGCGGGTCGAAATCGTGCCCGAATTGATCGGCGGCATCCGTGTCGCCGTGGGCGACGAGGTGCTGGACACCTCGGTGCGTGCCCGTCTCGAACAGATGAAGGTTGCGCTGACCGCGTGACGACCGCGGTGGCGGTTGCCGCCCGAAGCCATTTTCGGAGAACTCCATGAACCTCAATCCCGCAGAAATTTCCGAGCTGATCAAGAGCCGCATCGAGGGCCTGGCCAGCACGAGCAACATCAAGAACCAGGGCACGGTCGTGTCCGTCACCGACGGCATCGTGCGTGTGCACGGCCTGTCCGACGTGATGGCCGGCGAGATGCTCGAGTTCCCGGCCACCGCCGGCGGCCAGCAGACCTACGGTCTGGCGCTCAACCTCGAGCGCGACTCCGTCGGCGCGGTGATCCTGGGTGAGTACGAACACATCTCCGAAGGTGACACCGTCAAGTGCACCGGCCAGATCCTGTCGGTGCCGGTCGGCCCCGAACTGATCGGCCGCGTCGTCAACGCGCTCGGCCAGCCCATCGACGGCAAGGGCCCGATCAACGCCAAGATGACCGACGTGATCGAAAAGGTCGCCCCGGGCGTGATCGCGCGCAAGAGCGTGGACCAGCCGGTGCAGACCGGTCTCAAGTCCATCGACTCGATGGTGCCGATCGGCCGCGGCCAGCGCGAACTGATCATCGGCGACCGCCAGACCGGCAAGACCGCGGTGGCCGTCGACACGATCATCAACCAGAAGGGTCAGAACATGACCTGCGTGTACGTCGCGATCGGCCAGAAGGCTTCGTCGATCAAGAACGTCGTGCGCGCTCTGGAACAGCACGGAGCGATGGACTACACCATCGTCGTCGCCGCCTCGGCCTCCGAGTCGGCCGCCATGCAGTACGTCAGCGCCTACTCGGGCTGCACGATGGGCGAGTACTTCCGCGACCGCGGCCAGGATGCGCTGATCATCTACGACGACCTGTCCAAGCAGGCCGTGGCCTATCGCCAGGTTTCGCTGCTGCTGCGCCGCCCGCCGGGCCGCGAAGCCTACCCCGGCGACGTGTTCTACCTGCACAGCCGCCTGCTCGAGCGTGCCGCCCGCGTCAACGCCGACTACGTCGAAGCCTTCACCAAGGGCGAGGTCAAGGGCAAGACCGGTTCGCTGACCGCGCTGCCCATCATCGAAACGCAGGCCGGCGACGTCTCGGCCTTCGTGCCGACCAACGTGATCTCGATCACCGACGGCCAGATCTTCCTGGAAACCAGCCTCTTCAACGCCGGTGTGCGCCCCGCCATCAACGCCGGTATCTCGGTGTCGCGGGTCGGCGGTGCGGCGCAGACCAAGCTCGTCAAGAGCCTGTCCGGCGGCATCCGGACCGACCTGGCGCAGTACCGCGAACTGGCCGCGTTCGCGCAGTTCGCCTCCGACCTGGACGCGGCCACGCGCAAGCAGCTCGACCGCGGTGCCCGCGTGACGGAACTGCTCAAGCAGCCCCAGTACAGCCCGCTGCCCATCAGCCTGATGGCCGCCACGCTGTATGCCGTGAACAAGGGCTACGTGGACGACCTGGACATCAAGCGCGTCCTGGCCTTCGAACATGGCCTGCACCAGCACCTGCGCAGCAGCCATGCAGCGCTGCTGGCCAAGCTCGAGAACGACCGGGCGATGGACAAGGCCGCTGAAGAAGAACTGGGCAACGCCATCACGGCGTTCAAGAAGTCCTTCTAAGCGCCTCTTCCAGCAGGAGAAAGACCATGGCGGTCGGCAAAGAGATACGCGGCAAGATCAAATCGGTGGAGAACACCAAGAAGATCACCAAGGCCATGGAAATGGTCGCCGCATCGAAGATGCGCAAGGCGCAGGAACGCATGCGCGCGGCGCGCCCGTACGCCGACAAGATCCGCAACATCACGGCGCACCTGTCCGAAGGCAACCCCGAGTACAAGTCGCCGTACATGCGCACGGGCAGCAGCAGCAGGGCCGTCGGCTTCATCGTCGTGACCACGGACAAGGGTCTGTGCGGCGGCCTCAACACCAACGTGTTGCGTGCCGTGACGAACAAGATGAAGGAAGTGCAGACGGCCGGCGGCACGATCCAGGCGGTGGCCATCGGCAACAAGGGGCTGGGTTTCCTCAACCGCATCAGCGCCAACGTGCTGAGCCACGCGATCCAGCTGGGTGACGCCCCGCAACTGGACAAGCTCATCGGCCCGGTGAAGGTGATGCTCGATGCCTTCGTCGAAGGCAAGCTCGACGCGGTGCACCTGTGCTACACGAAGTTCATCAACACGATGAAGCAGGAGCCGGTGGTCGAGTCGCTGCTGCCCTTGTCGGCCTCGCGCCTGGAACAGTCCACCGAGGAAAAGAAGCAGTACAGCTGGGACTACATCTACGAACCCGATGCGCCCACCGTCATCGACGACCTGATGACACGCTACATCGAGGCGCTGGTCTACCAGGCCGTGGCCGAGAACATGGCCAGCGAGCAGAGCGCACGCATGGTCGCCATGAAGGCCGCCACCGACAACGCCGGCACGCTGATCGGTGAGCTCAAGCTCATCTACAACAAGACCCGGCAGGCCGCGATCACGAAGGAACTCTCCGAGATCGTCGGCGGCGCGGCGGCCATCAGCGGCTGAGAACGCCACCCGCACACCGAATACCGAAATCAGCGAATCCAGTTTGAAGGACACGAAAAATGGCTAGCACTCAAGCACAAGGCAAGATCGTCCAGTGCATCGGCGCGGTGGTCGACGTGGAGTTTCCGCGCGACGCCATGCCCCGCGTCTATGACGCCCTCAAGCTCGAAGGCACGGCGCTGACACTGGAAGTGCAGCAGCAGCTCGGCGACGGCATCGTGCGCACCATCGCACTGGGTTCTTCGGACGGCATCCGCCGCGGCCTGATGGTCAGCAACACCGGCGCCGCGATCACCGTGCCCGTGGGCAAGGCGACGCTGGGCCGCATCATGGACGTGCTGGGCAATCCCATCGACGAGCGCGGCCCGGTCGACCAGGCGCTGACCGCTCCCATCCACCGCAAGGCCCCCGCCTACGACGAGCTGAGCCCGTCGCAGGAACTGCTGGAGACCGGCATCAAGGTGATCGACCTGATCTGCCCGTTCGCCAAGGGCGGCAAGGTGGGCCTGTTCGGCGGCGCCGGCGTGGGCAAGACCGTCAACATGATGGAGCTCATCAACAACATCGCCAAGGCGCACAGCGGCCTTTCGGTGTTCGCCGGCGTGGGCGAGCGCACCCGCGAGGGCAACGACTTCTATCACGAGATGTCGGACTCCAAGGTCGTCGTGCAGGAGAACCTGTCCGAGTCCAAGGTGGCCATGGTGTACGGCCAGATGAACGAGCCGCCGGGCAACCGCCTGCGCGTGGCGCTGACCGGCCTGACCATCGCCGAATCCTTCCGCGACGAAGGCCGCGACGTGCTGTTCTTCGTCGACAACATCTACCGCTACACGCTGGCCGGCACCGAGGTGTCCGCGCTGCTGGGCCGCATGCCCTCCGCGGTGGGCTACCAGCCGACGCTGGCCGAGGAAATGGGCCGCCTGCAGGAGCGCATCACCTCCACCAAGGTCGGCTCGATCACCTCGATCCAGGCCGTGTACGTGCCCGCGGACGACCTGACCGACCCGTCGCCCGCCACCACCTTCGCCCACCTGGACGCGACCGTGGTGCTGTCACGCGACATCGCCTCGCTGGGCATCTACCCCGCGGTGGACCCGCTGGACAGCACCAGCCGCCAGATCGACCCGAACGTGGTCGGCGAAGAGCACTACAGCACCACGCGCGCCGTGCAGTCCACGCTGCAGCGCTACAAGGAACTGCGCGACATCATCGCCATCCTGGGCATGGACGAACTGAGCCCTGAAGACAAGCTGGCCGTGGCCCGCGCGCGCAAGATCCAGCGCTTCCTGAGCCAGCCGTTCCACGTCGCCGAGGTGTTCACCGGCAGCCCCGGCAAGTACGTGCCGCTGAAGGAAACCATCCGCGGCTTCAAGATGATCGTGGCCGGCGAGTGCGACCACCTGCCGGAGCAGGCGTTCTACATGGTCGGCACCATCGACGAAGCGATGGAAAAGGCCAAGAAGATCAACTGATGACCCCCCCCCGGAGCGCCTTCGGCGCCTCCCCCCCAGGGGGGCGCCCCCAGCGGCCCGGCGAAGCCGGTTCCGCGGCGGCCGCTTGGCTGACGCACCGCGGCTGCGGTGTGATGGAGAACTGACATGGCAACCATTCACGTCGACGTCGTCTCAGCCGAAGAGAACATCTTCAGCGGCGAAGCCAAGTTCGTTGCACTGCCCGGTGAGAGTGGCGAGCTGGGCATCCTGCCGCGCCACACGCCGCTGATCACGCGCATCAGGCCCGGTGCGGTGCGCATCGAGCGCGCCGACAACGGCGAAGAAGAGTTCGTCTTCGTCGCTGGCGGCATCCTGGAAGTCCAGCCTGGCGTGGTGACGGTGCTGGCCGATACGGCCATCCGCGGTCACGATCTCGACGAAGCCAAGGCCACCGAGGCCAAGAAACTGGCCGAAGAGGCCGTCAAGAACGCCAAGAGCGACATCGATCTGGCGGCGGCGCAAGGCGAATTCGCGGCGATGGCCGCCCAGCTGGCGGCGATCCAGAAGTTGCGCAAGAAGTAGCCACCGGCTTTCTGAACCCTGCACGGGGCGGGTGGCCGGTTGGGCACCCGCCCCGCTCCTTTTGGGGCCGACGATCCTGGCATCGACGGACAGGGCGGGCTGCGCTAACCTCGTCACCGCGCTGCTCCGTCGTTGAACCAGAAAGAGGAACACCACATGGGCAAGAAGAAGGACAGCAAGAGCGCCGGGGCGGGCCGGGCTGCCGGCACGGGGCTGGGCAAGGCGGCCTACGGGGAACAGCTGGCCCCCTTGCAGCTGGAACTCAACCGCGTCGCCCGCTGGTTGCAGTACACCGGCAAGCGGCTGGTGGTGCTCATCGAGGGGCGCGACACAGCCGGCAAGGGCGGTGTCATCGCCGCCATCGGCGACACGCTCAACCCGCGCCAATGTCGCACGGTGGCGCTGCCCAAGCCCACCGACCGCGAACGTACGCAGTGGTACTTCCAGCGCTATGTGCCGCACCTGCCGGCGGCCGGGGAGATCGTGCTCTTCGACCGCAGCTGGTACAACCGGGCCGGGGTCGAGCGGGTGATGGGCTACTGCAGCGAAGCAGAAACGGCGGCCTTCCTGAAGCAGGCGCCGGTGTTCGAGAAGATGCTGGTCGATGACGGCATCCTGCTGTTCAAGTACTGGCTCACGGTGGACCAGGCGCTGCAGGAAGAACGCTTCGCCGAGCGGCTGGCCGATCCGCTCAAGCGCTGGAAGCTGAGCCCCATCGACCTGGAAGCGCGCGAGCGTTATGCCGACTACACCCAGGCCCGCCAGGCCATGCTCAAGGCCACGCACACCGAATGCGCGCCCTGGACCCTGGTCGACTTCAACGACCAGCGACGCGGCCGCCTGAAGCTGATCCGCCACCTGCTGGACGCCTTGCCGGACTACGAGGTGCCGGACGTGCCCATCGCCTTTGCGCCCCTCGGGCATGAACCGCTGAAGGAACGTTTCAAGGGGTCGCTCAAGCCCATTTGACCGATCGGTCTCGGCCCGGTAGCCACTCGCCGCGAATCAGCTGGCCGCCCGGCACGGCCTCAGCGCAAATCCGCGTGGTCCGGAAGCTCGTTGGGGTTGGCCTGGCCGTCAGCCAGCGGGAAGTGCTGCAGCAGCAGGGCATGCACCGCATCGATGGCCTGGGCCAGGCCTTCCTCGAAGCGGCCCGCCCGGAACGCCGCCTGCATGCCGGCGAGCAGCCCGTCCCATTGCGCCTGCGGCACGTGCCGCGCCAGGCCGCGGTCGGCGACGATTTCGATGGCGTGCTCGGCCAGCAGCAGGTAGATCAGCACACCGTTGTTGTGCTCGGTGTCCCAGACGCGAAGCTTGCCGAACATCGTCACGGCGCGCTGGCGAGCCGAAGCGCGGCGCCACAGGTAGGACAGCGGCAGACCGGCCTCGATGCACAGGCGGATTTCGCCGCTGTGCCGCGTTTCGCTGCGGGCCACGCGCTGCTCCAGGCGCGTGAGCGCCGGCCCGTCCAGTGCGCGCGCCACGTCGGTCTCGTCGAGCCAGCGGTGCTTG
>DAORNK010000156.1:1705-9424 GCA_035440985.1 Rubrivivax sp. | reverse complement strand
CGCGACGCGGCCGTGGCGGCCTGCCAGCCATTCGACTTCGTGCTCTCGCCGGTGGCCCCCTGCCTGGCCTTCGATGCCGAATGGGCCATGCCCACCAACGACCCGCTGCGCGCGATGGAACACATCGGCTTCACCTTGCCCTGCAACGTGAGCGAGCAGCCGGCCGTCAGCGTGCCGATTGCCCACAACGCAGCAGGCCTGCCGATCGGCCTGCAGATCGTCGGCCGGCGGCACGATGACCTCGGCGTGCTGCGTGCGGCGCGCGCCTTCGAGAGCCTGCGCGGGGTGCTGCGGCCATGGCCGCGCCCGCCGGCGCGATAGCCTTGGCCGGCGTGAACGTGCCGCACACCACGGGAGACCCCATGCGAGTGACTTTCGCCCGCCGCGCCTGCGGCGCACTGTGGATGGTGCTGACGGGCTGGGCATGCCAGGCCGCTGCCCAGACCGCTGCCGCAGGCCAACCGCCGCTGGCCAGCTTCTTCGCACCGGCCGAACTCCAGTCCGCCACGCTGTCACCCTCCACACGCTGGCTGGCCACGGTGGTACAGCCCAAGGGCGAACGCGCCCGGCTCGTGGTTTCGGACCTGAATGACAAGGAGCCGGCGCGCATCGTCGCCAGGCGCGCTGGGTCGATGACGACTGGCTGGTCTTCGGCACCCACGACGTGGTCAACCGTGACGGCAGGCCGCATGGGCCGGGCCTGATGTCGGTGCAGCGGGATGGTCAGCGGCTGGTCCTTCTGATCAAGCGCGAATGGGACACCGAATACGGCGTCACCGGCGCGCAGCCGCTGGAGGCCAACCACAGCCTGCTGCGCATCGGGGCGCGGGGCTCCGGCGAAGTCATCGTCGGCGAGCACCGGCTGGACAACACGCGGCAATTCACGCACGTGCTGCCGCTGGCGGTTCATGTCGGCACCCGCGCGCGCCGCACGCTGGTTCAGGATGGCCCCGCCAACGTCGACCGCTGGGTCTTCGATGTGAAGGGGCGGCCTCGGGCTGCAATCTCGATCAAGGACGACAAGACAACGCTGCACCAGATCGATCCCGACACCGGCCGGTGGCGCGAGATCGGACAGTTCGACCGCATGGGCAAGGGCTATTGGCCCGAAGCCGTCGACGAGGGCAACCGCCTACTGGTTTCGGCGGCCGATGCCCAGGGTTTTGCGACCCTGGGCGTGTTCGACCCGCAGACCGGCAAGCCCGGCGCCGAGCCCATCGCCTCGACCCCCGGCTTTTCCGGCAGCATCCGCTTGCGCCAGCACCCCAGGTCAGGTGCACTGCAGTCGGTCAACGTGCTCACCGATGCACGCACGGTGTTCTGGCTGGACCCTCGCATGAAAGCGATCCAGGACCGGGTGGATGCCAAGCTGCCCGGTCGCGTCAATCTGCTGGAATGCGGGGACTGTGAAGATCCGGCCAACGTGGTGGTCTTCTCCTATGCCGATCGCAGTCCCGGTGAATACCTGCTTTACCAGCCGGCGGCCAACCGGTGGCAACGCCTGGGCAGCCGGCGCCCGGATGTGGACCCGGCACGCATGGCCAGCGTCGGCTTTCACCGCATCCAGGCGCGCGACGGCGAAGACCTGCCGCTGTGGGTAACCCGCGGCGCAGGCACCGAAGGCAAACCGCAGCCGGCGGTGGTCCTGGTGCACGGCGGGCCCTGGGTCCGCGGCAGCGAATGGGAGTGGTCCGCCGAGGCCCAGTTTCTGGCTTCCCGAGGCTATGTCGTGATCGAACCCGAGTTCCGCGGCAGCACCGGTTATGGCGACCGGCACTTCCGGGCCGGCTGGAAGCAGTGGGGGCAGGCCATGCAGGACGATGTGACCGATGCGCTGCGCTTCGCGGTCAAGAGCGGTTGGGTCGATCCCCTGCGCGTGTGCATCGCCGGCGCCAGCTATGGCGGCTATGCCACCCTGATGGGCCTGGCCAAGGACCCGGACCAGTACCGTTGTGGCGTGGCCTGGGTGGGCGTGTCGGATCCAACCCTGATGTTCTCGATCTTCTGGTCCGACATCCAGCGCGAAAGCAAGGAGCACAGCCTGCCCCAACTCATCGGTGACCCGGTCAAGGACGCCGCGATGCTGGCAGCCCAGTCACCGCTGAAGCAGGCGGCACGCATCAAGGCTGCCGTCATGCTGGCCTACGGGCGCAAGGATCGGCGCGTGCCCATCGACCACGGCGAACTCATGCGCGACGCGCTGGTCAAGGCGGGGCAGGCGCCGGAGTGGATCGTCTACGACGATGAAGCCCATGGCTGGCAGCGGCCCGAGACGCGGATCGACTTCTGGACCCGTGTCGAGGCCTTTCTGGCGCGCCATCTGCAGTAGACCGGACGGGGCAGCCCAACGCGGCGCCGCGCTACATTCCGCACATGTCCCATCCCGACCCGCGCGACAACCCCTGCAGCACTTCGCATGCCGCCGCGCGCGATGCCGCCGAACGGGCACTGTGGCGCATGATGGCGTTCTACGACACACCGCTGGCCGACCTGGACCGTGCCATCGCCGAGGACCCGGGCTGGGTGCTGCCGCACGTGATGAAGGCCGGCTTCCTGCTGAGCCTGACCGAAGCGCCGCTGCTGCACGAAGCCCAGGCCCACCTCGCCCAGGCCGGCGCCCTGATGCGCCATGCCACGCCGCGCGAGAAGGCGCACCTGGAAGCCGTGCAGATGGTGCAGGAAGGTCGTTGGCAGATGGCTTGCCGGGTCTGGGACGAGCTGCTGGTGGACCACCCGCGCGACGCCCTGGCGCTGCAATGGGCTCACTTGTGGGACTTCTACCGCGGCGACGCCATCGGCCTGCGCCAGCGTCCGGCGCGTGCGCTGCCCGAGTGGGACGCTGCGGACCCGCTGTACCCCCACGTGCTGGCCCTGCATGCTTTCGGGCTGGAAGAGAACAACCTGTATCCGCAGGCCGAAGAAGCGGGCCGCCGCGCGCTGGCGGCCGAGCCGCGTGCGCCCTGGGCCGTGCACGCCGTGGCCCATGTGATGGAGATGCAAGGCCGGTACGAAGACGGGGCCGCCTGGCTGCGCTCCCACCAGCCGGTCTGGGCCGAAGGCAATGGATTCGCCGGCCATCTGTGGTGGCACAAGGCCCTGTTCCGCCTGGAGGCGCTGGACTTCGAAGGTGTGCTGCGCCTGCTGGACAGCCATCTCAGTGGCCCGGCCCTGCAGATCACGCTGCAGCGGGTGGACGCCGCCTCGATGCTCTGGCGGCTGCACCTGCTGGGCGAGGACGTGGCCACACGCTGCCAGGCCCTGCTGGCCGGCTGGCCGCTGGACGAGGGGGTGGCCGGCTACTACGCCTTCAACGATGTGCACGCCGTGCTGGCCCTGCTGGCGGCCGGCGATGTTGCCCACGCCGAATCCTGGGTGGCACGCTGCGCCCAGCGCGCGCTGAGCCCCAGCGACGCCAGCCGCAGCAACCACCTGATGGCGCGCGAAGTGGGTCTGCCGCTGATGCGGGGCCTGCTGGCCCTGGCGCGCGGGGATGCCGACGGCGCCGTCGACCTGATCGCCCCGGTGCGCAGCACGGCCGCACGCTTCGGCGGCAGCCACGCGCAGCGCGATCTGATCGATCAGACACTGCTGGCCGCCGCCGCCAGGGGCGGGCGCCGCCATCTGGGCCGCGCGCTGCTCAACGAACGCTGCATGGCCAAACCCATCACGCCGTTGACGCGGCACTGGATGGAAAGGCTGGCCCTGCCGACGCAGGTGCGGGCGTGAAGCGATGAGCGCCGAAGTCGAGAAGCGCGAACGCCGGCTCGTGATGCTGGAGGATCACATCGGTCGCGCGCTGGCCCGGAGCGAACAGTCCGGCGAACTGCGCAGCGCTCGCAGCTATGGCAAGCCGCTGGACCTGGGCGACGGCTACGAGCAGACGCCGGCCGAACTGCGCATGGCCTACAAGATCCTGAAGGATGCCGGTGTGCTGCCGCCCGAAGTGCAGTGGATGCGGGACATCGAGGCCCTGCGCCAGCGGCTCGTGCAAGCCAGCGGCGACGCCGAAGCCGCACCACTGCGCCAGCGGCTTTGCGAACTGCAGCAGCAGCTGGCGCTGCGTCTGGAAAAGCTGCGCATCAGCGGTTCGCTGTAACGCGCGCCCCGCGCGACATCAGAACAGGGGCGCCACCAGTTGCTCGGACGCGATGGTGCGCTGCATCGCCGGGCGTTCCAGCATGCGCTGCAGAAAGGGTGCGATGTGCGGGTACGCGCGCGCCGGCCGCTGGTCGAAGCCGCGTGTCCAGCGGCACAGCATCCAGGCATAGGGATCCAGCGCGCTGTAGCGGCTGCCCAGCATCCATTGACCACCCTGGCGCGCCAGCTGATTGTCGAGTTGCAGCAGGCACTCGCCCACGCGCGCCTGCGCATGCGCCTTGATCTGGGCCACTGCTTCGAGATGGCCGGGATCCACCAGCCGATCGCCGTAGAAGTAGTGCATCAGCATGGCCTGCATCGTGTTGGTCATCCAGACCAGCCACTTGTAGAAGTGGGCGCGCTCCGCACTGCCCAGCGGCGGCGCCAGGCCCGCTTGCGGATGGGTGTCCACCAGGTGCAGGCAGATGGCGGCTGCCTCGTAGAGCACGAGGTCGCCATCCACCAGCACCGGGATCTGGCCGTTGGGGTTCAGCCGCAGGTACGCGGGCGTCTTGTGCTGGCCGGCAGCACGGTCCACACGCTGCAGCTCGAAGGGCACGCCCAGTTCGTGCAGCACGACGTGGGGCGCGAAGCTGGCGTTGCCGGGGTGATAGTGCAAGGTGATCATCGGCAGATGATGGCATGCCGCCGGCGCCGTGGCAGCATGGCGGCACCTTCACGGTAGCCACCCACCATGTCCAGCTACACCGCCCAGGTCACCTGGCAGCGCGATCCACTCGAGGTCTTCACCGACAACCGCTACAGCCGTCGGCACCGCCTGCGCTTCGACGGTGGGGCGGAGCTGGCCGGATCGTCGTCGCCACACGTCGTGCCGCTGCCCTTGTCCGATGCCAGCGCGGTGGATCCGGAAGAGCTGTTCGTGGCTTCGCTGGCGGCCTGCCACATGCTGTGGTTCCTCTCGATCGCGGCGCAGCGGGGCTACAAGGTCGAGCGCTACGAGGACGACGCCCAAGGCTGGATGGCGCGCGACGGCCAGGGGCATCTGGCGATGACCGAGGTCTGCCTGCGGCCCCGCGTGCAGTGGCTGGGCGACGCGCCGCCCGACGGTGACCTGCTGCTGGCCCTGCACCACGAGGCGCATGCCAGCTGCTTCATCGCGCGCTCGGTGCATACCGACGTGCGGGTGGAACCCCGCCTCTGAAACATGGCCGGGTTTTCGCGGCCGGCCCTTGAAAGCCGGGCCGCAGGCGCCCAGATGGCCCGATGGAACCGATGGATGCCCTGGCTGGCCTGCTGACCGTGACCTTTCTGGCCGCCATGGGTCTGCTGGTGGCCAGCTGGCTCTGGGGCCCCGCCGTCGTCGCTGGTCTGCGGCGCGCAAGGGTACGCCGCCAGCCCTTCCCGCGCGCCTGGCGCGAAGTCCTGCGGCAGCGCATGCCGGCCTTTGCCCGCCTGCCGGCGGACGTGCAGTTGCAACTGAAGAAGCATGCCCAGGTGCTGATCGCCGAGAAGCCTTTCATCGGCTGCGCGGGGCTGGTCGTCACCGACGAGATGCGCGTGCTGGTCGCGGTGCAGGCATCGTTGCTGCTGCTGAACCGGCATGCGGGGTACTTCGGCAATCTGCGCCAGATCCTGATCTACCCCGGTGCCTTCGTCGTCGCACGCCAGACCGCCGACGCCAGCGGGCTCACACACGACACGCGTCGTGCACTGGCCGGCGAGTCCTGGCAGCAAGGCCAGGTGCTGTTGTCCTGGGACGACGTGCTCACCGGCGCCGCCGATCCGCAGGATGGCCAGAACGTCGTGCTGCACGAGTTTGCACACCAACTCGACCAGGAGGCCGGCGCGGCCAATGGTGCACCCTGGCTGGCCGGCCGCGAGCGGCGGGCGCGCTGGGCCCGGGTGATGAACAGCGAATTCAGCCGCCTGCGCGAAGGCTTGGCCGGTGGCGATTGCGGGCTGTTTGGTGCCTATGCGGCCAGCGAACCGGCCGAATTCTTCGCGGTGGCCACCGAATTATTCTTCGAATGCCCGCTCGAATTGGCCCAGGCTCATGCGGCGCTTTACTTCGAATTGCAGCAGTTCTACCGGGCCGATCCCCTGCATTGGCTCGAAAGCAGTCCTCTGATGGTCCGCAACCAAGCAATGGCCGACACCCACTTCGCATCAAGACCATTTGAGAAGGAACGGGTCTCGTCTAACGTCTGGCCACTTCGTTCATAATGCGGCGCGAATGGCGCATTGGGTTATTCATTAGACGCCAGGCCGCCGGACATTCCGGTCTTACAGGGATCGCCAGCGAAAGAACGCCTTCATGAGCAAATCCTACGCACAGATCGTCAAGCAGATCGAAACCCTCAAGCAGGAAGCCGAAAAGGCCCGCCGCAAGGAAATCGAAGGTGTGGTGGGCCGCATCCGCGAAGCCATCGCGGTGTATGGTCTGACCGCCGATGATCTGGGCTTTGGTGCCAGGGCTTTGCGCAGCAGCAAGGCCGGTGGTCCGGCCATGAAGCGCGGCCGCAAGGCGGCCAAGGCGGCAAAGCCCGCCGGAGTCATCAAGTACCGCAACGAGACCGGGGGTACCTGGGTCGGCCGCGGCAAGCGCCCGCAATGGCTGCGCGATGCGCTGGCCGGCGGCAAGCAGTTGTCGGATTTCGCGGTCAGATAACTCGGCCGCACGGCGCCGTGCCGGGGCTCCTCCGGCAACGGTCTGCGGCAGTCCGGATTCGCCTCATGGCGCCGCCAGCCGGGCCTGTCTTCGGCAGGCTCTGGCATGGCGGGTGGCCACAGCGGCAACCTTGTCCCTGAACCTGCATCACCTGGGTGCACATGCCCGCCGATAGACGAACGCTGCTCGTCGGCACGCTTTGCGCGCTGGCTGCAGGCCTGATCTGGGGGCTCGTGTTCGTGGCACCGACGATGCTGGCCGATTACCCGCCTGTCATGTTGTCGGTGAGCCGCTATCTGGCTTTCGGCCTCATCGCCCTGCCTCTGGCCTGGTGGGACCGCCGCGCCCTGCGCACGCTGGCACGTGCCGACTGGCTGGAGGCCCTGAAGCTCAGTGCCGTGGGCAATCTGCTGTACTACGGCTGCCTGGCGGCGGCCATCCAGCGCGCCGGGGGCCCGCTGCCGACGATGATCATCGGCACGCTGCCGGTGGTGATTGCCATCACCACCAATCTGCGCCGCGGCTCACCCGAAGCACGCCTGCCCTGGCGCAGCCTGTGGCCCTCGCTGGCGTTGATGGCCGGCGGGCTGGCCTGCGTCAACCAGACCGAGGTGGCGCAGCTTACGGCCCCGGCCGACCTGTGGCGCTACGCCAGCGGTGCGCTGCTCGCCCTGGGGGCCGTGGCCTGCTGGACCTGGTACCCCATCCGCAACGGCGAGTGGCTGCGTGCGCACGCTGACCGCAGCCCACGCGCGTGGGCCACGGCCCAGGGCCTGGTGACGCTACCCCTGGCGGCGGTGGGCTTCGGGCTGTTCTGGGCCTGGTCCGCCCGGGGAGGCGCGGCCGGCTTCGAGATGCCCCTGGGACCGCTGCCGCTGCGTTTCGTCGGGCTGATGCTGGCCATGGGGCTCAAGATGCTCGCGCCATTGCGGCGCAACCCGATGGGGCCGTGG
>DAORNK010000156.1:0-1665 GCA_035440985.1 Rubrivivax sp. | reverse complement strand
AACCCTGGCCGCGCTGGCCTACGCCTTCGCCTGGCGTGGCGTGGCGCCGCCTGTCATGACGCTGGTGGGCGCCGCGCTGCTGGTGGCCGGCGTGGTGATGGCGCTGCGCAGGTGATCCGGGCGCTACGCCAGTGCTTCGTCGAGCACCTCGACCCAATGGCGCACCGGCGTCGAGGTGCCGGACTGCAGGTGCTGGATGCAGCCGATGTTGGCGCTGACGATGACCTCGGCCTGAATCGGTGCGAGGTGCGAGAGTTTGCGGTCGCGCAGTTGCGTGGCCAGTTCGGGCTGCAGCACGCTGTAGGTGCCTGCCGAGCCGCAGCACAGGTGGCTCTCCGCCCCGGCCAGCCGGACTTCGAAGCCGAGCGCGCCGAGCTGCTTTTCGACCCCGCCCCGCAGCTGCTGGGCATGCTGCAAGGTGCAGGGCGGGTGAAAGGCCAGCCGGCGCGACGTGCCAGCGCGCAGCTTGCCTTGCAGCGCGGGCACCAGGTCGGGCAGCAGTTCGCTGATGTCGCGCGTGAGACCGCTGACGCGGCGCGCCTTTTCGGCGTAGTCGGCATCGTGGGCCAGCGCGTGGCCGTAGTCCTTGACACTGGCACCGCAGCCCGATGCGTTCATCACGATGGCCTCGACGCGGCCTTCCGAGGTGAGGCCATCGACCAGCGGCCACCAGGCATCGATGTTACGCCGCATGTCGGCCAGGCCCCCGGGAACATCGCCCAGGTGCGTGCGGATGGCACCGCAGCAGCCGGCCCCGTCGGCCACCAGGGTCTGGATGCCGGCGGCGTCCAGCACGCGCGCGGTGGCGCTGTTGATGTTGGGCATCATCGCCGGCTGCACGCAACCCAGCAGCATCAGCACCTTGCGCGGGTGGGTGCGCGTGGGCCAGTGACTGGCACGCGCCCCTGCCGCGGCCGGCACCTTGTGCTTGAGCGAGGCCGGCAGCAGCGGGCGCGCCAGCTGCCCCAGCTTCATCGCCGGGGCAAACAGCGGCGAGGTCAATCCGGCCTTCAACAGCCAGCGCGCTGCCTGCTCGCCGCGTGGACGTTCCACGCGTTCGTCGACGATCTGGCGGCCGATGTCCACCAGGTGGCCGAACTGCACGCCACTGGGGCAAGTGGTCTCACAGTTGCGGCAGGTCAGGCAACGATCCAGGTGCTGCTGCGTCTTGCGCGTGACGGGCGCGCCCTCCAGCACCTGTTTCATCAGGTAGATGCGGCCGCGAGGGCTGTCCAGCTCGTCGCCCAGCAACTGGTAGGTGGGGCAGGTCGCGGTGCAGAAGCCGCAGTGCACGCACTTGCGCAGGATGGCTTCGGCCTCCTGCCCTTCGCGGGTGCCCTTGAATTCGGGAGCCAGGTTGGTTTGCATGAAGCGGTCGCGGGTGGGGTCAGAAAAGTCGGGCAGCCGCCGGCAGCAGAAGGGCCGCCAGCAGCACCTGCACGCCCAGCGCCAGCGCTGCATAGGCGCCGGCTTCGGAGTGGACCTGCAGCGCGCGGGCTGCACCGATGCCATGCGCCACGGTGCCCAGCGCAAAACCGTGCAGGGCCGGATGCCGAACGCGCACGGCGCTCAGCAGGGCCTGCGCGGTGACGGCGCCGATCAGGCCGGTGAGCACCGCAAACACCGCCGCGAGGGCCGGGATGCCGCCCAGTTGCGCGGCCAGGC
>DAORNK010000155.1:7794-9425 GCA_035440985.1 Rubrivivax sp. | reverse complement strand
GCGCAGATCGATGCATTGCCGCCGGCGCGGGCAGATGTCCGACAACCCTTAACAGAGGGTAGCCCCGGGGCGGGTGGAGTGCCGACTTTGCCACGGTTTGCGCCTCGGCCGCGCCGTGCGGCCCTGGCCACGGCGCAGCGCGGACCCCGGCGGCTGGCACGTGGCACCCTCAACTTCAGTCTGGTCCCGGCAGGCCGATATACCGATCACCCCTCGCGCACAGGCCGCGGTGGGTCAAAGCGAGACCGCCTGAGCTGGAGCACCCCGATGAAGAAGCCGTTCCTGTCCCTCGCAGTGGCCCTTTTCGCCGTGCTGGCCTCGCCCGCCGCGCTGGCCAACGAGTTCGCGACGCTGCGCGCCGAGCTGAGTGCCGCACGCGAATCCCTGGTCACCATGCTGACCAACAAGGACAAGCGCGGGCCCGATCACCAGAAAGTCGTCAAGGACACGGCCGACCAGGTCAGTGCCCACCTGGCCAAGCTGAAGGCGCCAGCGGGCAAGGAAGCGCAGTTCAACGAACTGGTGCAGGCCTGGAACGCCTTCAAGAAGACGCGCGAGACCGAACTCGTGCCCGCCATCCTGGCTGGCAAGGACGACGAAGCGCGCAAGATCGCCGGCGGCATCCAGAAGGAACGCATCACCAAGTGCCAGCAGATGGTGGGTGAGCTGGGCGGCTGATCACGCCCCGGCTCCAAGCCCGCATACCCCGGGGCCCGGCCCGGGCCCCAACTCGTGCAGAGGTGGCAGATGAGATTCCTCGACCTGCGAATCGGTCCGCGTGTCAGCCTGGCCTTCGGCGGCGTGGTGGCCACCATCCTGGTGATGGCCGGCGTGGTGCAGTGGGGGCTGGCCAACATCGCGCAGCATGCGGTGGCGATGAGCAGCGGCGCCCGCCAGCAGGCCGTGGCCTCGGAGACGCACCTGCTGGCCAAGGACAACGCCATTGCCAGCATGGTGATGCTGGTTTCCCCCAGCGCCGATCAGCAGGCCCGGCTGCGCCAGGAAATGGCGGCACGCGATACACGCATCCTGGCCAACCTGCAGGCGCTGGAAAAGGGCGGTGGCGATGAGGTCGACGCATCCCTGGTGGCCGAGATCCGCAAGCGCCACAGCACCTACCAAGGCGGCGTGCAACGCATCGCCGAACTGGTACAAAAGGGCAAGCAGGCCGAGGCGGCCTACGCGGCGGATGAAGAGATGATCCCGATGCTGGCGCCCTTCCTGCAGGCCCTGGCCAAGCTGGATGAGCGCCAGGTGGCGCGGGTGCGCAGCACCGAGGCCGAGAGCCTGGCCCGCATCGCGCAGACGCGCTGGGGCTCGGCCATGGCCGGCCTGACCGCCGCCGTGCTGGCGCTGGGCGCGGGCTGGTGGCTGGTCTTCAGCATCACGCGGCCCCTGGCGCGCGCGCTGCACTTCGCCGAGGAAGTGGCCGCGGGCAAGCTCGGTGCCCACGTGGCCGTGCAAGGCCGCGACGAGGTGGCCCAGCTGCTGGGGGCGCTCAACCGCATGAACGAAAGCCTGGCCACTGTCGTCAAGCGGGTACGCGCGGCGGCCGAGAACATCGCCACCGGCAGCGGCGAGATCGCCGCGGGCAACACCGACCTGTCGCACCGCACCGAACTGCAGGCCTC
>DAORNK010000155.1:3030-7753 GCA_035440985.1 Rubrivivax sp. | reverse complement strand
GATGGAAGAACTGGGCGGCGCCGTGCAGCACAACGCCGAAAACGCGCACAAGGCCGACGAACTGGCCCGTGGCGCCAGCCACGTGGCCGAAAGGGGCGGCGAGGTGGTGAGCCAGGTCATTTCCACGATGCGAGGCATCGACAGCAGTTCCAAGCGCATTGCCGACATCATCGGCGTCATCGACGGCATTGCCTTCCAGACCAACATCCTGGCGCTGAACGCAGCCGTCGAAGCCGCGCGCGCCGGCGAACAGGGCCGTGGCTTCGCCGTGGTGGCGGCCGAGGTGCGCAGCCTGGCGCACCGCAGCGCCGAGGCCGCGCGCGAGATCAAGAGCCTGATCGGCGACAGCGTGGAGCAGGTGGAGGCCGGCACGGCCCTGGTGGACAAGGCTGGCGAGACCATGCACGAGGTGGTGACGGCCATCGGCCGTGTCTCGGCCATCATGTCCGAGATCAACTCGGCCAGCAGCCAGCAGAACAGCGGCGTGCACCAGATCGGCGCCGCCGTGACGCAGCTGGATCACACGACGCAGCAGAACGCCGCGCTGGTGGAAGAGTCAGCCGCTGCGGCCGAAAGCCTGAACCGCCAGGCACAGGAACTGGTGCATGCGGTGGCGGCGTTCAACCTGGAGCACGAGAACGCCTGAGCCTTGCGCGGCAGACGGGCTCATTCCACCTCGCCGCCGAACTTCCTGATCAGGTTGTCGATGTACTTCTCGACGAGATTCTCGAACTCGCCCCGCACCACCGGCACCACGATCATGCGCATCAGGCTGGGCAGTGCCACATCCACCGTGCCCTTGACCTTGAAGACCACGTCGGTGCCTTTCTGACCCTCGCTGATCTTCCAGCTGCCGCCGACCAGGGCATTGCCCTCGCCCTTGACCGGCGTCCAGACCACGGTGCCCTTCTTGCGGTCGGACACGTACTTGCTGGCGTAGATGGTCTGGATGTTGACCTGCGCGGTGCCGACCCTTTCCATCTCCCAGCGGTAGGCGCCGCCACCGATGTCGGTCAACGCATGCACCTTCGGAAAGTGCGAAACCGACCTGGGCACGTCGGACAGCAGGTCGAAGACGTCCTTGACGGAGGCCTTGACGGTGAATTCATAGCCCAGGTCGATGTCGACATTGACGGTCATTCGGATTCTCCTTCTTGCGATCGGTTCAGGCTTCGTCCTGGCCCGGCCAGGGCAGCATCAGCCCCAGCCACAGCAGCTTGTGGAATTCGGGTTCGAAGCGCTCGATGATGGCTTGCGGCTCGGGGCAGAGCTGTTCGTCGGTGATCAGGCCGAACTGCACGCCACCGCCATAGCTGAGGATGGACACGCCCACGCCGATGTCGCCCGAGGAGGGCACCCAGAACATGTTCTGGCGCAGCGTGCTGCCGCAGAAGCGCAGCGGCACCGCCGGGCCAGGCACATTGGTCATCACCGCGGTGGCCTTCTTGGCAAAGAGGCCCAGGATGGCGTCCTGCACCGGCTTGATGAACAGACCGCTGACCGACAGCACGGCAAAGGCCAGCAGGGGCTGGTAGCTGCCCTTGAGCTCGCCCATGCGGCGGCGCACGGCGTAGACCCGCTCGACCGGGTTGGCGATGCCGATGGGCAGCACCAGCGGCGCCAGGCCGAACCGGTTGCCCAGCTGCCAGGCCTTCTCCAGCGGGCGCAGGTTGACAGGCACCATGGCGCGGATCTCCTTGCCCGCCGGGTCCTGCCCCTGGGCCAGCAGGTACTCGCCGATGGCCCCGGCCACGCAGGACAGCAGCACGTCGTTGACGGTGCAGCCCAGCGCCTTGCCGACGATCTTGACCTCGTCCAGCGGGATGGGCTCGCTCCAGGCCACCATCTTCTTGCCCTTGGGCTTGCCCTTGAGCAGCGTGGGTGAGTCGTCGGGCATCAGCGCCAGCGCCGCCACATCGTTGACGACCTGCAGACCGGTGCGCGCCATGTCCACGCTGCCCAGCAGCGGCTGCTGCGGGTTGGCCAGAATGTCGGCCGCGCGGGCCTTGCCACCGCTGTACATGCCGATGGCTCTGGCCGTCAGTTCCGACAGGGGCTTGAGCACCGCGTCGTTGAGCCAGTCGCCTTCGTCGTCGGCGCTGTCGATCTTCCTGCGGCGCCTGGGTGGATCCGTGCCACCATCGGTGATGCTCATCATGACCGAGATCAGCGCGATGCCGTCGCCGATGCAATGGTGGATGCGGGCCACCAGCGCGCAGCCGCCTTCGTAGTCCTCCACCAGGTGGAACTGCCACAGCGGGTGGCGCGGGTCCAGCGGCGTCATCGCCAGTTCGCCGCACAGGCGTTGCAGCGCGTGGCGCTCGCTCTCGCCGGGCTGGGCGTGCAGGGACTTGGGCACGACGTGGCGGGTGATGTCGAAGTGCTCGTCCTCGACCCACATCGCACCCATCGCGTCGACCACGGTCTTCTGCCGGAAGCGCTCGTACTTGAGCAGCTTGTCGGCGATGCGTTCGCGCAGCGCCTGCAGCGACACGGCCGGCGTGAGCATCCACACGCCGACGATCATCATCAGGTTGACGTCGTTGTCCATGCGCAGCCAGGCCGTATCGACGCGCGACATGCGGCGTGAGGCATCAGACATCGGGTTTCTCCTGGGGCGGCGGTTCAGGTGGGGCGGGGCACGATGCTGGGTAACATTGCCCGCGTCAAGCGCCCATTTTCACCCACGACCACCAGCCACCGTCAGGACCCCGCCATGGCCAAACTCAAAGCCACTTTCGACGCCGCCGTTGCCGCCAGCAAGAGCCTGCCCGAGAAGCCGGACAACATGACCCTGCTGAAGATCTACTCGCTCTACAAGCAGGCCACTGAAGGCGATGTCCAGGGCAAACGCCCCGGCTTCACCGACATGGTGGGCCGCGCCAAGTACGACGCCTGGGCCGCCGTCAAGGGCAAGAGCAAGGACGAGGCGATGCAGGAATACGTGGACCTGATCGAGTCGCTGAAGTAGCGGCGCCGCGCGGCCCCGGCCCCCGGTCAGGGGCCGGCGAGCGCCTTCTCGATCGCCGCCGTCAGCTCACGCCCCGTGGGCTCCACGCGGCTGCCGTAGTGCGCCAGCACCCTGCCCTGCCGGTCCACCAGGTACTTGTTGAAGTTCCAGCTCGGCGCCTGGCCCGTGGCCTTGCTCAAGGCCTGGAACAGCCCATGCGCCTGCGTGCCCTTGACGGCCGTCCTGGCGAACATCGGGAACTTCACGCCATAGGTGTTGAAGCACAGCTCGGCGATCTTGCCGGCGTCGGCGTCTTCCTGGTTGAAATCGTTGCTGGGAAAGCCCATCACCACCAGCCCGCGCGCAGCGTACCTCGCGTGCAGGGCTTCCAGCCCCTGGTACTGCGGCGTGTAACCGCAGTAGCTGGCGGTATTGACCACCAGCAGCACCTTGCCCGCGTACTGGCACAAGGCCTGGGGCTTGTCATCCTGCAGGCGCGGCACGGTGTGCTGCAGCAGCGCGGGGCAGCTCGCAGGGCCGGTCTGCGCGGCGGCCGGCAGGCTGACAACCAAGGCCGCGATGGCGGACAACAGCGTGAAGCGGATCATGCGCGGCACCCATCGTTGAACGGCATGCCGCGCATGGTGGCAGAAGTGCGAAACCCTCAGGCGAGGCACCCGAGAACAGCCTGCACGACCCTTTCGGCGGTGATGCCGAAGTGGGCGTACAGCGCACCCGCGGGCGCGGATTCGCCGAAGCCGGCGATGCCCACCACCGCACCTTCGCGGCCCACGTACTTGCGCCAGAAGTCGGGCTGGGCGGCCTCCACCGCCACGGCGGGCAGGCGCCGCGGCAGCACTCTTTCGCGGTAGGCCGCGTCCTGGCGGTCGAAGACACTGCTGCAGGGCATGGACACCACCCGCACCGGCACACCCTGCGCCGCCAGCTGGGTCTGCGCCTTCAGCGCCAGTTGCAGTTCGGAGCCCGTGCCGATCAACACCGCCCTGGCTGCGCCGCCCAGCGCTTCGGCCAGCACGTAGGCGCCACGCGCGATCTCGTCGGCCATGGCCGGCGTGGTGGCCACCGGCAGCACCTGTCGCGACAGCGCCAGTGCGGCGGGGCCGTCGCGGCGCTGCAGCGCGTGGCCCCAGGCCACGGCCGTCTCGACGGTGTCGGCCGGGCGCCAGACATCCAGGTTCGGGATCAGGCGCAAGGAGGGCACATGCTCCACGCTCTGGTGCGTGGGCCCGTCCTCGCCCAGGCCGATGCTGTCGTGCGTGAAGACGTGGATCACGCGGCGCTTCATCAAGGCGGCCGTAGTCGCTGAACGTGAGGAAGGTGCCGCCGTAGGGGATGAAGCCGCCGTGCAGCGCCACGCCGTTCATGATGGCGGCCATGCCGAACTCGCGCACGCCGTAGCTGATGTGGCGTGCACCGCAGCCGGGGAAGTCCGTCAGGTTGCTGCCCGTCAGGTCGGCACTGCCGCCCAGCATTTCGGGCAGTTGCGGGGCCAGCGCGGCCAGCACCTTCTGCGACGACTTGCGCGAAGCCACCGCCTCGGGCTTGTCGCCAAGGCCGGCGATGGCGGCCTGCAGGCGCGCCGCAAAGTCGGCCGGCAGGTCGCCGCGCATGCGGCGTTCGAAGGCGGCGGCTTCGGCCGGGAAGGCCGCACGGTAGGCCGCCAGGCGCTGGGTCCAGGCGGCTTCATGCGCGGCGCCGGTTTCGCTGGCTTCCCACAGGCTGCGCACTTCAGGCGGGATCTCGAACGGCGGG
>DAORNK010000155.1:0-3010 GCA_035440985.1 Rubrivivax sp. | reverse complement strand
GCCGATGGCGGCCCGCGTCTTGCCGATCTCCTCGGCGCCCAGCGGCTCGCCATGCGCCTTGGCCGTGCCGGCACGGCCCGGTGAACCCTGGCCGATGGTGGTGCGGCAGACGATCAGCGTGGGCTTGTCGGCACTGGCCCGGGCCTGCTTCAGCGCCCGGCCCACGGCTGCGACGTCGTGTCCGTCGATAGGGCCGATGACCTGCCAGCCATAGGCGGCAAAACGCACCGGCGTGTCGTCGCGGAACCAGCCTTCCACCGGGCCGTCGATGCTGATGCCGTTGTCGTCGTACAGCGCCACCAGCTTGTTCAGGCCCCAGACGCCGGCCAGCGAACAGGCCTCGTGGCTGATGCCCTCCATCAGGCAGCCGTCGCCCAGGAAGACATAGGTGCGGTGGTCGACGAGGGTGTGGCCGGGGCGGTTGAATTCACGCGCCAGCATCTGCTCGGCCAGCGCCAGACCCACGGCGTTGCCCAGGCCCTGGCCCAGCGGGCCGGTGGTGGTCTCCACGCCCGGCGTCACGTCCACCTCGGGGTGGCCCGGGGTCTTGCTGTGCAGTTGGCGGAACTTCTTCAGCTCGTCCATCGGCAGCGCATAGCCGCTGAGGTGGAGCAGCGCGTACAGCAGCATGGACGCGTGGCCGTTGCTGAGCACGAAGCGGTCGCGGTCAGCCCAGTGCGGGTTGCGCGGGTTGTGGCGCAGCACGCCATCGGCCCACAGCGCCGTGGCCATCTCGGCCATGCCCATCGGTGCACCGGGGTGGCCGCTGTTGGCGGCCTGCACGCCGTCGATGGCCAGCGCGCGCAGCGCGTTGGCGCGCACGTCGGTGGCGCCGGCGCTGCCGCGCAGCACCTGGGTGGTGTTGTTGCCGGCCATCAGTGCGCTCCGATGGCGCGCTGGCGCCGTTCCATCATGCGCCAGATGAAGGGCGTGAAGATCAATTGCATCGCCAGTTCCATCTTGCCGCCGGGCACGACGATGGTGTTGGCACGGCTCATCCAGGACTTGTCGATCATGTTCAGCAGGTAGGGAAAGTCGATGCCCTTGGGCTTGGCGAAGCGGATCACCACCATGCTCTCGTCGGGGCTGGGGATGTCGCGCGCGATGAAGGGGTTGCTGGTGTCGACGACCGGCACGCGCTGGAAGTTGACGTGCGTGTGCTCGAACTGCGGGCAGATGTAGTTCACGTAGTCGGGCATGCGGCGCAGGATGGTGTCGGTCACCGCTTCGGTGCTGTAGCCGCGCATCTTCTTGTCGCGGTAGAGCTTCTGGATCCACTCCAGGTTGATGACGGGTACCACGCCGATCAGCAGGTCGGGGTGCTGGGCGATGTTGACCTCGGGCGTCACGACCGCGCCATGCAGGCCTTCGTAGAAGAGCAAGTCGGTGCCTTCGGGCACGTCTTCCCAGGGCGTGAAGGTGCCGGGCTCCTGCTTGTAGGGCGCCGCTTCTTCCTGGTCATGCAGGTACTTGCGGCGCTTGCCGGTACCGGTCTGGGCGTAGGTGGCGAAGAGCTGCTCGATCTCGACGAACAGGTTGTTCTCGGGGCCGAAGTGGCTGAAGTGCCGGTTGCCCTGGGCTTCGGCCTCGGCGGCCTTGATCTTCATCTCCTTGCGGTCGAAGCGGTGGAAGCTGTCGCCTTCGATGACGGCGGCCTTGACCTTCTCGCGGCGGAAGATGGCCTCGAAGGTGCGCGTCACCGAAGTGGTGCCGGCGCCGGATGAACCGGTGATCGCGATGATGGGATGGCGTTGGGACATGGCGTGCTTTCGCGGAGTCGATGAATCAGTCTCTGAACAGGCTGCGCTCGGTGAACAGCGGATTGGCGCTGTCGCCGGTGGCCGGATCGCGGTGGTAGCGCTCGATGCGCTCGACTTCATGGCGCGATCCGAACACCAGGCCGATGCGCTGGTGCAGCTCGGTGGGCTGGACCTCGAGCATGGGCTGGCGCCCGGTGCTGGCTCGGCCGCCGGCCTGTTCCATGATGAATCCGATGGGGTTGGCCTCGTAGAGCAGGCGCAGGCGGCCAGGCTTCTTCGGATCCTTGGTGTCGCGCGGGTACATGAAGACGCCACCCCGCATCAGGATGCGGTGGGCCTCGGCCACCATGCTGGCAATCCACCGCGTGTTGAAGTCCTTGCCGCGCGGGCCGGTCTTGCCGGCCAGGCATTCATCGACATAGCGCTTGATGGGTGGCTCCCAGAAGCGGCTGTTGCTGGAGTTGATGGCGAACTCGTGGGTGTCCTCCGGCACCCGGATGTCGGGGTGCGTGAGCTTGAACTCGCCCAGGTTGGGGTCCAGCGTGAAGCCGACCACGCCGCTGCCCACGCTGAGCACCAGCATCGTCACCGGACCGTAGACCGCATAACCGGCGGCCACCTGCTGGCAGCCGGGCTGCAGGAAATCGGCTTCGGTGACATCGCGACCCGAATCGACCACCTCCTGCGGCGCGCGCAGGATGGAGAAGATGCTGCCCACGCTGACGTTCACGTCGATGTTGCTGCTGCCGTCCAAGGGGTCGAACACCAGCAGGTACTTGCCGCGTGCGTAGGTCGCCGGGATCTGGTAGGGCTGCTCCATCTCCTCCGAAGCCATGCCGGCCAGGTGGCCCGACCATTCGGCGGTGGCGATGAACATCTGGTTGCTCACGACATCGAGCTTCTTCTGCACCTCGCCCTGCACGTTGATCTCGCCACCTGCATTGCCGGCGGTCGATTCCGAGAGCTCGCCGAAGGCCACCGCGCGGGCGATGGCCTTGCAGGCGATGGACACGTCCAGCACCAGCGCGTTGAGTTCGCCGCTGGCTTGCGGGAAGCGCTTGCGTTGTTCGATGAGGTACTGCGTCAAGGTCTTGCGGCGGGATAGGGGCATGGCGGCCTCGCAGGCGGAAGGTGAAGGGGGGGTGCCGTTCAGCGCGCCAGCTCGGAGCGCATGGCGTCGATGACGGCCTTGTAGTCGGGCTTGCCGAAGATGGCGCTGCCGGCCACGAAGGTGTCCGCACCCGCGTCGG
>DAORNK010000154.1:0-9452 GCA_035440985.1 Rubrivivax sp. | reverse complement strand
TTGGCCCTATGCAGGGGCCTACGCGGGCACGATTCATATCTTCACAAGCTCTCAGCGCAGGCTGGTCACTTCGTCGCCTGGCTGGGCAAGGCAGCCGTCGCCCAGCGCCGCCCAGCCCCGCCGCAGCACGATCTGCGATGTCCGCGCCGCATGGCACAGCTCCAGGCGCGACGTGCCCGGCACGGCCGAACGCACGAAGTTCTCGATCGAAGCCGGCATGCTGACGCGGTAGCGCAGCGCTGCGATGTCCTCGGCGGGGTGATCGTCGTCGTGCACCAGCGGCACCAGGCGGCTGGCCCACATCAGCACACGCCAGCCGACATCGAAGGGCGTGGGCTCGTAGCCCCGGGTCTGCAGCCAGCGCTGCGCCTGGGCCCGTCCGGATTCGGTGTCGGCTGCCGCTGGCAGCCCGCCCCAGGCGGCGGCCAGCAGTTCGGCCAGCCACTGGTTGCAGTTCTGGTAGCGCGTGTCGAATGCGTAGGCGTTGGCGCTGTAGCGGGGGGCCAGCAGCTGCAGCGCACGCCTGTTGTCGCGCGCCAGGGCCTCCAGCGCCTGTGCTGCCGGGGCAGGCAGCAGCAGCACCCACAGGTGGCCCAGGTCGGGTTCGTCGCCGCCGGCCACGAATGCTGGCAGGCCCTGGTCGAAAAGCCGCGGCTGGGCTTCGTCGCAGGCGTAGTAGAGCTGGCGCACCGACCAGCCGCCGTCCACCGCCGATCGGATCGCCACCCCCGCATGTGAAAAGCGCTGGCCGAAGCGTCCCAGTTCCAGGCCGGAGCGCGCGACCAGCGCCACGCTCTGGCCGGAGGCGTCCAGCGCCTCGCCGACGGCGGCGGCGAAGCGCAATTGCCGGTCATGCTGGGCCGCGCTCAACGCGCGAGGGGCATCGCAGTAACGGGGGCTGGCCTGTGCCGCGCCCGCTGCGGCCAACGCCAGCAAACCCACCAGCAGCCGCACCCGCATGCGGGGCCGGCGCCAGGTGGTCAAAGAGTCACGGGCCGGGTCTGCAGGCCCTGATACCAGTCGTCGTTCAGGACCAGGAAGAATGGCCGGTCGGCCTTGGCGAACTCCACGCCATAAGGCCGCGGCGTGGCCTTCACCACCTGGCCGGCGGCGAGCTGGCTTTGCTGCAGCGTGGCTTCGGGCAGGTACAGCACCAGCTCGCCGCCGCTGCCGGCGTCGGCCAGGGCCTGCAGCTGCAGGCGCAGGGTGCCGGGCCGCTGGTCGGCCTGGGCCACCTGCACGATGCGGTACTCGCCCTGCGCCGTCTTGCGGTCGCGCGACGAAGAGTCGCTGGAGCGGTCGAAGGACTTGGAAGCCACGCCCAGCGAGGTGGACGACGCATCCACGGATGCCGACGACGCTGAACTGCCAGCCCAGACCGGTGCGGTGGCGAGGGCCAGGAGCAGCGCCGGGGCGCGGCGCAGGAAGGGCGGTGTGTGCATGGGGCCTCGGTCGGGATGATGCTGATGGCGCATGCTAGCGCGGCAGGCCTGGTCCTGCGGCAAGCGATTGAAAGCGGCGGGCCAGCGGTGGCTACACTGGCTGGTGATGGAAACCAAGTGGCTTGAAGACTTCGTCAGCCTGGCCGAGACGCGCAGCTTCTCGCGTTCGGCTCATCTGCGGCACGTGACGCAGCCGGCCTTTTCGCGCCGCATCCAGGCGCTGGAAGCCTGGGCCGGCATCGATCTGGTGGACCGCTCGGCCTACCCGACCCGGCTCACGCCGGCCGGCGAGACCTTGCACGCCCAGGCGCTGGAGATGTTGGAGGCCCTGCAGGCCACGCGCAACATGATGCGCAGCCACCAGGCGGCCGGGCAGGACATGATCGAGTTCGCGGTGCCCCACACGCTGGCGTTTACCTTCTTCCCGCATTGGCTGATGGACCTGCGGCAGACCTTCGGTGCGGTGAAGACGCGTCTGACCGCCAGCAACGTGCACGACGCCGTGCTGCGCCTGACCGAAGGCGGCTGCGATCTGCTGATCGCCTACCACCACCCGTCGCAGCCGCTGCCGCTGAGCGCCGATCGCTACGAGATGCTGGATCTTTCCAGCGAGACCCTGGGCCCCTACGTGAAGGCTGGCCCCGATGGCCTGCCCCTGTATGCGCTGCCCGGGCGGCCGGGCGAACGCGTGCCATTCCTGGGCTACGCCTCCGGCGCGTACATGGGCCGGCTGGTCGACGTGATCCTGAAGCGGGCCAACCGGCCGCTGCACCTGGACCCCATCTACGAGACCGACATGGCTGAAGGGCTGAAAGCGATGGCGCTGGAGGGCCATGGCCTGGCCTTCCTGCCCCACAGTTCGGTGCGTCAGGAACTCCGGGCGCAGCGCCTGGTGGCGGCGGCCCCTCAGGGCCAGTTCTCGCTGACGATGGAAGTGCGCATCTACCGGGAACGGCCCGAGTCGGCGCGGCACGTGAAGCCCGGCGTGCAGGCGCTCTGGGAGTTCCTCGGCGCCCAGGTCCAGCCGTAGACCGGCTGGCAGCGCCAGGGCCACCGGCCTGGCCCCGGACTTGCATGCCCGACCCCCAGATTGGCAGGGCTAACTCTCGGGTGCCGGCCGCTGCACTTTTCTAGAATCGCCGGCTTCTTTTCCTACTTGTCCAGGAGTTGCCATGAACAGGATCCCCTTTGCCATCGCCGCCCTTGCCCTGCTGGCAGCGGGTGGCGCGCAGGCTGCCGATACGCTGGCCAAGATCAAGGCCGCGGGCGCCGTGACCATGGGTGTACGCGAGGCCTCGGGTGCGCTTTCCTACACGCTGGGGGATGGCAAGTACGCGGGCTTCCACGTCGAGATCTGCCAGCGCGTGCTGGCCGACGTGCAGAAGAAGCTCGGCCTGACCAAGCTGGACATCAAGTACCAGCCGGTGACTTCGCAGAACCGCATTCCGCTGGTGCAGAACGGCACGGTGGACATCGAATGCGGCTCCACCACGAACAATGCCACGCGCCAGAAGGACGTCAGCTTCGCCGTCACCACCTACGTCGAAGAAGTGCGCATCGCGGTGAAGGCCAACTCGGGCATCACCAGCATCGCGCAGCTCAACGGGCGCAACGTGGCCACCACGACCGGCACCACGTCGGTGCAGCTGTTGCGCAAGCACGAAAAAGGTACGGGCGTGGATTTCAAGGAAGTCTTCGGCAAGGACCATGCCGACAGCTTCCTGCTGCTGGAAACCGGCCGCGCCGATGCCTTCGTGATGGACGGCCAGATCCTGGCCGGCAACATCGCCCGCAGCAAGGCGCCGGCCGATTACAAGATCGTCGGGGAGGTGCTCTCGGTGGAGCCCATCGCCATCATGGTGCCCAAGGACGACCCGGCCTTCAAGAAGACCGTGGACGAGAGCATCGTGGCCATGATGAAGTCCGGCGACATCGCCAAGCTGTACGACAAGTGGTTCGTGCAGCCCATCCCGCCCAGCAACACGCGCGTTGGCCTTCCGGCCAGCGATGCCACCAAGGCCGCCTGGGCCAATCCGAACGACAAACCGGTCGAGGACTACGCGAAGAAGTAAGCCCCACCGGCCCTTGGTGGGGTCTGGTCGGGGCTGATCGATCCGCCGCGCCCGGTGCGCGGCGGCCTGTTCAGGGGCCGCAGGGGTGGCTCGCCACGAGGGTGCCGCATGGCTTGGGACTGGCAGGTCTTCTGCAAGGAGACCACCTCGGGCGAGGTGGTGGCGGGCTGCTTCGGTCGCGGCGGCGACATCACCTACCTGAACTGGATCCTCAGCGCCTGGGGCTGGACGCTCAGCGTGGCCGTGCTGGCCCTGATCGTGGCGCTGGTGACGGGTTCGCTGGTGGGCATCATGCGTACGCTGCCCGGCCGCTGGCCGGTGTTCTTCGGCAACGCGTGGACGGAGTTGTTCCGCAACATCCCGCTGCTGGTGCAGATCTTCCTCTGGTACCACGTGGTGCCTGCCATCGTGCCCTTGCTGAAGGGCTTCCCGAGCTTCGTGCTGGTGGTGCTGGCACTGGGCTTCTTCACGTCGGCGCGAATATCCGAACAGGTGCGGGCCGGCATCCAGAGTCTGCCGCGCGGCCAGCGCCATGCCGGGCTGGCGATGGGCCTGACGCTGGGGCAGACCTACCGCTATGTGCTGTTGCCGATGGCCTTTCGCATCGTCATCCCGCCGCTGACCAGCGAAAGCATGAACATCGTCAAGAACTCGTCGGTGGCCTTCGCGGTGAGCATCGCCGAGCTCACGATGTTTGCGATGCAGTCGGGTGAAGAAACGTCGCGCCCGGTGGAGATGTACCTGGCCGTCACCGGGCTGTACTTCGTTTCCGCCTTCGCCATCAACCGGGTCGCGCTGTTCATCGAGCACCGCGTGCGCGTGCCCGGCATGATTGGTGCCAAGTGAGGGGTGGTCGATGAACCTCGACTTTGCCTTTCTGAACTGGGGCGTCGTCTCCAACTTCATCCTCAAGGGGCTGGCCTTCTCGGTGCAGTTGACCCTGATCGCCCTGGTGGGTGGCGTGGTCATCGGCACCGTGCTGGCCTTGATGCGCTTGTCGGGCAAGCCCTGGCTGGTGGTGCCGGCGGCGGCTTACGTCAACACCATGCGCAGCATCCCGCTGGTGATGGTCATCCTGTGGTTCTTCCTCCTGATCCCGCTGCTGGTGGGCAAGTCGCTGGGCTCTGAGTTCTCGGCCATCGTGACCTTCACGCTGTTCGAGGCGGCCTACTACTCCGAGATCATGCGCGCGGGCATCCAGAGCGTGCCGCGTGGCCAGGTGCATGCCGGCTACGCGGTGGGCATGACCTACGGGCAGACCATGCGCTTCATCGTGCTGCCCCAGGCCTTCCGCAACATGCTGCCGGTCCTGCTGACCCAGACCATCATCCTGTTCCAGGACACTTCACTGGTCTATGCCATCGGCGCCTACGACCTGTTCCACGGTTTCGACCTGGTGGCCAAGAACCTGGGCCGCCCGGTGGAGGCCTACCTGCTGGCCGCCGTCATCTACTTCGTGATCTGCTTCAGCCTGAGCATGATGGTGCGCCGGCTGCAGACCCGGATCGCCATCATTCGTTGAAAGTCGCTTCGCCATGATCCAGATAAAAGACGTGAGCAAGTGGTACGGCAGCTTCCAGGTGCTCACCGACTGCACTACCCACATCAGCAAGGGCGAGGTGGTCGTGGTCTGCGGCCCTTCGGGCAGCGGCAAGAGCACGCTGATCAAGACCGTCAACGCGCTGGAGCCCTTCCAGAAGGGCGACATCGTGGTCGACGGCATCAGCCTGTCGGACCCGAAGACCGACCTGCCCAAGCTGCGCGCCCGGGTCGGCATGGTGTTCCAGCATTTCGAGCTGTTTCCGCACCTGTCGGTGACGGAGAACCTCACGCTGGCGCAGATCAAGGTGCTGGGCCGCAGCGTGGACGATGCCAAGGCGCGTGGCCTGAGGATGCTGGACCGCGTGGGCCTGATGGTGCACAAGGACAAGTTCCCGGGGCAACTCTCCGGTGGCCAGCAGCAGCGCGTGGCGATCGCGCGCGCGCTGAGCATGGACCCCATCGTGATGCTCTTCGACGAGCCGACCTCGGCGCTGGACCCGGAGATGGTGGGCGAGGTGCTGGACGTGATGGTCAAGCTGGCGGATGAAGGCATGACCATGATGTGCGTGACGCACGAGATGGGCTTTGCCAAGAAGGTCAGCCACCGCGTGATCTTCATGGACCACGGCAGGATCGTCGAGGATTGCCAGAAGGCCGACTTCTTCGGCGACCCGGATGCCCGTTCGCCGCGCGCCAAGGACTTTCTGTCCAAGATCCTGCAGCACTGAAGGTCGGCGGGTGGGCAGGATGGGACAATCCCGCCCATGAGAGCCCCGCAGCCCCGGACCCTGACGCTGACCCGCCCCGACGACTGGCACCTTCACCTGCGCGACGGCGCCGCGCTGAAGGCGGTGCTGCCTTTCACCGCGCGCCAGTTCGGCCGTGCCATCGTGATGCCCAACCTGAAGCCGCCGGTGACGACGGCCCAGGCGGCTCTGGACTATCACGAACGCATCCTGGATGCGCTGCCGCCGGAGCTGTCGTTCACGCCGCTGATGACGCTGTACCTGACCGACGAGACGACGCGCACCGAGATCCTGCGCGCCAAGGCCGCCGGCGTGGTGGCGCTCAAGCTGTACCCGGCCGGCGCCACCACCAACAGCGACGCCGGTGTCACCGACATCCGCAAGGTGCATGGCACCCTGGATGCCATGCAGCACCAGGGCCTGCCGCTGCTGGTGCACGGCGAGGTGACGGATCCCGAGATCGACATCTTCGACCGCGAGGCGGTTTTCATCGAGCGCGTGATGAAGCCGCTGCGGCGCGATTTTCCGGCGCTCAAGGTGGTGTTCGAGCACATCACCACGCAGGAAGCCGCCGACTACGTGGCGGCCGGCGAGGGCCCCACCGCTGCCACCATCACCGCCCACCACCTGCTGTTCAACCGCAACGCGTTGTTCACCGGGGGCCTGCGCCCGCACTACTACTGCCTGCCGGTGCTCAAGAAGGAAGTCCACCGCCTGGCCCTGGTCAAGGCGGCCACTTCGGGAAGCGACCGCTTCTTCCTGGGCACCGACAGCGCGCCCCATGCGGCGGCACTGAAGGAACAGTCCGTGTGCGGCGCGGGCTGCTTCACCGCGCCGGCGGCACTGGAACTGTACGCCGAGGCCTTCGATGCCGCCGGTGCGCTGGACAAGCTGGAAGCCTTCGCGAGCCACCATGGTCCCGCCTTCTACGGGCTGCCACGCAACACCGGCACCGTGACCCTTGAGCGCGAACCCTGGCAGCTGCCGCAGAGCCTGCCCTTCGGCGATGCGCTCATCAAGCCGCTGCGCGCTGGTGAGACCCTGAACTGGAAACTGCAATGACCATCGACCGTGTGATGCTGCTCATCGACGCCGACAACGTCTCGGTGGACGTGATGGACCAGGCCGTGCGCCTGTTGCTCAAGCAGCATGGCGGGCTGCACGTGCGGCGGGCCTATTGCACCGCCGAAGGCGCGGTCAAGAACCAGACGGTGTTCAAGCACCTGGGCATCAAGCCGATGGTCAACCTGGCGGCCGGCAAGAACAGCACCGACATCGCCCTGGCCGTGGACGCCATCGATCTCGTGCTCGCTGAGCGTCCCGATGTGGTGGTGATCGCATCGTCGGATTCCGACTTTGCGCCGCTGGTGCATCGCCTGCGCGAAAAAGGCTGCGTCGTGCGTGGTATCGGCCAGAGCGGCAAGACGGGCGACGAGACGCAGGGTGTCTACGACGACTTCACCGTACTGGAACATCGCAAGGCCACGACCGACGCCGAGGCCAAACCGGCCCGCAAGAGCCCAGCGCGCAAGGCGGCCACGAAGACGGCGGCCAAGCCGGCTGCGGCCCGCAAGACCGCAGCCACCCGGAAGGCCCCCGCCACCAAGACGGCAGCCGCCAAGACCCCGCGCAAGACGACCCCGCGCAAGACCGCAGCGCCCAAGCCGATTGAAGCCGTGCCTGAAGCCGAAGCGGCCGCGCAGGCTGCACCCGCCGCGCAGCAGCCTGCGGCCGAACGCACGCCAGCCCATGCGCGCCATGCCAGTTCCGCCGGCAAGACCACGGTGCAGGCCGTGCTGGCCTGTCTGCCCGAACTGGCTGCCGGCCAGAGCCTGGCCCTCAACGTGGCCGTGCAGCGCCTGCGCGAGGCGCAGCTGCTGGGCAAGAACAGCTCGTCGCTGAAGCTGTTCTCGCAACTCTCGGATCACTTCGATCTGACCCCGGCCGACAAGCCCACCCAGGTGCGCCGCCGCTGAAGGCCCCACAGCCTTCGGGTTTGCTTGAAGTCCGGCGGCGCGCCCTAACATCGCGGTTGTCAGCGACTCTCTGCGGCCCGCCGGGGCCGCTACCGCCATGAAGCGCATCCTGTTGTTCGTCGTCACCAACCTGGCCGTGATGCTGGTGCTGGGCATCGCCGCCAGCTTGCTGGGTGTCAACCGGTTCCTCACCGCCAATGGCCTCAACCTGGGCAGCCTGCTGGGTTTTGCTGCCATCATGGGTTTTGGCGGCGCCATCATCTCGCTGCTGATGAGCAAGCCGATGGCCAAATGGAGCACCGGCGCGCAGATCATCAACGGCTCGCCCGATCCCACCCACCGCTGGATCGTGGGCTCGGTGGAAGGCTTCGCCAAGAAGGCCGGCATCGGCATGCCCGAGGTGGCCATCTTCGAAGGCGCTCCCAATGCCTTTGCCACCGGCGCGTTCAAGAACTCGGCCCTGGTGGCGGTATCCACCGGCCTGCTGCAGACCATGAACCGCGAGGAAGTCGAGGCCGTGATCGGCCACGAAGTGGCCCACGTGGCCAACGGCGACATGGTCACGATGACCCTGATCCAGGGCGTGATGAACACTTTCGTGGTCTTCCTTTCGCGCGTCATCGGCTATTTCGTCGACAAGGTGGTGCTGCGCAACGACCGCGAAGGCCCCGGCATCGGCTACTACATCACCACCGTGGTGCTGGACCTGGTGCTGGGCCTGCTGGCCGCCGTCATCGTGGCCTGGTTCTCGCGCCAGCGCGAATACCGCGCCGACGCCGGCGCTGCCGCGCTGATGGGCCGCAAGCAGCCGATGATCAACGCGCTGGCCCGTCTGGGCGGGATGGACCCGGGCCAGTTGCCGCAAAGCGTCGCCACGATGGGCATCAGCGGCAAGCCCAGCGGCCTGATGGCGCTGATGTCCAGCCACCCGCCCATCGAGGATCGCATCCGCGCGCTGCAGCAGGCCCAGTAGGGCAGGCGCCGTGCCACGAAGAAGGGGCCCCGCGGGGCCCCTTGTCCTGTGCGCGTGGCGATCAGGGGCGGGTCAGCCGCAGTACGTCGCCCACGCGTTGCCGCGCCACGTCCTCGGCATGGAAGGGCAGCGTGGGCCACTGCTTGGCCGAGTACAGCTTCATCTGGTCGTTGGCGTGCGGTGAAGCCGGGTTGGTGCTCTGACCGTAGGTCAGCAGTCCCTGGGCGACCGGTCCGCGCGCGTCGAAGGTGACGGTCTGCACGTAGCTGGTGCCGTAGTCGATGCGCAGGCCGCGGTCGGTGACGCCCGGCGCGAACTGGTTGCCCAGGTTGTTCAGCACGCCTTCGATCTCGTCGCCGCCGTGCAGCGGGATGGCTTCGTCGGTGATCAGCGGGCGCTGCACCGCGCCCAGGGGCGCGTCCAGCGCGATGCCGGCGGCCCGCAGGGCCTTGACGGCCTGGGTCAGCGCATCCCAGACCTTGGGGGCCAGCGCCGGGTCGTCCATCTTCAGGCCGGCTGGCGTGGCCACGGGCTCGGTCTTGTCGAAAGGTCTGCGGTGCACGCCGGGCACCGCGCTGGCCGCACGCCAGAACAGGCGGAACAGATGCGCGCCGCGCGAATCCAGGTTGTTCTGGCGGTCCCAGCCGCGCAGCGCGGCGCAGCCGTCCCTCGCCTCGGGCGTGGGCACCTCGCCGGCGCAC
>DAORNK010000153.1:9160-9474 GCA_035440985.1 Rubrivivax sp. | reverse complement strand
CGGCGCGCAAGGCGCGGCCGTAGGCGTCGTCGTGCAGCACCGAGCCCAGCGCCAGGCCCTGCAGCGCCTGCTGCTGACACAACCACAGCAGGCCCGTGGCGCCGGCCTCCGGCACCGGTGTGGTGGCCAGCGCTTCGGATGTGACCAGCAGGCCGCGCTGCGCCAGGTGCCGTTGCCGGGCCGGCCGGATAGCCAGCAGGTTGAGTGCGAAGTCGAGTTCGCTGGTGGCGCTGTCAAAGGGCAGCAGCAGGCGCAATTCGGCGCTCCAGCGGAAGAGGTCGTAGCCCAGCGCCTGCCAGGCCGCCAGCAAGGGC
>DAORNK010000153.1:0-9115 GCA_035440985.1 Rubrivivax sp. | reverse complement strand
CTGCTGGGCGAAGAAGCGCTGCCCACCGGCCAGCACGTTGACCTCTTCGCCTTCGGCATCGAGCTTGACGAAGTCGATGACCTGCCCCGGAGCGTGCGCCGCCAGGTAGCCATCCAGCGCCAGCAGGCGCACCGTCTCGCGCCGGCTGCCGGTGCCACCGCGGGAGTTGAGTTCACTGTTGTCCTGCAAGGCGAAGCTGGCCTCGCCATCGGCATCGGCCAGGCCCGCGCCGACGACCGTGATGCGATCGCCCAGACCGTTGGCGGTGACGCTGGCGCGCAGGCGCTGTAGCGGCTCCGACGTGGGTTCGAAGGCCCAGACATGGCCACTGCCAGTGCAGCGTGCGATGTCCAGCGCGTGCATGCCAGGCTCCAGCAGCAGCGGCAGAAGGCTCATCTCCGGCTCGAACCAGGTCTCCTGCTCCAGCAGCACATAGGTCGTGAGGCAGCGCAACGAAGGCGGCACCTGCAGCCGCAGGCCCGATGCCAGGTTCACGGTCCACGATTCCACGGGCGCATGCGGCGCCGAGGGCGCGACCGGGGCGGCGGTGAGGATGGCGGTCATGGCGGTCTCCAGTCAGGCCAGCGGGAGCGGCGCCGCATCGGCAGGCAGGTGATCGGTGGGCAGGCCGGCGCGCCAGCGCGCCCACATGCGTTCCAGCAGGCGCTCGAACTCGCCCGTGTAGCGCTGGCCGTCGAAAAGCGGCAAGGTCGCGGGCTCGACCAGGTGGCGGCGATAGCCCGCCAGCAGGGCCGCATCGGTGGCCAGCGCGGTGATGGCGCAGCGGTAGTCCTGCACCGTCTCGAAGGCCAGTTCGGCCAGGCCCGCCGCGTTGAGCACGCTGGCCGCCACGCGCGAGGCAAAGCTGTTCTGGATCAGCGTGACCACCGGCACGCCGGCCCACAGCGCGTCGGCGGCCGTGGTGTGCGCGTTGTAGGGCCAGGTGTCGACGAAGACATCCGCCAGGGCCAGGCGCGAGAAGTGATCGGCATAGTCGACCGTGCGGGCGAACAGGATGCGCTGCGGGTCCACGCCACGCGCCGCCGCCTCGCGGCGGACGTTGTCGTGCAGCTGGCCGTTGGTCTCCTTCAGCCACAGCACCGCACGCGGCACGTCGCGCATCACGGCGCACCAGGCGTCGAAGGCCTCGGGTCCGATCTTGTAGGTGTGGTTGAAGGCGCACATCACGAAGGCGTCTTCGGGCAGGCCCGCCGCGGCGCGGCTCGTGGGCCTGGGCGAAGGCCTCCAGCGCCCGTTGGGCTGGAAGGTCAGCGGCATCTGCGCCAGCTTCTCGCTGTACAGCCCGGCCAGCTGCAGCGGCGTGACCAGCGCATCGCCGATCAGGTAGTCGATGAAGTCAGCGCCGGTGCTGCCCGGGTAGCCGAGGTAGGCCACCTGCAGCGGTGCGGGCCGACGCGCCAGGATGGCCATGCGGTTGCCACGTGTATGGCCCATCAGGTCGACCAGCACGTCCACGCCGTCGGCCCGGATGCGGTGCGCACTGGCCTCCTCGCCCATCGCGGCGATGTCCACGAAGTGGTCCGCAGCGGCCATCACGCGGTGCCGCAGCGTGCTGTCGTCATCGGGTCCGGTCGAGTACAGCAGCACTTCGAAGCGCTGGCGGTCCATGCCCTGCAGCAGCTCGACGATGAGCTGCGAAACCGGATGCTCGCGGAAGTCATACGACAGAAAGCCCACGCGCAGCCGCCGCCCCGTCTCGCACCGGCTGGCCGGTGGTACCGGCGGCAGTGCGCGCACGCCCTGGGCACGCTTGAGGGCCTCGCCACGCGCCGCCTTCAGCTGCAGTTCCGGCGCCACCGGCAGCGACAGCGTGGCAAAGACGGCCGCCATGCGGGCCAGCCCATCCGGTGCCTGGGACAGCAGCTCACTCATGCCCGCCACGTCGGCCTGCAGGTCGTGCCAGTCGCAGACATGGCGCTTCTCGAACGACAGCAGCACGCGCGATTCGAGGTCGCCGGGGTCCAGCGTGATGGCCGTGCGCAGGCACTCCACGGCTTCGCGCTTGAGGCCCTGATCGCGCAGCGCACTGGCCAGCAGGGCGTGCGCACGGGCGTTCTCGGGCTTGACGGCCAAGGCACGCCACAGCAGTGCCGTGGCTTCGTCGAAACGCAGCATGGCCATCAACACGGCCGCGTGCTGCAGCATCGACTCGGGGTCCGGAGTCTCGGTGGATTCGAGCGCTGCGAATACCTGGTGCGCCTGCGTGTAGTCGTGCTGCAGCATCAGGCACTCGCCCAGCAGGCGTTGGGCCAGCACCTGGCCCGGGTCGTGCTGCAGGCAACGGCGCGCGGCGGCCACCGCGCGGTCCAATCGTCCCAGGTGGCGCTGCGCATGCGCGAGGTTCAGCCAGTACAGCGCGTCCTTAGGCGCGGCACGCGTGGCCCTGGCGAAGGCGCGTGCCGCCGCGTGCCAGTCCCGGGCCTGCGCCAGCGCCAGGCCGTCTTGCCAGGACGCTCGGCCCGCATCGTGCGGGCCGGGCGATGCCGGCGCGAGCTCACGCACGACCGACGGGCCGCCATTCAGTGCCGCGGGCAGGCCGGCCTTGCGGGCCGAAGGAACGGTGGACAGCTGTGACATGGTTCGAGGTGGGCGTGTGGAGCCGGCCTACAGCAGCCGGCACGCCATCTTCGCCGCGCCAACCGCCCACCCAGGGCGGAAATTGCAAGGCCAAGACCCCGCATTTCCCGCCAACTGCAGCACGATTTCTTCGCCAGGGCTAAAGGTTTTCCGGCACCGGACGAAAACGGCATCAACGCACTCATCACGGTGGGTGCGGGGTCCGGACCGAAGCGGGTCGACCGGCGGTGGCCATCAACCAGGGGCCATTGATCGAATCGATAGCAGGAGGCCCGGGCGAGATCCGAGGCAGGTGGCCAGCAACGGTTGCATGCCGAGGAGTTGCAGACAGACACCGTGCGCTGGCCGTTGCGACGAACGGCGTCTGTCAGGCATATGCCTGTGGTCACTAACCGATTGGAGAGATTTTCATGGCCCAAACGATCAACACGAACCTGGTGTCGCTCAACGCGCAACGCAACCTGAGCACCAGTCAATCCTCTCTCGCCGTCTCGATGCAACGCCTGTCCTCGGGCCTGCGTGTCAACGGTGCCAAGGACGACGCCGCCGGCCTCGCCATCGCCGAACGCATGAACGCCCAGGTGCGCGGCATGAGCGTGGCCACCCGCAACGCCAACGACGCCATCTCGCTGGCACAGACGGCCGAAGGTGCACTGGGCAAGGTGGGCGACATCTTCCAGCGCATGCGTGAGCTGGCCGTGCAGGCCGCCAACGGCACCAACAGCGACGCCGACCGCACCAGCCTGAACGAAGAATTCGTCCAGCTGGCGCAGGAAGCCACCCGCACGCTGGGCGGCACGCAGTTCAACGGCCAGAACATCCTGGCCACGACGAACGCCGCGACCTTCCAGATCGGCGCCAACACCGACACCACGATCAACCAGATCAGCGTCGCCGCGTTCACCTGGACGGCAGCCGCCGGCGTCACCGACGTGCTGGGCACCGCCATCCTGAGCGGCGCCGGCACGCCGACGCTGCAGATCAGCGGCACCGATGGCTCGGCCGCGCTGACCGCGCTGACGTCGCTGGATTCGGCCATCAACACCATCAACAGCCAGCGCGGCACCTTCGGCGCGGTGCAGAACCGCTTCGAGAACGTGATCGCCACGCTGCTGGTCGGCACCGAGAACCAGAACGCCGCCCGCAGCCGCATCATGGACGCCGACTACGCGGCCGAAACAGCCAACCTGTCGCGCGCCAGCATCCTGCAGCAAGCCGGCAACGCGATGGTGGCGCAGGCCAACCAGCTGCCGCAGCAAGTGCTGGCCCTGCTCCGCTAAGGCCCGGCCACCGCCCCGCGCGAGCGGGGCTGCCGTCAACGCAACGAGCCCGCCACCCGGCGGGCTCGTCTCGTTGGTCGGCTCCGAATTGCAGGCGTCTTCAAGCCCTTATCCGGTCAATACCCCCGGCAAGGCAGCCGTAACCTTCGTCTCAGCGCTTCAGGTCCTCGGCGGATCGAATCGCCACCCGAACCGACTGCCGATCCGTAAGGAGAATTGCCGTGCCCCAGACCATCAACACGAACCTCGTTTCGCTCAATGCGCAGCGCAACCTGAGCACGAGCCAGTCTGCGCTGGCCACCTCGATGCAGCGTCTGTCTTCGGGCCTGCGCGTCAACAGCGCCAAGGACGATGCCGCCGGCCTGGCCATCGCCGAGCGCATGCACACCCAGGTGCGCGGCATGAACGTGGCCATGCGCAACGCCAATGACGGCATCTCACTGGCCCAGGTCGCCGAAGGCGCGCTGGGCAAGGTGGCCGACATCTTCCAGCGCATGCGCGAACTGGCGGTGCAGGCCGCCAACGGCACCAACAGCGATGCCGACCGCACCAGCCTGAACGAGGAATTCGTGCAACTGGCGCAGGAAGCCACGCGTACGCTGGGTGGCACGCAATTCAACGGCCAGAACATCCTGGCCACGACGAACACCGCGACCTTCCAGATCGGTGCCAACAGCGACACCACGATCAACCAGATCACGGTCAACGCCTTCACCTGGACGGCGGCCGCCGGCATCACCGACGTGGTGGGCACGGCCATCCTGTCTGGTGCGGGGGTGCCCACGCTGCAGATCAGCGGCACCGACGGCAGTGCGGCCCTCACGGCCCTGACCTCGATCGACGTCGCCATCGACACCATCAACAGCCAGCGCGGCACCTTCGGCGCGGTGCAGAACCGCTTCGAGAACGTGGTGGCCAACCTGATGGTCGGCGCCGAGAACCAGGCCGCGGCGCGCAGCCGCATCATGGACGCCGACTACGCCGCCGAGACCGCCAACATGTCGCGCGCCCAGATCCTGCAGCAGGCCGGCAACGCGATGGTGGCCCAGGCCAACCAGCTGCCGCAGCAGGTGCTGTCGCTGCTGCAGCGCTGACCGAGTCGCAGAAAGTTACGCCCCGCGCTCAAGTTTGCGCGGAAGGCGGCCGATAAGGGGTGCAGGGGGGTGGTCCGACCATAGGGTTCGGGCAACCACTTTGAACCCCTTGTTCTTTGGCGGGGAGCGAAGGCGCCCCGCCGCAGGAGTCACGCATGCCCGCGATCACCTCTCTCGGTATCGGCAGTGGCCTGGACATCAATTCCATGGTCAGCCAGCTCGTCGCCCTGGAGGGACGTCCGCTCGAGCAGATGAAGTCCCAGGCCACGCAGTTGCAGACCCAGGTCTCCAGCTTCGGCAAGCTCAGCAGCCTCTTCAGCACGCTCCAGTCCGCCGCCAACAAGCTCACCGGCAACGGCCTGTGGTCGCAGTCCGTGGCCGCCAGCAGCGACAGCACCGCCGTCAGCATCGTGGGCGGTTCGACCGCCGCGGCCGGCAACTATGCCGTCAGCGTGCAGAAACTCGCATCGCCACAGACCGTGGCCTCGGGCACGGCCTTCGCCAGCACCGGCGAGCTCGTCGGGCAGGGGCAGTTGACGATCGAGCTAGGCGCCTGGCAGGACGTGCCGCCCATGACCTTCGTGCCCAAGCTGGGCGGTGGTCAGGTCTTGGTGGACGTGGCCGCCACCGATACCCTGCAGACCCTGCGCGACAAGATCAACGCGGCCGGAGCCGGCGTCACCGCCTCCATCGTCACCGACAGCAGCGGCGCCCGGCTGGCCCTGCGTTCGGCCAGCACCGGTGCCGAGAACGCCTTCCGTATCCAGGCTAGCGACACCGGCGACGGCAATAACACCGACCCGGCCGGCCTGTCGCGTTTTGCTTTCGACCCGCCCAACATGCCGGCCCCCGACCCGCAGAACCCCACGGCGTCGATGGTCCTCAAGCAGTCCGCCTTCAACGCCGAAGCCACGGTCAACGGCATCCAGGTCAGCTCGGCCAGCAACGACCTGAGCACCGTCGTCGAAGGCCTGAGCCTGCGTCTGCACAAGCCCACCGCGGCCGACGTGGACGTCTCGGTGACCAAGGACCGCGAGGCCATCAAGAAGGCCGTGCAGGACTTTGCCACCGCCTACAACGAACTCACGAAGACCATCGCCGACCAGACCAAGTACGACGCCACGACCAAGGTGGCGGGCGCCCTGCAAGGCGACAGCACGGTCACCGGGCTGCTGCGCCAGATGCGCACGCTGGTGAACACCGCCTCGGGCGCGTCCAGCGCGTTCCCGCGCCTGTCCGACCTGGGCCTGGAGATCCAGCGCGACGGCAGCCTGCAGGTGGACAGCGCCAAGCTCGATGCGGCCACGGTGGATCTGGGCGAACTGCGCAAGGCGCTGGCCAACAACGACACCCTGAACGCCGGCAACAACGGCCTGGCCCGGCGCTACGCCATGCTGGCCAGCCAGGTGCTGGGCGTGGACGGCAGCCTGACCACGCGCACCGAAGGACTGCGCGAACGCCTGAGCAAGAACAGCGCCGAGCAGGACCGGCTCACCGAGCGCGTGGACCAGTACAAGGCCCGGCTGATCGCCCAGTACACCGCGATGGACGCCAACCTGTCCAAGCTCAACGCGCTGTCCAGCTACATGACCGCCCAGCTGGCGGCACTGAGCAAGGCCAGCAGCAGCGGCAGCAGCTGAACGCCGCAAGGCCAGCAGCGGCCGGCACGCCGGGCCCCGCATGGGCCCCGCGTGCCGGTGGCGCTTTTCGGGGCGACGCGCGCCGCGAAATGCGAGGCCAACGACGTGTGCAACGAGCTGTCAGCCGCCTCAAGTGCGCCCCCAGGCTCGCCGATAACCCTGGCATCCCAGAACACAGCGCGCGCACCACTCCGATGTTTGCCAGTGCCTACCCCTCGCGAGCCGCCACCCGTCACCTGATCGGCGGGCTCTACCAGCAAGTCGGCGTGGAAACCCGCCTGGCAGTGGCCTCGCCGCATCAGCTGGTGAGCATGCTCTTCGACGGCTACATGGAAGCCCTGGCCCAGGCCCGCGGCGCCCTGCGCGACGGTCAGCTCGCTGCCAAGGGCGCGGCCATCGGCCGCGCCGTGCGCATCATCGAAGAAGGGCTGCGCGCCGGGCTGGACCTGAACGCCGGCGGCACGCTGGCGCGCGATCTGCACGAGCTCTACGGCTACCTGACGATGCGCCTGACCTTGTCCAACCTGCACAACGACGAAGCGGGCCTGGCCGAATGCCAGCGACTGATGGAACCCCTGCGCGAGGCCTGGGCCGCCATCGGCGGCAGCGCCGACAGCCGGTACTGAGAAACCACCCCCCGGGCAACCGAGCCAACCCCATGGATCCCCAATTGCTCAACTACTACGAAGCCATCGAACGGGCCAGCGCCGACATGCTGGCCGCCGCGCGCGCGGGAAACTGGGATGAAGTGGTGAAGCTGGAAGGCGCCTGCGTGCTGCTGATCAGCCAGCTCAAACATGCCGCCCAGGACAGCGGACCCGCGGCGAGCGCCGACACCACCGCCCTGGACGCCGCCAAGACCAAGTCGCGCATCATGCAGCGCATCCTGGTCAACGATGCCGAGATCCGCCACCTGGCCGAACCCTGGCTGCAGGACCTCGAAGAGACACTGACAGGCCGGCATCGCACCTTGCACTGACCCGCCATGCAACGCGCCAGCTTCCAGGACACGCGGCCGGCCGCGCTGGACCCCACGGGCAGCGCCGACCCCTGGGCACCGTTCCGCGTCGAGCATCCGCAGGAGCAGTTGCGCCTGTTGCGCCAGCTGCGCGACGACAGCGTGCCGGTGGTCATCAACAGCCCGGAAGGCGTCGCCCTGAGCACCTCGCTGTGGGCGGTGGACACGGTGCAGTCGCGCCTGAGCTTCAACGCCGACACCCAGCTGCCGCAGCTCGACGCGATGGTCCAGGGCGATGAAGCGGTGGCGGTGGCCTACCTGGAAAGCGTCAAGCTGCAGTTCGACCTGCAAGGGCTGGTGCTGGTCCGCGGCGCGCAGGCCAGCACCCTGCAGACCCGCCTGCCGCGCGAGATCTACCGCTTCCAGCGGCGCAACGCCTACCGCGTGCGCACCCACGGCCGGCCCGACCCGGTGGCGCTGCTGCGCCACCCGTCGATGCCCGACATGCAGCTGGCCTTGCGCGTGCTGGACGTGAGCATCGGCGGCTGCGCGCTGTGGCTGCCCGGTGACGTACCCCCGCTGCAACCCGGCACCCGCATCGGCGAGATGCGGCTCGAACTGGACGCCGACACCCGCTTCCCGGCGGCCGTGGTGCTGCAGCATGTCAGCACGATCGGCATCGGTGACCGCAGCGACCGCGGCGTACGCCTGGGTTGCGAGTGGCAACGCCTGGGCGGCGCGGCCGAGCGCACGCTGCAGCGCTGGATCGACCAGGCGCAGAAGCGCCGCCGCATGCTCAGCCTGGGGTGAATGCCTTGGATCGCCCGGCAACCCGATGCCGCAGCCGCGGCTTCAGCCTTGCCGAAAGCCTTGTCGCCTGCGCCGTGGCCGCCTTGCTGGCCAGCGCCGCGCTGCCTTCGATGCAGGGCCAGCGCCTGCGCGCCGGCCGACTGGACGCCGTCGCGGCCCTCACCCGCGTGCAGGCCGCACAGGAACAGCACCACGCCGTGCACGGGTTCTACGCGGGCGAACTCGCCGCACTCGGGCTGATCGACCCGAACAGCCCGCAAGGCCTTTACGCGCTGAGCCTGCAGACACAGGGTCCCGAGGCTTACCGCCACGCCCGTGGGCCACCAGGCGCAGGACGGTCCCTGCCCCATGCTGACGCTGCACGTCGACCAGGGCTTCCCGACGGAAGGCCCCTCTTCCGTCTGCTGGCAGCGATGAGTCAACACCCGCAGACCCAACGTCGTCGCCAGGCCGGCCTGACCCTGCTGGAAATGGCCATCGCGATCGCGGTGCTGGCCATCCTGGGATCGCTGGCCCTGCCGCCCTTTGCCGCCAGGGTGTCGCGCGAAAGGCTCACCCGCGCGGCCGAGACGCTGTCGGCCGACATCTCGCAGGCCCGCTTCCTCGCCGCCCGCGAGGGCCGGGCCCTGCACCTGCGCAGCCAGGCGGGCACGGACTGGTGCTGGTCGGTGAGCGCAGCCACGGTCTGCGACTGCGCGCAGCCGCAGGTCTGCCAGATCCGCCGCGTGCCGGCCG
>DAORNK010000152.1:0-9486 GCA_035440985.1 Rubrivivax sp. | reverse complement strand
GGAGTTGTACAAGGCGTCGGCATCGTCGCGCACCGGCGGCGAACGGCTTGCCTGCGGGTCGGCCCCGGTGCCCAGCCGGCGCTGGCTGTTGCGCCCGATCCAGTAGTCCTGGAACCAGCCGATGTGCCCCAGTTCCCACAGGGGCGGGTTGAGCGCCGGGTCATAGGGCACTGCGAGCCCACGGTCGGCCAGGGCCGCCTCGAAGACGGTAAAGGTCGCCAGCGTGTCCTGGCGGCTGTCCAGCAAGGCCTGGCGCAGGACGGACGCGCCGGCGTGGCGAATGGTCTCGCCGGGTGCGGATCGGGCGCTCATCTGCGATAACCTGAAGTCATGACACTCCCCACCCTGGCGCTGGTGACGCCGGCGCTGGCCAGCGCCAACAACGGCAACTGGCAGACGGCACAGCGCTGGGCGCGCCTGCTGCGCGGCCATTATCGGGTGGTGCTGATGCCCCAATGGCCAGGAGGCGACGAGGACCTGATGATCGCGCTGCATGCGCGTCGCTCGGCGGCTTCGGTGGCCGCCTGGCACGAGGCCTTCGGCGGAGGCCGCCCTCTGCTGTTGGCGCTGACCGGCACGGACCTGTACCGCGACATCCTGGTCGACGCAGCCGCCCAGCGCTCGCTGGCGTTTGCGCAGCGGCTGGTCGTTCTGCACGAGGCCGGCGTGCATGACCTGCCCGAACGCTGGCGCCCCAAGGCGGCGGTCTGCCTGCAGTCGGCACCGGTGCGCCGGCCGCTGGCCAAGACCAGGCGCCATCTGCGCGCGCTGATGGTGGGCCACCTGCGGCAGGAAAAATCACCGCAGACCTACTTCGACGCCGCGCGGCGGCTGGCCCACCGCGGCGACATCCGGCTCGATCACATCGGCGGTGCGCTGGACCCCGCGCTGGCTGCGCAGGCCCGTTCGCTGATGCAGCAGCAGGCCAACTACCGCTGGCTGGGCGCTCTTCCGCACGCCGCCACGCGGCGGCGCATCCAGGCGGCGCATGTGCTGGTCCACCCCAGCCGGATGGAAGGTGGCGCCCATGTCGTGATCGAGGCGTTGACCAGCGGCACGCCGGTGCTGGCCTCACGCATCCAGGGCAATCTGGGTCTGCTCGGGAAGGACTACACCGGTTGCTTCGACTGGGGTGATGTCGAAGGCCTGGTCACCCTGATCGAGCAGGCACGCGACGATGCCGCTATGCTGCCGGCCCTGCAGCGTCAATGTGCAGCCCGCGCGGTCCTCTTCCACCCCGACCACGAACGCCAGACGCTGTTGCGCCTGCTGACCGCGCTGCAGTCGGCGCCCCCTGGAGATCCCGCTTGAATGCCCCTGAAAACCCAACCGAACCGCGATTGACGTCGCTTTCCCATGGCGGCGGCTGCGGCTGCAAGATTGCTCCCGGTGTGTTGAGCGAAATCTTGAAGGGCACCGCCGCGATGCCCATCCCCAAGGAACTGCTGGTTGGCATCGAGACGGCGGATGACGCCGCCGTCTACCAGCTCAACGAAGAGCAGGCGTTGATCGCGACGACCGACTTCTTCATGCCCATCGTCGACGACCCGTTCGACTTCGGGCGCATCGCCGCCACCAACGCGATCAGCGACGTCTACGCGATGGGCGGCCGGCCGATCATGGCGCTGGCCCTGGTGGGCATGCCGATCAAGGTGCTGTCCACCACCACCATCGGCAGCGTGCTCGAAGGCGGTGCCTCGATCTGCCGCGCCGCGGGCATCCCCATCGCCGGGGGCCACACCATCGATTCGGTGGAGGCCATCTACGGCCTGGTGGCGCTGGGCCTGGTCCACCCGCAGCGCGTGAAGCGCAATGCCGATGCGCGTGTCGGCGATGTGCTGGTGCTGGGCAAACCACTGGGCGTGGGCGTGATGTCGGCCGCGCTGAAGAAGGGCCTGCTGGGCGACGCCGGTTACGCGCAGATGATCGCCAGCACCACGGCGCTGAACACGCCGGGGCCGGATCTGGCGGCCTTGCCGGCGGTGCACGCGATGACCGACGTGACCGGCTTCGGCCTGGCCGGCCATGCGCTGGAACTGGCGCGTGGCGCGCATTGCCAGGTGCAGATCGACTGGCCCGCGGTGCCGCTGCTGAGCGGTGTGCGGACCCTGGCCGGCCAGGGTCAGGTCACCGGCGCTTCGGGCCGCAACTGGGCGGGCTACGGCGGCGAGGTGCAGTTGCCCGAAGGTTTCGCCGCCGAAGACAAGGCCTTGCTGACCGACCCGCAGACCAGCGGTGGCCTGCTGGTCTCCTGTGATCCATCGGACTTGCCGCAGGTGCTGGCCATCTTCCGGCGCCATGGGTTTGGCGCCGCCGCGGCGATCGGCCGGATCGGGCCGGCCGTGGTCGGTGGCCCGGCCCTCACGGTGCGCTGATCAGCGCAGCGTCAGCAGGAAGTCCTTCACCGGCGCCAGGCTGCGCGCCGGGTCTTCTTCCTGCGGCACATGGCCCAGGCCCTGCAGGATGACCAGCCGGCTGCCGGCGATCATCTGCTGGAACTGACGCCCGGCCACTGGTGGAATCAGGCGGTCGTGCTCGCCCCACAGGATCAATGTCGGTTGCTTGAGCGTGGCGATGCGCTCCACATGTTCGCCGTCCACCATCTGCCGCAGGCGCAGCGCAAGTGCGCGCCGGTTGCCCTCGCGCAGCGCCAGCTCGAAGTGGCGGTCCACCAGTTCGCTGCCGACGCGTTCGGGCTGGGCGTAGACGCTGGTCACGCCTTGGGCCACCAGGGCACGCGGCAGGAAGCCCTGGCTGATGCTGCCAAGCACGGGCGTGCGCGCGATCAAGAAGCCCAGCGGGCCGGCCTGCGGCGTGAAGGCCGGTCCCACGGCGTCGACCAGCACCAGGCCCGCCACCCGCTGGGGTGCCCGATATGCGGTGCGCCAGGCGACTTCACCGCCGAGGGAATTGCCGGCGATCACGGCGCGTGGCACCTGCAGGTGGTCCAGCAGATCCAGCACGAACTGGGCGTAGCGGTCACCGTGGTAGTCGTCGCGCGGGTACTGGCCGGTGAAAGGCCCGGTCAGCCCGAAGCCCGGCAGATCGAAGCTGATGACGCGGCGCTGGCCGCGCAGTTCGCGCGCCCAGCCCTGCCAGGTGTGCAGGCTGGACGAGGTGCCATGGATCAGCACGATGGGCAGCGGATCGTGGCGCGGGCCTTCGTCGCGCAGATGCACGAGCTGGCCCTTGACATCGATGAAGTCCGAAGGCGGGGGTGCCCAGCGCGCCACCAGGCTTTGCACAGGCAAGTCCGGTGCGCGCGAGAAGGCCAGCGCGATGGCGCTGATCACCAGCAGCACCCCGAACAGGCGCAACAGACGGGCGAGCATGCGCGACGTCCTAGCTGCGCGCGCGGCCTCCAACTGCCGCTTTCGCTGTCTTGCGCGATGCTGGCGCACGCCGCCTGGCCGGTGGCTTGGCCGGCGTGGCCGGCAGCAGGGCCGCCTCGAGCTCGGTCAGGGCCTCGTTCAGGTAGACCGCCATGCGCTGCATGCTGGGCACCGAACTGTGGCAGCCCGTGAAGCCGAAGTTCATCATGCCGGCGTAGCTCTCGCAGGTGATGTTGAGCGCCTGACCGTGGGTGACGATCGATGCCGGGTAGATCGACAGCAGTTCGGCACCGCGGAAGAACAGCGGCTTGTCGGGCCCCGGCACATTGGAGATGGTGACGTTGAACATCGGGCGCGTGCGGCCACCGATGCCGGTCAGCAGCGTCAGGATGGTGGGCGCCATCAGCAGCATCGTGTACTGCGTCATCGCCTGGCGCGGCAGGCTCTGCAGATGCGCCTTGGCGTAGCGGACCGAGGCCTTGATCGCCTGCAGACGTTCCACCGGGTCGCCGAGATCGGTGCCCAGTGTCGAGACGATGAAGCTGATCGCGTTGCCTGCCCCGTCGTCGTCGGCGGGGCGCACCGAGACCGGAATGCCGGCGGTGAGCGTCTTGTCGGGCAGATCACCCCGTTCGTCTAGGAAGCGCCGCAGCGCGCCGCCGCACAGCGCGAGCACGACGTCGTTGAGCGTGCATTGCGCAGCCGCGGCCACGGCACGCAGCCGCTCGACGGGAAACTGCTGCGTCGCGAAGCGGCGTTTCTCGCGCACGCGGCCATTGAGCACCGACAGTGGCGTGTCGAAGGGCACGGCCATGCCGTCGCCGGGATCGCCGATGCGGCGGAAGATCCTGGCGAATGCGCCCACCAGTTGTGGCACCGTCCGCACCTGCATGCTCAGCCCGTCCATGGCCTCGGTGAGGACGTTGCTCATGGTCGGTGGCGGACCGCGGCGATCGGTCTTCGCGGGATGCTCGGGCATGGGCGCCCAGAACGGGGGCAGCGCCAGGCTCTTCCGGCGATCGGTCGACATCGAGCGCTGCAGCAGCTTCATGCCGCTGACACCGTCGATCAGCGAGTGGTGCATCTTGATGTACAGCGCGAAGCGATGGCCTTCAAGCCCTTCGATGATGGTGCACTCCCAGGGCGGCCGCATCAGATCGACCGGTGTGCTGTGCAAGCGGCCCACCAGTTCGCCGAGTTCACGTTCCCCGCCCGGCCAGGGCAAGGCGGCGTGGCGCACGTGGTACTCGAGGTCGATCTCGTCGTCCTCGATCCAGGTCGGGAGGGGGCTGCGCGAGAGTGGTCCCTTGAGGCGGCGATTCCAGGGCGGGAAGATGCCGCGGTGGGAGCGGAAGTCGGCCATCATGCGCCGCAGGAAGTCGCGCGGCGCTCGATCGGGCAGCCGGAACTGCAGCAGCCCGCCCACGTGGTTGGGCGCGGCCCGCGACTCGGTGAGGATCCAGGCCGCGTCGAAGGGGTTGAGCCGGACGGCGCTCACGGGGCCGATTTCCGCGCCACGCGCTTGCGGGCAGGCGCCTTCGTGGCCGGCGTCTTCTTCGCGGGCACCGGTGTGGCGGCCCGCTGCTTGCGAGCAGGCGCCGACGCTGGCGCAGTGGTGGGCGGCGCAGCGGGTGCTGAGTTGCGCGTGCGCTTGGCAGCCGGCGCGGCCGCTTTCGCGGCGGCCCGCTTGCGCGGTGCGGCGCCTTCGATCGGCTTGCCGTCCGAGCCCTTCCAGGTCAGGCGAGCCTTCTTCGCCAGCGTCACCACGCGGGCGATGTCCTCGTCGCTGAAGGCCCCGTTGACGCCGGCGATCGCCGCCAGCTTCATGCCATGCTTGATGCCGAGCTTGTAGATTTCCTTGACCTTTTCCCACTCGGTGTCGCGGCCGATGGTGAAGACCTCGAAGCGGCCTTCCAGTGCCAGCGTGATGGTCTCGGCCAGGCAGGCGTAGATCACGTTGGGCGGCAGGGCAATGTCCTTGAGCCCCCGCACCTTCGAGGGCAGCTCGATCTCGCCGGATTCGACCACCAGCACGTCCGGGCGCTTGGCCACCTCCTCGGGTGGCAGGTCCAGCGGGCGCGCCACGTCGGTGATCACGCAGCCGGGCTTGACGCGCGTGATGTCCAGGATCTTCTTGCCCGCGCCCGAGGTCGAGGTGACGATCATGTCCATGTCGGCCAGCAGCGGTTCGTAGTCGATCGAACAGACCACGTTGGCATCGGGCGTGTCCTGCAGGATCGAGGCCTTGAGCTGTTCGAGCTTCTTCAGGTCGCGCCCGGCGATCACCACCTGCTCGAAGGCCATCGCCATCAGGCGGGCACTGACGGACCCGATCGAGCCTGAAGCGCCGATGACCATGGTCTTGGCGTGGATGCGTTTGCCGTCCGTCGAAGGCTGTACCAGGCGCATGCGCTTCATCGCATCGGCGGCCGCCCACAGCGCGCCGCTGGCCGAATAGCTGTTGCCGGTGGTGATGGGCAGGCGCGAGCGGCGCGCCACCGTCACGCCGGCATCGCCGACGACCTTGGTGAAGGCACCCAGGCCCATGATCTGCGCACCCATCTTCTCGGCCATTCTCGAAGCCGCCAGCAGCCGACGGTAGGTGAACTCCGGGCTGTGCGAGAGCATTTCCTTGGGCGTGCCGCCCACCATCAGCAACCAGCCCTCGGCTTCGGCTCCGGTGGGTGAAACGATGTTCTCCATCTTGCAGTAGACCATCGGCGGCATGTAGGCGGCCGCCGCTTCGATCTTGTCCATCACCGATCGGGGCGTCGATCGGGGAATGGGCAGGCCCTTCTTGATAAGCTTCTGGCTCAGCGGGTGGATCACGAACGCGAAGCGCTTGATGTTGCGGAAACGGCCCGTCGGGTGCAGCAGGCGCGGCTGCAGGTCGAGTTCCTCGATGATCTCCACGAAGTCGTCGTCGGAGATCTCGTCGCGTTCCTTGCCCAGCTTGGCCAGGATCATGGCCTCGATCACGTTGGTGCCGACCACGCGTTCGAACAGGTTGGGGCTGACGTCGATCACCAGGTTGGCCTTGCGGTCCTTGAACCAGGCCAGGCGCTCGTCGTCCACCGCGGAGGTGATGACGGTCTTGCCGGCCAGGCTGGTGCTGCCGACCCCCGCCTTGAGCTCGCCGAAGGTGCCGACCACGACATGGCATTTCTCGATCGCCGAGCGCAGGCGCATGTTCTTGAAGCCGGTGAGCGCGGCCTCCAGCAGTTCGCCGCGGCGGCCACCGAGGATCCAGTCCTTGCCCTTGGCGTAGAGCTCCAGCTGTTCGATGGAGGTCAGCATCGTCGGTGCCCCGGTCTGCATCAGCGCGTCGGCGAAGAACAGGTTCTTGGTGTAGTCCGACAGCGCGACCGCCATGTCGTAGTTGCGCATGCCCGAGAAGAATAGCACCAGGTTGTTGTTGAAGAAGTGCACCAGCTCCTTCTGCACCTGGCGCACCGCGCGCACCTGCAGCAGCCGGCGCAGCGTCGCGCCGGTCGTTGCCGGTACGCGCGTGACGACCTTCAGCAGTCGCCGCGTCTCCTTGTTCACCAGCGTGCTCTGGCCCACCTGGTAGTGGTCGCCGATTTCCCCCAGGCCGATGGCGTCGGCACTGGCCTGGTGCCTGCGCATCAGCTCCCACGCCTTGGTGGTGTCGTCGTCGGCGCCGAGTCGCGCGATCTCGAATCGCTCGCCGAGGAAATCGGTCTGGAACGTGAAGTCTTGCTGCGAGGAACCGAGCGAGACGGTGACGACCTTCTTCATGGATGCTCCTGTCTTGTTGTCCGGGTTGGGGTCAGGCCTTGCGGGCGGCCTTCTTGGCGGCCGCAGGCTTGGCGGTGACCTTCTTCGCGGCGGCCTTCTTCGCGGCTGGCTTGCGGGTCGGCGCTGCGGCGCCGGGTGCTGCCGACGCCTTGGGCAGCAGGCGGCGAATCAGCTCTTCGCACTGCTCCTGGGTCATGTAGCGTGGCACCGGGTAACCGGTGTGTGCTTCATGCAGGGCGGCGCGGGCCAGCGCGGGGATGTCGGCCTCCTGCAGCGCATCCAGTTGGGTCGGGATGCCGATGTCGCGGTTGAGCTGCTCGACGGCAGCGATGAACCTGTCGGCCAGCACCTCTTCGCCTTCGCCTTCGTCGCCCAGCCGGGCGCGCAGCGCGAGTTGCGCCAGCCGCTGGGTGACCGCGCTCGCGGAGAAGCGCAACACATGCGGCAACACGATGGCGTTGGCCAGGCCGTGCGGGGTGTGGTACCTGCCGCCGAACTGGTGCGCGATGGCGTGCACATAGCCCACGTTGGCGCGCGTGAAGGCCAGACCGGCAAAGGTGGAGGCCAGCGACATCTTCTCGCGCGCCTGCAGATTGCCGCCCTCGCGGCAGGCGGTGCGCAGGTTCTCGAAGATCATGCCCACGGCGGCCAGGCCCATGCTGTCGGTGTAGTCGGTGGACCAGGTGCCGAGATAGGACTCGACAGCATGGGTGAGCGCGTCGATCCCGGTGGCCGCGGTGATGTGCGGCGGCAGCCCGGTCATCAGTTCCGGGTCCAGCGCGGCCATGCGCGGCACGATGCGGGTGTCGACGATCACCAGCTTGGTCTGGCGCTCGGGGTCGGCCACCACCGCGGCCACGGTCACCTCGCTGCCGGTGCCCGCGGTGGTGGGCACCGCATAGACGGTCACCGGCGTGCGCAGCCCCTTGAAGTAGCCGGCCAGGCCGCGCAGGCTCTTGCGCGGATTGGCGATCGATACCGCGACGGCCTTCGATGCATCCATCGACGAACCGCCACCCACGGCGACGATGGCATCGCAGTCATGGGCGCGGTAGAAGTCGATCGCCTCCTCGATCAGTGGAATCGGCGCATCGGGTGTGATCTGGTCGAAGACCACGTATTCGGTGCCGCCGGCCTTGAGGGCGTCGGTCAGGCTGCGCAGCAGTCCCAGCTTGCTGATCATCGCGTCGGTGACGACCAGGATCTTGCGGTGGCCGAAGGCCGCGATGGACTGGCCCAGCCGGGCCGCGGACCCCGGGCCGATGAGCAGCGTGGGCTGCGGGATCGGCAGCCAGCGTGTCATCAGGCCCGCGCCCTTGAACAGCGCGCCCAGGCTGGCACTCTTGGCGGATTCGGGAAGGAAGTCGAGGTTCACGTCGGGTTCTCCTGGCAGGTGAAAGTGGGGTCAGCCGGCGCCGGTGCGGCCCGTACTCCGGGCCTTGCGGGCTGGTGCGACCGCGGGTGCAAGATGTCTGACGGCGAGTTCGAATCCCTGGCGCGTGAAGGCCAGCACGGAGGCGAACTGTTCGTCGTTCAGGCGGCGGGCGGCATCGGAACCCCGATAGAGGTTGGCCAGCTCGCGTTCGCGCGCGCCTTGCACCGCCAGCTTGCCGATGCCCAGCGCTTCGAGCGTCTTCCAGAGTTCGGGGTTGTATTGCCGCGTGAGCGCCATCGCCATCGGCAGTGGGTCACGGCGGCCCAGCACGCCGGCCAGGCGCAGCACCACGTCGAAGGGCAGCGAGACGATGCCGCCTTCGGCCTGTTCGATGAGCTTGGCATCGCCCAGGCCGACAGCCTCGGCCAACTCGGCCAGCGTCAGGCCCGCGGCCTCGCGCCACTGGCGGATCTGCCGGCCGGCGGCCGTGATGGCGGACTTCTTGGCCGGGTCCTTGACGCGTGATTGCGCCAGCGACAAGCCCAGGTCGGTGGCACTGCCGGCCACATTGATCAGCGTGTCGGCCCAGCCGCGCACCTGCCGGGCCAGGGACAGCAGCGGAGTCTCTTCTCGGGTTTCGATCTTCTTCATGGGCAAGGGCTCTCCCGACAGGATTCGCGTGCGCCGGTGCCGGGGCTGCCGGGGCGTGCAATGGTGCCGCAACGTGGTCAAGCAGGAATGGGTGGCGGATGCGCGGCGCATCCGGCGCAACCTCCGGGCTGATCACGCGTTCGATCGCGGGCCAGTTTAGGCGAAGGCTCGCTGGGGTTTACGAGCACTCCGACGGAGGGCTCCCGTCATCGCAGGTTCAGCTGCGGCCGTACATCAGACGCAGGGCCAGCCGCCGCTCGGCGGTCGGTAGCCGGGTCACCTCGGCCAGCAGTTGCGCGGCCAGTGTGCAGTCGATGGCGGGGCGGCCGCTGCGGTCGGCTGGCCCCAGCGCGGGCAGCAGGCTGGGCG
>DAORNK010000151.1:0-9506 GCA_035440985.1 Rubrivivax sp. | reverse complement strand
GGAGGATGCGACCTCGGCGGTCACCAGGACCGCCGCGGCCGGCGCGCCGGCGAGGGCCGTCACACCAGGGCCTGCACGTGACCGAAGCCCAGCTCCTGGCGCAGCCGGGCGCAGATCTCGCCATGCGTCGCCCCCACCTCGGCGGCCTCGACCACGCGGCCGAAGATGTTGTCCCGCGGGTCGGCGGCCGCGCGGGCCAGCGTGTCCAGTGCCCGCTGCACCTCGGCCTGCGAGCGGCCGCTGCGCTTGAATTCCAGGAAGTCATCGATGTGGGCCTGCATCGTCGCGCGGTCGGGCCGCGCATTCACCGGGCGTGCGCTGCGGTCTTCTTCCACCCGGTAGGCGTTGACGCCCACCACCGTCTGCGCGCCACTGTCCACCTGGGCCTGGAAGCGCCGCGCCGAGTCACCGATCAGGCGTTGCACCAGGCCGCTCTCCACTGCCTTGTACATGCCGCCGGCCTGCTCCACGAGCGCCATCACGCGCTCGATCTCGGATTGCATCTGGTCGGTCAGCGCCTCGACGTAATGGCTGCCACCCAACGGGTCGATCACGTCGGTGAGGTGGGCTTCTTCACGCAGGATGTTCTGGGTGGCCACCGCGATGCGGGCGCCGGCTTCGGTGGGGCAGCTCAGCGCCTCGTCGTAGGCGTCCGTGTGCATGGATTGCAGGCCGCCGAAGATGCCGGCCATGGCCTGCACCGTGACGCGGGCGATGTTGTTCAGCGGCTGCTGGCGCGTCAGGTCCACCCCCGAGGTCTGGGCGTGGAACTTGAAGCGCCAGCTGCGCGGGTCCCGGGCACCCAGCCGATCCCGCGCAACCCTGGCCCAGATGCGGCGCGCGGCGCGGAACTTGGCCACCTCTTCGAAGAAGCTGATCGAGATGTCGAAAAAGAAGGTGAAGCGCGGCAGGAAGTCGTCCGGATCCATGCCGCGCGCCATGCAGTCATCCGCGTTCTGCACGGCCGTGCTGATGGCAAAGGCCACCGCCTCGGCCGGCGTGGCGCCGGCCTGCTGCATGTGCTGGCCAACCACCGACATCGGGTTCCAGCGCGGCACCTGCCGGGTACAGAACGCGATGTGGTCGCCCAGGATGCGCCGCGCACCCGGCAACGCGATGCGGAAGAACATGTGGTTGGCCACGTAGTGGCTGATGTAGTCGCTCTGGTTGCTGGTGCCGCTTATGCGCGACCAGGGCGTGCCCCGCTTGCGGGCCGCCGCCAGCATGAAGGCCAGCAGGGTGAAGGGCGAAGGGTCGTTCATCGCGCACGAGGTCTGCCCCAGATCCACGCCCTGCAGGGCGCGGTCCATGTGGGCGGCCGTGTTCACCACCGTGCCGCAGGTGCCCAGCAGTTCGATGTGCGACTGGTCCATGTCGTAGCCGCGGAACACCGAGTTGCACGGTATCAGCGACACCGCCGTCGCGCCCTGGGCCAGGATGCCCTGCAGACGCTGGTTGTATTCGGCCGGTGTGCCCAGGCCGATGAGCTGGCGCTGGGTCCAGGTACGGCCGCGGTGCATGGTGGCGTAGATGCCCCTGGTGTAGGGGGCCTGGCCGGGCAGGCCCTGCGCTTCCTCTTGCGGCCGCCAGTCGGCCGCCGTGTACAGGGGCTTGATGGCCACGCCCGACCGGTTGTGCACGGTTCGGTCGCTGCCGATCTGCTGGGCGTATTCCTGCTGCCACTGCGCCTGGGCGGCGCTGGAGAGTGGGGCGTCGACGGGTTTGTTCATGGAGGCTCCAGGGCTTCAGGACTTCAGGCGGCTGTGGCCCGCTGCTGCCGCACGCGGGCGGCGGCGGCCCGCACGAAAGCGGCGATGTCGGCCAGGGCCGTGCCGGGGTGGAAGACCCGCGCCACACCGGCATCGAGCAGCATCTGTTCGTCTTCGTCGGGCACGATGCCGCCGACGATGACTCCCACGTCGCCCAGGCCGGCCTCGCGCAGCGCCAGCATCAGCTTGGGCACGATGAGATGGTCGGTGGCCAGCGACGAGATGCCGATCACGTCCACGTCCTCTTCAGTGGCCAGTTTCACCACCGCAGCGATCTCCTGCCAGGGCGGCGTGTAGATCACTTCCATGCCGGCGTCGCGCAGCGCCGCCGCCACGATGCGGCTGCCGCGGTCGTGGCCGTCCAGGCCGATCTTGGTGACCAGCACCTTGGGAATGAAGTTCGATTCGTTCATATGGGTGTCTCCAGGCCTTGCCGCAGGAGGGCGATGAACTGCCGCGCGATGCCGCGCGGCGCAGCGGGGCCGTCGGGCCGGTACCAGTGCTGGGCCCAGTTCAGCGCACCCAGCAGCATCAGCCGCAGGGCCTTGCGATCGGTGTGCGGCGGCAGCGGCAAGCCGGCGGCCAGATCGGCCCACAAGGCTTCGTAGCGGTCACGCTGCTGGACCAGGCGTGCGCCGCCTTCGCTCACGTCGGCCGGGCGCACACGGACCACGACACGGGCGTAGTCGTCGTCACGCAGGATGGCTTCCAGGTGCGCCACGCAGGCCGCCTCCAGGCGTTCCCAGGGGTCGCTGCGTCGGTCGACGGCGGCTTGCACAGCCTGGCAGATCTGGTCGACGCCGCGGGTGTAGACAGCGGCCAGCAGGTCCTGCTTGGTGGCGAAGTGGCAGTACAGCGAACCCGGCAGGATGCCCACCGCGCGCGCGATGTCGCGGATGGTGGTGCCCTGGTAGCCCTGGGTGCAGAAGCGCTGCGCCGCCGCGTCCAGGATCTGCGGCAGGCGGCTGTCGGCGTGTGCAGCACGAAGGCGCTGGGTCTGGAGCAAGAGGAATAGCCTGATGTTGCCGGGTGCCCCGGCCCGGAGCCCCCGACGGATGCGATGCGTGGCGATAAAGGCCTGTGAATTTAACAATCCATTGTTTGCCAAACAACCTGGTATTCGCCCTTGCGCGGCTTCAGGGTCGACCATGGCGACGCGGTCCGGCAGACGGGTGTACCGATGGACCCACAGCGGCAGGCCACCCCCGGCCGACCTCGACGCGCATGAATGTGTCGGCCAGGAACAACACCCTCGCCGCATCCGGTGGCACCAACCGGGCACGGCGCACGGGCGCGCCGCACTGTTGCGAAACGTTCGTTTCAGTACACACCCTAGTTGGTTCGTGTGTTTCGGTTGGCTTATGATCGGCCCAGCCACGGTGGCAAAGGCCATGACCAGCGACGAATTCGCGCGGACCCGACCCGGCTTGTGCACAGACGCAGTACGAGCAGGGGCCAGGATTTCGCCAACGACGCCACGGCGGGTGCGCCGTCCTGACCCGGGGCAGCTTCCGGCCATTGGCCTGCCGCGGCGCGCCTCGCCTGCGCCGACGCGCGCTCCGGGTACGGCTCGGTTGACAGACGCCGCACCGGATGCAACAAGCGGATCCGCTGCTCCCAGTGGCCAGCCTACCCTGCGTTGGCAACATCCCGAACACAGCCCCGCAGCCCGCTGACAACCCTGGCCCGCCGCGGAGCACCCCACACCAGACGTCCCTTTCTGCACTGCCTTCCATTCGGTGCGCCATCCCCCAACTTCAACGAGGAGCTAGTCCATGACAACACTTGTCGCGAACCGGGTCCACCCCGTCGACGAGGTCCTACCCGTCGGTCGAATGGGTGCCCTGGGCCTGCAGCACGTTCTGGTGATGTACGCCGGTGCGATCGCAGTGCCCTTGATCGTGGGCCGGGCGCTGAAGCTCAGCCCCGAGCAGGTGGCCCTGCTCATCTCGGCCGACCTGTTCTGCTGCGGCATCGTCTCGGTGATCCAGTCGCTAGGCTTGGGCCGCTGGTTCGGCATCCGGTTGCCGGTGATGATGGGCGTGACCTTCGCCGCTGTCGGCCCGATGGTGGCGATGGCCAATGCGCAGTCCGGGCCCGACGGCGCGCGTGCCATCTTCGGCGCCATCATCGGCGCAGGCATCATCAGCATGCTCATCGCGCCCATCATGAGCAAGCTGCTGCGCTTCTTCCCGCCGGTGGTCACGGGCACCATCATCGCGATCATCGGTATCAGCCTGATGCGCGTCGGGGTGGGTTGGGCGCTGGGTGGCCCGCCCACGCTGGCGCAAAACGTCGACGTGCCCAAGCTCGTGCAGATGGTCGACGGAGCCAAGGCCACGGCTGCGGCAGCCGCCGCATCGGCTGCGCCCGGCGCGGCCGCACCGGCGCTCAAGCTGCCCGGCCCGGTCCCGATGGTCAACAACGCCAACTACGGCGCGCTGGACAACCTGGCCGTGGCCGGCATCGTGCTGGTGGCCGTGCTGCTGCTGGTGCGCTACGGCAAGGGCTTCATCTCCAACATCGCGGTGCTGCTGGGCATCATCTTCGGCTGCGTGATCGCGGTGGCGATGGGCAAGATGGGCTTCGACAAGGTCGCCAAGGCGCACTGGTTCGACGTCGTCACGCCCTTCGCCTTCGGCATGCCCACCTTCGACGGCGTGATGATCCTGACGATGACGCTGGTGATGATCGTCGTGATGATCGAATCCACCGGCATGTTCCTGGCGCTGTCTGACATGACGGGCAAGCGCGTCAGCCAGGCCGAACTGGCCGCGGGCCTGCGCACCGACGGTCTGGGCACGCTGATCGGCGGCATCTTCAACACCTTCCCGTACACCAGCTTCTCGCAGAACGTGGGCCTGGTGGGCGTCACGGGCGTGAAGAGCCGCTGGGTCTGCGTCGCTGCCGGCGTCATCATGATCATCCTGGGCCTGCTGCCCAAGATGGCCGCGCTGGTCGAGTCCATTCCCACCTTCGTGCTGGGTGGTGCCGGTCTGGTGATGTTCGGCATGGTGGCGGCCACCGGCATCCGCATCCTCACGGCGGTGGACTTCCGCAACAACCGCTTCAACCTCTACATCGTGGCCATCAGCATCGGTGCCGGCCTGATCCCGCTGGTCGCACCGCGCTGGACGCAGCAGATGGCGCACAGCCTGCACCCGCTGCTGGAGTCGGGCATCCTGCTGACCGCCATCACCGCGGTGGTGCTGAACCTGTTCTTCAACGGCAGCAAGTCCAACGAGGGCGACGCCGTCGAAGCGGCCAAAGCTGCCGAAGCCTGAACCCCGGCCCCGTGGCCACGCGGCGCGAGGCCACAGCCGAACCGGAGCCCCAAACCAGAGGCCCCGCCCCCATTTCGGGAGCGGGGCCTCTTTTCTTGCAACGATCAGAAGGCCACAGCGGCCATCGCCAGACCGGTCACCACCGCCGCGCCGGTGGCCACCGGGCCCGGGACCCTCAACGACTGCCTGAGCACGTGGTTGCCGATACGCGTGGTGCCCGAGAGGTGGAAGTTGATCGCCGCGGCGTCGCGACGTGGCTTTGTAGCAGCACGCAGGCGAAGAACAGGCGGTGGACAATCGTCCACGGTACGGGTGGCCCCGTTCACCGATGGCCGGCGGGCTGCCGCAGCACGCCTCGGAATGCGGGCTGCGCATCATGCGAAGGGGGGTCTGCACCGCAGCGCTGGCGCGGGCGGCGGCCGGACAAATGCCTTCGAAGGGTTGGGGCGAATGGCCGCACTTGTGGGCCGGCTCCGCCAGGCTCATCGGCCCCGATGCCCAGGGTGCGTGCCTGCTCGCCCTGGCCAGCCACCGAGGCTGCGATGCGCAGCGCCTGACCCACCGGCACATTGGTGACCCCGGAGATTGAAGCGGGGCTGCGGGCCGATGGCGCAAATGGAAACTGGCGGCGGGCAACGGCGACTGTGCGCCCGAGGGGCGGACGCCGCCCAGTCGTTGCTGCATTGCAACAAGTGCAAGCGTCCTGTTCAAGAACCTTTGACCTGTGTCAACACAAGCTGACGCCGTCGAGCCGCTTGCGCCAACGCTCGCCTGCTCCTCTTAAGCTGCAATGCGGCGGGTTGCATCGGGCCTACCGAATGTTCCCGCCAGGCCTTATTCGAGCGGTAGGCGTTCGCCAGCAGCGTGCTGCCTGGTCAGTAGGCAAGAGATTGCTCGGCGACAGGCGCGCGAAGGGACGAGTGAGCCATGGCCGCAGAATCCGCAACAGTCTCCGGCGCGTTCAGCAAGTGCGCCACAGGCATTGCCGGCTTCGATGAGATCTCGTTCGGGGGATTGCCGCGCGGCCGGCCGACACTGGTCGCCGGCCAGGCCGGTTCCGGCAAGACGCTGTTCGCGTTGCAGTTCATCCTCAACGGCATCGAACAGGCGGGTGAGCCCGGCGTCTTCGCCACGTTCGAAGAAAGTGCCAGCGAACTGGCAGCCAACGTGGCGTCGCTGGGCCACGACCTGGAGCAGCACCAGAAGGAACAGCGACTGCGGGTCGTGCACATCGCGCTGGAGCCGCACGAGCAGGTCGAGTCCGGGTCATTCGACCTGGAAGGCCTCTTCCTGCGGCTGGGTGCCGCCATCGATGCGGTGGCTGCGCGGCGGGTCGCGCTCGACGCGGTCGAGAACCTGTTCTCGGCATTCTCGGACCAGCGCCTGCTGCGCGGCGAGTTCCGCCGCCTGATGGCCTGGCTGAAGACGCGCGGCGTGACCTCCATCGTCACCACCGAGCGCGGCATGACGGCGCTGACGCGCAACGGCATCGAGGAGTACATCGCAGACTGCGTGATCGCGCTGGACAACCGCATCGAGGACCAGCTGGCCACGCGGCGGCTGCGCATCGTCAAGTACCGCGGCTCGGCGCACCACAGCGACGAATGCCCCTTCGTGGTCGACCGCAGCGGTTTCTCGGTCATGCCCCTCACGTCCGCCGGCCTGTCTTACGCCAGCAGCCGCGACCGCGTCTCGTGCGGCGTCGGCAGCCTGGACGAACTGCTGTGCGGAGGCTACTACCGGGGCAGCAGCGTACTCGTCAGCGGGACCAGCGGCGCCGGCAAGACCAGCGTCGCGGCCCACTTCGTCGACGCGGCCTGCCGGCGCGGCGAGCGGGCGCTCTATGTCGCGCTGGAGGAGTCGCCGGACCAGATCGAGCGCAACATGGGCTCCATCGGCATCGAGCTTGCGCCCTGGCGCGAGACCGGCCTGCTGCGCTTCCTGGCCGCCCGGCCCACGTCCAATGGTCTGGAACGCCACCTGGTCAACCTGGTGGCCACAGTCGAGGACTTCGCCCCCGATGTCGTCGTCATCGACCCCATCACCGCCTACCGTGCGACCGCCCGCGACGATTGGGTGAAGCAAATGATGGTGCGCGCCGTCGATCTGTTCAAGGCGCGCGGCATCACGGCACTGTTCGCGTCGCTGACTGTGGGTACGGATGGCCCGGAATCGACCACGGTGGCGATCTCTTCGCTGGTCGACGTCTGGCTGCTGCTGCGCAACCTGGAGTCCTGTGGCGAGCGAACGCGGGCGCTGTATGTCTGCAAGGCGCGCGGCGTTGCCCATTCCAACCAGGTGCGCGAGTTCCGGCTCGGTGCGCACGGCATCGAGTTGATCGACGTGGCCATCGACCCCGAGGGGCAGGTGATCACGGGGTCGGCGCGGCAGTTGCTGCTCAACCGGCGCGAACGGGAACTGCGTGCCCGCCAGTCCGAAGAGGCGCGCCGGCGCCGGGTGCTCGAGGACAAGCGGCGCCTGCTGGAGGCGCGCATCGCGGCGATGCGCGCCGAGCTCGACAGCGAAATCGAGGCCCTGGACACCGAGTTGTCCGGGGCCAGGGCCAGGAACGAGGACGACGACATCGCGGCGGCGGACTTTCTGCTGCTGCGCCAACGCACGGGAGGCGACGGTGACTGATCAGATCGGGCTCGTTGACGGCAGCGGCGAAGCCGCGGCAACCGAAGGTGGTTCTGGCTGGGTGCTGCGCCTGTATGTCGCCGGCCAGACACCGCGTTCGCTGGCGGCCATCTCGAACCTCCACCGCATCTGCGACATGCACCTGGGCGGTCGCTGCCGGATCGAGGTCATCGACCTGCTCGAAAAGCCGCAGCTGGCCGAAGGCGACCAGATCGTCGCCATCCCGACCCTGGTGCGAAAGCTCCCGATGCCGATGCGCAGGGTGATCGGCGACCTGTCCGACACCGAGCGCACGCTGGTCGGGCTGCAACTCAAGGCGGCCAGCAGCAACGATCGCAGCTGAGGTGCGCCAATGAAGCCGGAAGCCCTGGACCGGGCCGAGCCGAGCGATCTGCCGGCCCGCATCGCCGAGCTCGAGGCGGTGATGGCGGCCCTGCGCAGCGGCGAGTCCGATGCTTTCATCGGCAACGGCGGCGACGTGCACTGGCGCGCCGGGGCTGAGGAGCCCTATGTCGCGTTCTTCCGCGAAATGGGCGAAGGCGGTGCCACGCTCGATGGCGATGGCTGCATCCTGACCGCCAACCCGCGCCTGACGGACTTGCTGGGCCGCCGCAGCGATGAGCTGCGCGGGCTGCCGTTCAAGAACCTGGTAGTGCAGGCCGACCATGGCTTGGTCGAGGCTTTGCTGGCCCGCGACGACCGCGGCGAGTGCGAGATCGGGCTGCTGGCCAACGCGGGTACCGTTCCGGCGCGGGTGTCGTTCGGCGTCGTTCACACGCCGGTTCAACGCTTGCGCTGCGCCGTTGTGACAGACCTCAGCGCGCACGAGAAGGCCCAGGCCGAACTGCGCATCGCGGCCATTGCCTTCGAGACCCAGGACGGCATCATGGTCACCGATGCCGCGGCCAGGATCATCCGCGTCAACCGCGCCTTGTGCACCCGCTTGGGCCGCGAGCCCCAGACGCTGCTCAGTTGCTCCCCGGCCACGCTGCACTCGGGCCGTCACGACCGCAACTTCTACGAACGCATGTGGGCCGCGCTGCGCACCGACCACTACTGGCAGGGCGAGATATGGAACGCGCGCGGTGATGGCCAGGTCAATGCCGACTGGCTGACGATCTCGGCGGTCACCTCGGCCGAGGGCGTGGTGACGCATTACGTCGGCATCTACTCGGACATCGGCCGCAACCGCGAGGCCGAGGCCGAGATCCACCGCCTGGCCTACTTCGACGCATTGACCCGGCTTCCGAACCGGCGCCTGTTGCTGGACCGCATCACGCATGCGATGGCCAGTGCGCGCCGGCATGGGCAACGCGGCGCTCTGCTCTTCCTCGACCTCGACGGCTTCAAGGGACTCAACGACACGCTGGGCCATGAAGTGGGCGACAAGCTGCTGCTGGCCACGGCCCAGCGGCTGCGCACCTGCGTGCGCGCCAGCGACACCGTGGCCCGCCTCGGCGGCGACGAGTTCGTCGTCATGTTGGAGGAGCTGGCCCCGGACGGCCCGTCGGCGGCAAGACAGGCGCGGCACGTCGGCGAGAAGATCCGCAGCGCCCTGGCGGCCCCGCATACGCTGCAGGGACAAGAGGTTCACAGCGGCGCCAGCATCGGCGTGGCACTCTTCGACGGCGACACGGGCACGCCCGACGAGCTGCTGCGGCATGCCGACCTCGCGATGTACCGTGCCAAGACCAACGGGCGCAACCGGCTCAGCTTCTTCGACCCGGGCATGCAGGCGGCGCTGGTCGAGCGCGGCGCGCGCGAGTCGGCGCTGCGGCAGGCGATCGGCCGCGACGAGCTGCGGCTGGCCTTC
>DAORNK010000150.1:4107-9707 GCA_035440985.1 Rubrivivax sp. | reverse complement strand
CCCAGGTAGCGCAGCGTGTCGCCGGCTTCACCGGCGAGGATGGGATCGTCGTGCACCAGCGCGCCGCAGTCGTTGCGACCGGGGATGTCGGCCGCCGAGAGCACCGCCACGACACCCGGCATGGCGCGGATGGGGGCCAGGTCCAGTGCCTCGATCAGGCCATGGGCCAGCGGCGACAGGCCCAGTGCGGCATGCAGCGTGCCGGCCGCTTCGGGCAGGTCGTCGGTGTAGGGCGCAGCGCCCGCCACGTGCAGATGCGCCGATTCGTGCGGCAGGCTCTGGCCCACCGCCGTCACCACGGGTTGGTCCAGGGCGCGGTTCATGGCGCCGCCTCGCAGGCCCAGACCGACAGGGCCGCATCGGGCAAGGGGTCCGTGGGCCGTGTCTGCAGCCAGAAGCGGCGCAGCAGGTTGGCGGCCACCTGCTGCCGGTAGCCGGCGCTGGCCCGCATGTCAGTCAGGGGTTGGAAATCCAGTGCCAGCGCATTCACCGCCGCCTGCAGCGTGGCTTCGGTCCAGGGCTGGCCGCGCAAGGCGGCCTCGGCGCCCGGGGCGCGCTTGACGATCGCAGCCAGCCCGCCAAAGGCCAGGCGCACGTCGGCGATGCGCTGGCCTTCGAGGCGCAGGCTCAGGCCGGCGCAGACCGCGGAGATGTCGCTGTCATGCCGCTTGCTGACCTTGTAGGCCTGCACCGCCTGGCCTGGCACCGCACGCGGCACGTCCAGTGCACAGACGAACTCCCCCGCGGCCAGCTGGTTCTTCATGTAGCCGAGGTAGAAGTCCTCCAGCGGCATGCGGCGCAGGGCCTCGCCCCGCTGCAGGACGATCTGCGTCCCCAGGGCCATCAGCACCGGTGCCGCGTCGCCGATGGGCGAGCCATTGGCCACGTTGCCGCCCATCGTGCCGACGCGGCGGATGGGCGGGCTGGCAAAGCGCAGCCAGACCTCGCGCAGCGAGGGCCATTCGGCGGCCAGCGCAGCCCAGGCGTCCTCCAGGCAGGCCGCGGCGCCGATGCGGATGTGGCCGGCATCGATGTCGATGCGCTGCAGTTCCTGCACGCCGGCGATGGAGATCAGTTCGTCCAGCGTGCGCAGCTGCTTGTTCACCCACAGGCCGATGTCGGTGGCGCCGGCCACCACCTGGGCATTCGGCAGCGCCAGGCGCAGCGCGGCGAAGGCCGCGCGTGTGCGAGGTGCGTGGAAACCCGCCCGCTGCAGCGGGGGGTCGGCCTGCATCTGGCGCAGCGCCGCGAGCACGGGCCCAGTGGCCAGATGCGCAGGCGGCGCTGCATAGGCCCGCTGGGCGGCATCCAGGATGGGCCGGTAGCCGGTGCAGCGGCACAGGTTGCCGCTGATCGAATCGGCCAGGGCCTGGCGGCTGGGAACGGTGCCGGCCGCCTGATGCTGCTGGTAGCCGGCCCACAGGCTCATCACGAAACCCGGCGTGCAGAAGCCGCATTGCGAGCCGTGGCCCTCCACCAGCGCCTGCTGCACCGGATGCAGCGGGCCGCCGGGTGCGGCGAGGTCTTCGACCGTGAACAAGGCCTTGCCGTCGAGCATGGGCAGGAAATGGATGCAGGCGTTGACGGGCTTGAAGACCAGCGCGCCGGCGGCGTCGAGCTCGCCCACCACCACGGTGCAGGCGCCACAGTCGCCTTCGGCACAACCCTCCTTGGTGCCGCTGCGGCGCACAGCCTCGCGCAGCCACTCCAGCACGCTGCGCGTGGCCGAGGCCGGATCGAGCTCCACGATGGCGCCCTGGTGGAAGAAGCGGATCGGCCGGGTGGGGGTTGGCTGGCTCATCGTTTGCGGCGGGCACGAGGCGCACCCGCAGGCCGTGCTCTGGAGCCCACATGGTAACCATGCGATGATCACTGCGGTGAAGCAGGTCCGATGCAGGGCCTTTGCCCCGCCGACCGATGCCCGCTGCCCGGCGCACACCCGGGTCGCCCGAGAAGACCGACTGACGAGGGACACGCCATGACCGACGCTCCCGGGCACGCGCCCGCGGTCGACGCCAGCCTGCGGCTGGAGCTGACCGGCATCAGCATGCAGTACCCGGCCGTGCGCGCCAACGATGGCGTCGGCCTGCGCGTCAAGCCCGGGGAAATCCACGCCGTGCTGGGCGAGAACGGCGCGGGCAAGAGCACGCTGATGAAGGTCATCTACGGTGCCGTGCAGCCTGACGAGGGCGAGATCCGCTTCAACGGCCAGATCGTCAAGGTGCCCAGCCCGGCCCACGCCCGCCGGCTGGGCATCAGCATGGTCTACCAGCACTTTTCGCTGTTCGACACGCTGACCGCAGCCGAGAACGTCTGGCTGGGGCTGGACAAAGGCATCAGCCTGGCGCAGGTGACGCAACGCATCGGCGAAGTCGCGCACGCCTACGGGCTGGACGTGGACGCGCTGCGGCCGGTGCACACGCTCAGCGTCGGCGAGCGCCAGCGCGTGGAGATCGTGCGCGCCTTGCTCACCGCGCCGCAGCTGCTGATCCTGGACGAACCGACCTCCGTGCTCACGCCGCAGGCTGTCGACAAGCTCTTCGTGACCCTGCGCCGGCTGGCGGAGAACGGCTGCAGCATCCTGTACATCAGCCACAAGCTCGACGAGATCCGCGCGCTGTGCCACACCTGCACGGTGCTGCGCGGCGGCAAGGTCACCGGTGAGGTCGAACCGGCACGCGAAAGCAACGCCAGCCTGTCGCGGCTGATGATCGGCGCCGAACCGCCGCAGTTGCAGCAGCGCAGCGCCCAGGCCGGCCAGCGCGTGCTCGAAGTGCAGGGTCTGAACCTGACGCGCCAGGACCCCTTCGGCACCGACCTGCACGACATCGGCTTTGCCGTGCACGCGGGCGAGATCGTCGGCCTGGCCGGTGTCTCGGGCAACGGCCAGCAGGAACTGATGGCCGCGCTGTCCGGCGAGGACCCGCGCGCCGCGCCGCAGGCCATCCATCTGTTCGGCCAGGCCATTGGCGCGCAGTCGCCCGCCCGGCGTCGCCAGGCCGGGCTGCACTTCGTGCCCGAAGAACGCCTGGGCCGCGGCGCCGTACCCACGCTGAGCCTGGCGCAGAACACCCTGCTCACGCGCACGGAGAACGTCTCCGCCGCCGGCTGGATCGCCCCGCGCGGCGTGCAGCGCCTGGCGCAGGACATCCTGGACCGCTTCCATGTGCGCTCGGGCGGCCCGCAGGCCAGTGCCAGAAGCCTTTCCGGCGGCAACCTGCAGAAGTACATCGTCGGCCGCGAGATCAGCGCCCGTCCCAAGCTGCTCATCGTGAGCCAGCCCACCTGGGGGGTGGACGTGGGCGCGGCGGCGCAGATCCGCAGCGAATTGCTGACGCTGCGCGACGCGGGCTGCGCGGTGCTGGTGGTCAGCGAAGAACTGGAAGAGCTGTTCGAGATCAGCGACCGTCTGTTCGTCATCGCCAAGGGCCGGGTGTCGCCCATGGTGCCGGTGGCCCAGGCCAGCATCGAGCAGATCGGCGAATGGATGTCCGGGCTGTGGGCGGGTTCGGCAGCCCCGGCTGCCGCGGCAGGCGCCGCAACGTCCACCTCGGAGGCCTGAGCATGTTCAAGCTCGAGACCCGTCCGCAGCCCAGCCGCGTGATGGCGCTGGCCTCGCCGCTGCTGGCACTGGCCATTACGGTGGTGGTGGGCGTGCTGCTGTTCCTGCTGCTGGGCAAGGACCCCGTGCGCGGCCTGCAGGTCTTCTTCGTCGAGCCGGTGAAGAGCCTGTATGCGCTGTCGGAGCTGTCGGTGAAGGCCACGCCGCTGATCCTCATCGCACTGGGGCTGGCGGTGTGCTACCGCTCCAACGTCTGGAACATCGGGGCCGAAGGCCAGTTCGTCGTCGGTGCGCTCGCCGCGGGCTGGGTGGCCATGCAGGCCGGGCCCGGCACGGCCGGGCTGGCGTTCCTGGGCAAGGGCATCGTCGTGCCCATCCTGGTGGCCGGCGTGCTGGGCGGCATGGCCTGGGCGGCCTTGGTGGCGCTGCTGCGCGACCGCTTCAACGCCAACGAGATCCTGGTCAGCCTGATGCTGGTCTACGTGGCCGATTTCCTGCTGGGCTGGCTGGTCTACGGTCCCTGGAAAGACCCGGCAGGCTACAACTTCCCGCAGACCATCACCTTCGCCGCCGACACCAAGATCCCGCGCCTGGTGCCCAACCTGCGGGCCCACATCGGGGTGCTGGTGGCGCTGGTGGCGGTGGGCTTGTTCTGGGCCTTTCTCTTCCGCACCTACCGCGGCTTTGCACTACAGGTCGGCGGTCTGGCGCCGGCGGCCGCGCGTTACGCCGGCTTCTCGTCGCGCAGCGCGCTGTGGACGGCGTTGCTGGTATCCGGCGGGATGGCCGGGCTGGCCGGCGGGCTGGAAGCGGCAGGCCCGCTGGGGCAGTTGACGCCCCATGTACCGGCCGGCTACGGCTTTGCGGCCATCATCGTGGCCTACGTCGGGCGCTTGCACCCGGTGGGCATCGTCTTCTCGGGCATCCTGATGAGCATGTTCTACATCGGTGGCGAACTGGCGCAATCGCGACTGGGGCTGCCGAAGAGCCTGACCGGCGTCTTCCAGGGCCTGCTGCTGTTCACGCTGCTGGCCTGCGACACGCTGATCCTGTACCGCGTGCGCTGGCAGACGCGTGCGCGGCCGGCCCACACCACCAAGGGGGCCTGAAATGGACGGCATCGCGCTCCTGCTGGCCGCCACGCTCAACGCCGGCACCGTACTGGCCCTGGCCGGGCTGGGCCTCTTGATCAACGAACGTGCCGGCATCATCAACCTGGGCGCCGAAGGCACCATGCTGGTGGCCGCCATCGCCGGCTTCGCCACCGCGGTGCACACCGGCAACGACGGGCTGGCGCTGGCCGCTGGCGCGGGCGCCGGGGCGGTGATGGCGGCGATGTTCGGCGTGCTGGTGATCTGGCTCAATACCAACCAGGTGGCCACCGGTCTGGCGCTGAGCCTGTTCGGCGGCGGCTTCTCGGCCTTCGTGGGCATCGACTACGTGCAGGGCAAGCTGGGCGAACGCGCGCAGTTCGCTCTGCCCTGGTTCTCCGACCTGCCCTTCATCGGGCCGGCGCTGTTCCGCCAGCATCCGATGGTCTATGCGGCGATGGCGCTGGCGGCAGGGCTGGCCTGGTTCCTGTACCGCTCGCGCGCCGGTCTGGTGCTGCGTGCGGTGGGCGAATCGCCCGAGTCCGCGCACGCGCTGGGCTACCCGGTGCGGCGCATCCGGCTGGCAGCGGTGGTCTTCGGCGGTGCGCTGTGCGGCGTGGCCGGCGCCTATCTGTCGGTGATCTACACGCCGCTGTGGGTGGAAGGCATGGTCGCCGGCAAGGGCTGGATCGCCCTGGCGCTGACCACCTTTGCCACCTGGCGGCCGGGCCGCATCCTGCTGGGCGCCTATCTGTTCGGCGGGGTCACGATGCTGCAGTTCCACCTGCAGGGCCAGGGGGTGGAGATTCCCAGCCAGTTCCTGAGCATGCTGCCCTACGTGGCCACCATCGTCGTGCTGGTGCTTATCAGCCGCAATGCGGCGTGGATCCAGGCCAACATGCCGGCCTCGCTGGGCAAGCCCTTCTTCCCCGGTGGCGGCTGATCAG
>DAORNK010000150.1:0-4089 GCA_035440985.1 Rubrivivax sp. | reverse complement strand
AAGCCCCTGCCCTGCGCGCGATAATTTGCCTTTCACCCGTCCCTTCGAACCGACTTTACCCAGGAGAGAACAGACCATGACCCTCACGTCCAAGCGCTCGCTGCTCAAGCTGGCCAGCTGGTCCACGATCGCGGCCGCCGCCGCCCTGGTGGGCTGTGGCAAGAAGGAAGCACCCACCGCGGCCGCGCCGGCATCGGCAGCCGCCCCGGCGGCCTCGGCGCCGGCACCCAAGCCCGCGCCGCTGAAGGTGGCCTTTGCCTACATCGGCCCGGTGGGTGATGGCGGGTGGACCTTCGCCCACGACAACGGCCGCAAGGCGGTCGAGAAGGAATTCGGCGACAAGGTCGTCACCACCTTCGTCGAGAAGGTGCCGGAAAGCGCCGACGCCGAACGGGTGTTCCGCGACCTCGCCGGCCAGGGCAACAAGCTGATCTTCGGCACCACCTTCGGCTACATGGAGCCCATGCTCAAGGTCGCAGCCGACACCAAGGACGTCAAGTTCGAGCACGCCACCGGCTACAAGCAGGCCGACAACCTGCGCACCTACGACAGCCGCACCTATGAAGGCGCCTACCTGGCGGGCGTGATCGCCGGCAAGATGACCAAGAGCAACACGCTGGGCGTGGTCGGCTCGATCCCCATTCCCGAGGTCATCCGCAACATCAACAGCTTCACGCTGGGCGCGCAGAGCTCCAACCCGAAGATCAAGACCAAGGTGGTCTGGGTCAACGAGTGGTTCAACCCGCCCAAGGAGACCGAAGCCGCGCAGAGCCTGATCAACCAAGGTGCGGACGTGCTGTTCCAGAACACCGACAGCTCGGCCGTGCTGCAGACCGCGGCCAAGAACAAGAAGCTGGCCTTCGGCTGGGACAGCGACATGACGGCCTATGCGCCCGAAGCCCACCTGGCCAGCGCCATCATCAACTGGGGCCCGTACTACATCAAGGCCACGCGTGACGCGCTGGAAGGCAAGTGGGCGGGCAACACCGGTGCCTGGTGGGGCGTGAAGGAAGGCGCGATCGACATCGTGTCGATCAGCGACAAGGTGCCCGCCGAGACCAAGGAAAAGCTCGACAAGGTCAAGGCCGGCCTGAAGGACGGCAGCTTCGCCATCTGGAAGGGCCCGATCGTCGGCCAGGACGGCAAGGAGGTGCTGGCCAAGGACGCCGTCGCCGACGACAAGTTCCTGGGCGGCATCAACTTCTACGTCAAGGGCGTGGAAGGCAAGGTGCCGACCGGCAAGTAGGCCACCCGCCCGCCACCCGGCCCCCCGGCCGGGGCTCTGATGCCAACTGCCCGCTCCTGCGGGCAGTTTTGCTTGCGCGGAACAAATTCACGGTCGGGCCGTGCCCGACGCCCGCGCTCACGGCAAAGGCGACCGCCCCGCGCCGGGGATGGCCCGGCACTGCCCAGCCGTTCTCAAGTTGTGGTCATGGGCTCCGATATCCCCGGACATGCACCGGCAGCGGCCGGGACAGCCTGTGAGGTTGTCCGCCAGACCCGGTTTGTCACGAAGGAATGTCTCATGGCCTCCATCATCAGCAGCCTGACCACCACCCAGATCGCCGGTCTGGACTCGGCATCGATCGCGTCCCTGACCACCGTCGACTGGGCTGCCTTCAGCTCGGCTCAGCTCACGGCACTGACGACGGCGCAGATGGCGGCCATCTCCACGTCAGGCTTGCGGGCCATCACGACGGCGGCACTGGCCGGCTTCGAGACAGCCGATCTCGCGGCCCTGAGCACGCGGCAGATCCAGTCCTTCGGCACCGCCGCCATCGAGGCCCTGGGCACCGCGCAGTTCGAGGGCCTGTCGTCGGCACAGGTCGGCGCGCTGACCAGCGCCCAACTGCGCGCCATGCAGACGGCCGACATCGTGGCCCTGGGCAGCGCCGACGTCGCCTCCATGGGCACGGCGCAGATCGCCGCCTTCACGAGCAGCCAGATCAACGCGCTGGACACGAACCAGCTGGCCGGGATGAGCACGGCGCAGATCGCCGCCTTGAACACCGCGCAGCTTTCCGGCATGGACAGCAGTGACTTCGTCGCATTGGGCACCTCGCAGGTCGCCGCGCTGTCCACCGGGCAGTTGCGCGCGCTGGGCAGCGATGACATCGTGGCGCTGAGCACGGCCCAGGTGGCCGCGATGACCACCGCGCAGGTCGCCGGGCTGGCCACCTCCCAGATCCAGGCGCTGGAAACGGCCGACATCGCCGCCTTGGGCACCTCCAGGATCGCTGCGCTGAGCACCGCGCAGTTCGATGCGCTGAGCAGCACCCAGCTGGCAGCGCTTTCGACCACGCAATTGGCCGGCGTGAGCACCGCGCAGATGGCATCGCTGGCCACCAGCGACCTGGCTTCGCTGAGCACCACGCAGTTCGCCGCCTTGAGCACCGCGCAGGTCGCCGCACTGGGCACGGCCCAGGTCGCCAACCTTGAAACAGCCGACCTCGCGGTCCTGAGCACCGCGCAGTTGCGGGGCTTCTCCAGCGCCGACATCGCCGCGTTGGGCACGACCCAGGTTGTCGCGCTGACCACGACGCAAGTCGCCGGGTTGAGCACCACGCAGGTGCGGGCGATGGAGACGGCCGACGTGGCCGTCCTCGAGACAAACGACCTCGCCGCGATGGGCACGGCGCAGATCGCCGCCTTCAGCACCGCACAGTTCGATGCGCTGGGCACCACCCAGCTCAATGCCCTGTCCACCTCCCAGTTCGTTGGCGTGACCACCACGCAGATGGCGGCGCTGGCCACCAGCGACCTGGTCTCGCTGGGCACGACACAGTTCGCGGCCCTGTCCACTGCGCAGATCGCGGCACTGGGCTCGACCCAGGTGGCCAGCCTCGAAACCACCGACCTCGCCGAATTGAGCACTGCGCAGATCCGGGCGCTGGGCACGGCCGACATCGCCGGCCTGGGCACCACCCAGGTCGCCGCCTTGAGCACGACCCAGGTCCAGGGGCTCAGCACCACGCAGATCCGGGCGATGGAAACCGCCGACGTCGCCGCGCTGGCCACCAACGACGTCCTGATGCTGAGTACGGCACAGATCGCCGCTTTCAGCACCGCGCAGTTCGACGCGCTGGGCACGTCCCAGCTCAACGCGCTGACCACCGCGCAGTTGGCGGGCGTGACCAGCTCGCAGATCGCTTCGCTGGCCACCAGCGACCTGGCTGCGCTGAGCACCACGGCGTACTCGGCACTGTCGACAGCACAGATCACTGCGCTGGGCACGACCCAGATCGCCAACCTCGAAACGGCCGACCTGGCGGTGCTGAGCACGACACAGTTGCGCGCCTTCGCCAGCGGCGACATCGCCGCGCTGGGCACGGCGCAGGTCGCCGCGCTGACCACGACGCAGGTCGCCGGGCTCGGCACCTCGCAGATCCGCGGGCTGGAAACCGCCGACGTCGCCGCGCTGGAAACCACCGATCTGGCCGCCATGAGCACGGTGCAGATCGCCGCCTTCAGCACGGCGCAGTTCGACGCGCTGGGCACGAGTCAGTTGAACGCACTGGCCACGACCCCGTTTGCGGGTGTCAGCAGCTCGCAACTGGCGTCACTGGCCACCAGTGACCTGGCCGCCCTGGGCACGACGCAGTTCGCCGCCTTGTCCACCGCGCAATTGGCCGCGCTGGGCACGACCCAGATTGCCAGCATCGAAACGGCCGACCTGGCGGTGCTGAGCACGACACAGTTGCGCGCCTTCACCAGCGGCGACATCGCCGCGCTGGGCACGGCGCAGGTCGCCGCGCTGACCACGACGCAGGTCGCCGGGCTCGGCACCTCGCAGATCCGCGGGCTGGAAACCGCCGACGTCGCCGCGCTGGAAACCACCGATCTGGCCGCCATGAGCACGGTGCAGATCGCCGCCTTCAGCACCACGCAGTTCGACGCGCTGGGCACCGCGCAGCTCAATGCGCTGTCCACCACGCAGTTCGCGGGTGTGACCAGCTCGCAGATCGCTTCGCTGGCCACCAGTGACCTGGCAGCGCTGGGCACGACGCAGTTCGCTGCCTTGTCCACCTCGCAGGTCGCCGCGCTGGGCACGACCCAGACCGCCAACCTCGAAACCGCTGACCTGGCCGC
>DAORNK010000149.1:320-9725 GCA_035440985.1 Rubrivivax sp. | reverse complement strand
GGGCGCCAGGGCCTGGGCCGCCTGGGCGGCCAGGTTCAGCGCCTGCTGCACGGCTTCGGCCGGCAGCCCAGTGCCGGGCGCCGACTGGGCGTACAGCACCGGGCAGGCGGCCACGCCGGCGAGCAGGGCGACGAGAACGAGGCGGGAATTCACAGCCCGCACTCTAGACAGTGGCGGCGCGACGGCGGCTGGAAAAAGGCGGCTCAATGGCCCCCTTATCGGGCTCACGTCGAAACCGGCCCTGACCAGAATGCCCATCGTGGCGCGCAACCGTGCCAGCGCAGGAGCCGCCGATGATCCCCAAGCTGACCGCTAGCTTCGATTTCCACAGCCAGGCCCTGTCGCTGCGTGCCGAGCGCCAGCGGATCATCGCCAGCAACATCGCCAACGCCGACACACCGGGCTACCAGGCGCGCGACTTCGACTTCGCCGCCGCGCTGCGCGTTGCCACCGGCAGCGGCGGCAACGGCGAAGGCATCGCCAGCAGCGTGATGAGCCGCACCGGCCGCCCGACGCCCGAGCTGCGCTACGCCCAGCCCGCGCAGACCAACCTGGACAGCAACACCGTGGACATGGACCGCGAACGCGCGGCCTTCATGGAGAACGCGGTCAAGTACGAGTCCACCCTGCGCTTCATCAACGGCAACGTGCGCACCATGCTCGATGCCATGAAGAGCCACAACCAGGCCTGAGCTGGTGAACCTGAACTGGAGCCGCCATGAGCATGCTCAAGATCCTCGACGTCGCCAGCAGCGCGGTCAGCGCCCAGAGCCAGCGGCTGAACGTCGTGGCGTCCAACCTGGCCAATGCCGACACGGTGGCCGGTCCGGACGGTGCGGCCTACAAGGCGCGCCAGGTGGTCTTCCAGACCGCCATGCTGGGTGCGGCCGGTTTCGGTGCGCAGCGCGACGGCACCGCCGGCGTGCGCGTGTCGACGGTGGCCGAGGACCAGAGCCCGGGCCGCCGCGTGCACGACCCCAAGCACCCCAGCGCCGACGCCCAGGGCTACGTCACCTACAGCAACGTCAACCCGGTGGAGGAGATGGTCAACATGATCTCTGCCTCGCGTTCGTACCAGAACAACATCGAAGTCATGAGCACGGCCCGCAGCCTGCTGCTCAAGACGCTGCAGGTCGGCCAGTGAACGGCGCGCACCCCACTGAAAGCCCGCCATGACCACCACTTCGGCCATCAACCCCTACGCCGGCATCAGCGGCAGTGGCAACGCCACGCCCACGGCCAACGAAACGGCTGCTGCCGACCGTTTCCTCAAGCTCCTGGTCACGCAGATGCAGAACCAGGACCCGCTCAACCCGATGGACAACGCGCAGATCACGAGCCAGATGGCGCAGATCAACACCGTCAGCGGCATCGAGAAGCTCAACACCACCGTCGCCGGCCTGAACGGTCAGTTCGTGCAGTTGCAGGCCCTGGCCGGTGCTTCGCTGGTGGGCCACGACGTCACGCTGGCCGGCAACCGGCTGTCCATACAGAACGGCGTGGGCGTGGGCGGCGTCGAGCTGGCTTCCACCGCCGAGAACGTGAAGGTCGAGATCCTCAGTCCCGGCGGCCAGGTGGTGGGTACGGTGGACCTGGGCACCCAGGCGGCCGGTCGCCACGGCTTCAGCTGGGATGCGTCCAAGCTCACGGACACCGAAGGCTACCGCTTCCGCGTGACGGCCAAGACCGGCACGGTGGCCGTCAACAGCACACCCCTGATGCGCGACCTGGTGCAGGCCGTGAGCGCCGACGGCGGCACTCTGGTGCTGCAGACCCGATACAGCGGCTCGGTCGCCTACAGCGACGTCAAAGCCTTCAACTGAACCCCCGCCCAAGGACCCATCATGAGCTTTCAGCAAGGCCTTTCCGGACTCAACGCGACCAGCAAGAACCTGGAGGTGATCGGCAACAACATCGCCAATGCCAACACCTTCGGCAGCAAGGTCGCGCGGGCCGAGTTCTCCGACATGTACGCCAACGCCATCAGCGGTGGCGGCTCCAGCAACATCGGCATCGGCACGCAGCTGTCCACCGTCGCCCAGCAGTTCACCCAGGGCAACATCTCGACCACGGAGAACCCGATGGACCTGGCCATCAAGGGCAATGGCTTCTTCCAGCTCACCGATGGCCAGAACCCCATCGTCTATTCGCGCAACGGCCAGTTCAAGGTGGATCGCGATGGGTTCGTCGTCAGCAACAGCGGTCTCAAGCTGATGGGCTACGCGGCGGACAACAAGGGCGTCATCCAGCCCGGCCAGGCCGTGACATTGCAACTGCCCACCAGTGGCGTGGACCCGTCGCCGACGACGACGGTGGCACTGGAGATGAACCTGGACTCGCGCAAGGCCATCACCGCGCCGGCGGCGGCGCCGCTGATCGACTTCAACGATGCCACGACCTACAACAATGCCACCTCGCTGACGGTGTACGACGCCAAGGGCCAGGAAGTGCCGGTCACCTACTACTTCCAGAAGTCGGGCACCGACACCTGGGAAGTCTTCGCCACCGCCGATGGCGCCACGATCGGCGGCACGCCCGCCGACCCGCAGCCCATCACGACCATCACCTTTGCGCCCGATGGCAGCGCCCCCACCGCACCCGCCGCGCCGGTGGCCTTCACGATCAGCCTGCCTGACAATGCCGCGCCAGCCGACACGCTGGACCTGACGCTGGACCTCAGCGCGGCCACGCAGTTCGGCTCCGGCTTCGGCGTCACCGACCAGCGCCAGGATGGCTTCTCGGCTGGCGAGCTGACCTCCATCATGGTGGAGTCCAACGGCATCGTGATGGCCCGCTATTCCAACGGCCAGTCGCGCCCGGCCGGACAGGTCGAACTGGCCACCTTCCGCAATGCACAGGGCCTGCAGCCCGTCGGCGACAACGGCTGGGGCCGCACCTTCGCCTCCGGTGACCCCATCACCGGCATGCCCGACGACGCGGGCCTGGGCGTGCTGCAATCCGGCGCGCTGGAAGAGAGCAACATCGACCTGACCGGCGAGCTGGTGAACATGATCACCGCGCAGCGCATCTACCAGGCCAACGCGCAGACCATCAAGACCCAGGACCAGGTGCTGCAGACCCTGGTCAATCTCCGCTGAAACGCCCGATCGCTGAAAGGAGCCGGCCGTGGACCGTCTTGTCTATCTGTCGATGGCCGGCGCCAAGGCCACGCTGCAGCGGCAGGACACGCTGGCCAACAACCTGGCCAATGCGTCCACCACCGGCTTTCGTGCCGAGATGCAGGCCTTCCGTGCCGTGCCGGTGCGCGGCGACGGCGCCAGCACGCGCGTCTACGCGCTGGAATCGACCATCGGTGTCGACATGCGCGCCGGTCCCGTGCACACCACGGGCCGTGCGCTGGACGTGGCCATGCAGGGCAACGCCTGGCTGGCCGTGCAGTCGCTGGATGGCACCGAGGCCTACACCCGCGCCGGCTCCCTGCAGTTGAGCCCCGAAGGCCAGCTCGTCACGCCCGCCGGCCTGCCCGTGCTGGGCGACGGCGGGCCCATCACGCTGCCACCCAATGCCGTGGTGGAGATCGCCGCCGACGGCAACATCACGACCACGGTGGGCAACGCCCGCCCGCAGCAGGCCGGCCGGCTCAAGCTGGTGAGCCCCGAGACGCCGCTGTCACGCGGCACCGACGGCCTCTTCCGCGGCCCCGATGGCGACCTGGCGGCCGATCCCACGGCGCGTGTGCAGGGCGGGGCGCTGGAAGGCTCCAACGTGTCGGCCATCGAGACCATGATCTCGATGATCGCCGCGGCGCGCCAGTTCGAGCAGCAGATGAAGTCGCTGCAGGGGGCCGAGCAGCGCGACCAGGCCGCGACCAAGCTGCTCGCGCCGCAGTAGCGCCTCGCGCGAGCGGCCGCCACAGGCCGAGAGATGCGGTCCCAAGCCCGGGCTTATCTGCCGCTTGACGGGCTCAAGTCCGCGCGAAGATGAAAGCCTGACCAAGCGAGGGCCCGCACCATGATCCGCTCCCTGTGGATTGCCAAAACCGGCATGGAAGGCCAGCAGACCAAGCTGGACGCCATCACCAACAACCTGGCCAACGTCGGCACCAACGGCTACAAGCGCGCCGGTGTGGTGTTCGAGGACCTGATGTACCAGAACCTGCGACCGGCGGGTTCGGCCACCAGCGAACAGAGCCAGCTGCCCACCGGCCTGCAGGTCGGCCTGGGCGTGCGCGCCGCTGCCACCTCGCGCAACTTTGCCCAGGGCAGCCTGCAGCAGACCGGCAACACGCTGGACGTGGCCATCAAGGGCCAGGGCTTCTTCCAGATCCAGCTGCCTGACGGCAGCACCGGCTATACGCGGGATGGCGCCTTCCAGGTCGACGGCAACGGGGCGCTGGTGACAGCGGCCGGCTATACCGTGCAACCCGGCATCACGGTGCCCAGCGGTGCCGCCGCGGTGACCATCGCCGCCGACGGCACGGTCAGCGCCAGCATCTCCGGGCAGGCCGCCCCGCAGACCCTGGGCCAGCTGCAGCTGGCCTCCTTCATCAACCCGGCCGGCCTGGAGCCGCGCGGGGGCAACGTCTACGCCGAGACGGCCGCATCGGGCACGCCCAACGCCGGCGCTCCGGGCAGCAGCGGCCTGGGTGGCCTGCAGCCGGGTTTCGTCGAAGGCAGCAACGTCAATGTCGTCGAGGAGCTGGTCTCGATGATCGCCACGCAGCGCGCCTACGAGCTCAACTCCAAGGCCATCCAGACCTCGGACCAGATGCTGCAGCGGCTGGGGCAGCTGTGAGCACCGCCCGCCCGAACCCGCGTCCGGCTCTTCAGGCAGCGACGATGGCGGCGCTACTGCTGCTGGCCGGTTGCGACGTGCTCTTTCCGCGCGTGCAGGTGGCCGACACGGCGCCCATTCCGCAAGCCAGCGTGGCCGCGCCGCCGCCGGCCAACGGGTCCATCTACCAGGCCGCCAGCTACCGCCCGCTGTTCGAGGACCACCGTGCGCGCCATGTCGGCGACACCCTGGTGGTGCAGATCGTGGAGAAGGTCAGCGCCAGTCAGAAGAGCACCAGCTCCATCGACAAATCGGGCACGCTGTCGGCCGGCATCGCGGCGCTGCCGGGCGTCAAGCCAGCGGCCTTCGCGCGCGCCGGGGCCGACGCCAATTCCGCCAACACCTTTGCCGGCAAGGGAGCCACCGAGAGCAGCAACGACTTCAGCGGCACCATCACCGTCATCGTGCGTGGCGTGCTGCCCAATGGCCACCTGCTGATCGCCGGCGAGAAGCAGATCGGCGTCAACACCAACGTCGACGTGCTGCGCTTTTCGGGCCAGGTGGATCCGCGCGCCATCCAGACCGGCAACACGGTGCAAAGCGCGCAGATCGCCAACGTGCGGCTGGAACATCGCGGCCGCGGTGCGCAGGCCGAGGCCCAGGCCATGGGTTGGCTCTCGCGCGTCTTCCTCAGCGTGTTTCCGATCTGAGCGTGGCCATGAAGACCTCGCCCGATACGCTGATGCGCTGGACGCTGGCACTGGCCGCATTGATGGCCAGCACGGCGCTGTGGTGGCCCGCATCGGCCCATGCCCTGGCCAGCGTGCGCATCAAGGAAGTGGCCGCCGTGCAGGGCGTGCGCCACAACCAGCTGGTGGGCTATGGCCTGGTGGTCGGCCTGGACGGCACGGGCGACCAGACCACGCAGACGCCCTTCACCACGCAGAGCCTGAACGCCCTGCTGCAGCAGATGGGCGTGACGGTGCCTGCCGGCACCAGCATGCAGCTGCGCAACGTGGCCTCGGTGATGATCACCGCGCAGCTGCCGCCCTTTGCCCAGCCGGGGCAGGCCATCGATGTCAACGTCTCGTCGATGGGCAATGCCAAGAGCCTGCGCGGCGGCACGCTGATCGCCACGCCGCTCAAGGGTGCCGACGGCCAGGTCTACGCGCTGGCCCAGGGCAATCTGATCGTCGGCGGCGCCGGCGCGTCGGCCAACGGCTCGAAGGTGCAGATCAACCACCTGTCGGCCGGCCGCATTCCGGACGGCGCGACGGTGGAACGCAGCGTGCCCACACCGGCGCTGCAGGGCGAGACCATACAGCTGGGCTTGCAGTCCAGCGACTACAACACGGCGCGCGCGGTGGCCGAAGCCATCAACGGCGCCAAGGGCGAAGGCACGGCCGCGGCCCTGGACGGGCGCAGCGTGCGCGTGCGCATGCCGGGGGCCGACGCCAACCGGGTGGCCTTCCTGGCCGACATCGAGAACCTGCCCGTTGCGCTGGCCAAGCCGGCGGCGCGTGTCGTCTTCAACGCCCGCACCGGATCGGTGGTGATGAATGACGCCGTCACGCTCAGTGCCTGCGCGGTGGCCCACGGCAGCCTGTCGGTGACCATCAGCACCACACCGATGGTCAGCCAGCCCAACGCGCTGGCCCAAGGCACGACGACGACCGTCGAGAAGAGCGACATCGCCATCAGCCAGCAGGGCGGGGCGCTGATCAACATGCCGGCCGGCGCGAAGCTGACCGACGTGGTCAAGGCGCTCAACGCGATGGGTGCCACGCCGATGGACCTGCTGGCCATCCTGCAGGCCATGAAGAGTGCCGGCGCGCTGCACGCCGAGATCGAGGTGGATTGATGGCCGTCATTCCCAGCACTGGTGCCAGCCAGCCCGGGCTGGCCATCGACACCCAGAACCTGGCATCGCTGAAGCTTCGCGCCAACACCGACCCCAAGGGTGCGGTGCGTGAAGCCGCCAAGCAGCTCGAGACGCTGTTCATGCAGGAGCTCGTGAAGAGCATGCGCGCGTCGACCCTGCAGTCCGGCATGCTGGACAACCCGGGCACCCAGATGGGCACCGAGATGCTGGACACGCAACTGGCCGGTCAGCTCAGCGGGCGCCCGGGTGGCCTGTCCGACGTGATCATGAAGCAGCTCGAGCGGCAGATGGGGCTCACGCCCGGTCCCATTCCGTTCACCGGGTCGGCCAACAACACGCCGGCGCCGCTGTCGGCCACGCCGCAACCCACGCGCATCCCGCAGACCGGCGCGGCGGGCTTCGTGCAGCAGCACAGCGCGGCCGCCCAGGAAGCCGAGAAGGCTACCGGCATTCCGGCGGCCTTCATGGTTTCGCAGGCGGCGCTGGAGACCGGGTGGGGCCGCAAGGAGATCAAGCACGCCGACGGCACGCCCAGCTTCAACCTGTTCGGCATCAAGGCCGGCGGCAGCTGGAAGGGCCCGGTGGCCGAGATCACGACCACCGAGTACATCAACGGCAAGGCACAGAAGGTGGTGGCCAAGTTCCGCGCCTACGGGAGTTATGCCGAGTCCTTCGCGGACTACGCCAGGCTGATGAAGGACAGCCCTCGCTACCAGGCGGCGGTGGGCACCGGTGTGGCGCAGCCCCGCGTCGCCAGTCTGGGGCCGGCCGACCGCGCGGCGCGCTTCGCGCTGGGTCTGCAGCGTGCCGGCTACGCCACCGATCCGGCTTACGCCGACAAGCTGACGCGGGTCATCAACACCACGCTGCGCCTGCAGCGGTCGATGGGATAAGCCATGAGTGGTTCGACACTGATGATGCTGGGCATCAAGGCGATGGCGGCCAACTACGCCGCCCTGCAGACCACCGGCCACAACATCGCCAATGCCAACGTCGAAGGCTACTCGCGCCAGCGGGCCGAACTGTCCACCGCGGCGGGTCAGTACACCGGTGCCGGCTTCTTCGGCAAAGGGGTGGATGTCACGACGGTGACGCGCGCCCACGACCAGTTTCTGACGCGTGAGGCCTCCAGCGCCCGTTCGCTGGCCTCGATGGATGCCACCCGGCTGGCGCTGCTGCAGCGCATGGAGAACATCTTCCAGCCCGGCGTCAACGGTCTGGGGCACGCGGCGACGCAGCTCATGGACGCGATGTCGGACCTGTCCAGCCATCCCGCCGACCCGGCCACGCGCCGCGTGGTGCTGGCGCGCGCGACGGACCTGGCGGCCCGCTTCAGTGAGGCCGGCAGTGCGCTGGACCTGACGCAGGCCAATGCCACGGCCGACCTGCGCGTGATGGTCACCGAAGTCAACGCGCTGGCGCGCAGCATCGCCCAGACCAACCAGAAGATCGCCGAAGTGGTGGGCCGCGGACAACCGGCCAACGATCTGCTGGATGAGCGGGACCGGCTCATCAGCCAGCTCTCCGACAAGGTCCAGGTCACGCGCATGGATGCGTCCGATGGCACGACGGCCGTCTTCATGGCCGGCGGGCAACGCCTGGTGCTGGGCAGCACGGCCGCCGAACTCAGCGTGGTGCAGGATGCCACGGACCCGCGCCGTGCCGCCGTGGCTTTGCGCGAGGGCCCACTGACCCGCGTCCTCTCGGAGACCGAAATGGGTGGGGGCGGCATCACTGGGTTGCTGCGTTTCCAGAATCAGGATCTGGTGGCCGGGCGCAACCTGATCGGTCAGTTGGCCGCCGCCATCGGTGGGGCCGTCAACACGCAACAGATGCGCGGCGTGAACCTGCAGCCACCGCTGGGCAGCGTGCCGTCTGCGGCGCTGTTTGGCATCGGCGCGCCCGAGGCCTTGGCCAACACCGCCAATGCGCGTGACGGGGCGGGCAACCTGATGGCCAGCATCCAGCTCACCGTCACCGACCCCGCCGCCCTGCAGGCCAGCGACTACGACCTGCGCGAAGACCCGGCCGTGCCCGGCACCTGGCGGCTGACCCGCCTCAGCGATGGGTGGGCCACCACGGTGGCCGACGGCGACGTGGTCGACGGCGTGCAGATCGACTTCGTCGGTGCACCGCAGGCCGGCGACAAGTTCCTGTTGCAGCCGGTGGCCCGCGCCGCCAACACGATGAGCGTGCTGTTGGGCAATCCGCTGGACCTGGCGGCGGCATCGCCACTGGTGGCCAGCACCAGTCCGGCCAACGTCGGCACGGCCGGCGTGGCCTCGTTGACCATCACCGCCGGGCCGCTGCCCGTGCCGGGTGCGACGGTGCAGGTCACCTTCACCTCGGACGCCGGCGACTACAGCTGGCAGATGCTGGACGCCGCCAACAACGTGCTCGCCAGCGGCAACGACAGCTGGGTGGCTGGACAAGCCATTCCGCCCGCGGGCACGGACATCAACGGCTTCTCGCTGATGCTCCATGGCGTGCCGCGCAGCGGCGACGTCGTCACCATCGCCCCCACCCCCGCCAGTGCCCTGAGCAGCAACAACGGCAACGCGCTGGCCCTGACGGCCCTGCGCGACGCGGCCATCGCCGGCGGCCACACGGCCACCGACCAGTGGGCCCTGGCGCTGTCCGACGTGGGCGTGCGCGTGCAAAGCGGCGCCACCGCCTCCGAGATCTCCACCGCCGTGTCCCGCCAGGCCGAGTTGCTGCGCAGTGCCGACGCCGGCGTCAACCTCGACGAAGAAGCGGCCCGGCTCATCCAGTTCCAGCAGAGCTACCAG
>DAORNK010000149.1:0-310 GCA_035440985.1 Rubrivivax sp. | reverse complement strand
CGCCGCCAAGGTGCTGCAGGTGGCGCAATCCATCTTCGACAGCCTGCTCAGCACGGCTGCCCGTTGACACCAGGGAGGTACGCCATGCGCGTGGCCACTTTGTCCAGTTTCGACGCCTCGGTGGCGCAATTGCAGCGCCGCCAGCAGGATCTCAGCACTGCCCAGGAGCGGCTCACCAGCGGCAAGCGCGTGCTGCGCGCCAGCGACGATCCGGCGGCGGCGGTGGAAGGCCGCGAGACGCTGCGGCTGGCGTTCGTTGCGGCGCTGCAGCACCTGCCGCCGCGTCAGCGGGCGGCGCTGATCCTGTGCG
>DAORNK010000148.1:0-9725 GCA_035440985.1 Rubrivivax sp. | reverse complement strand
CGCCCGGTCTGGCTGCGCTGGCTGGCCCACCTGCGCTCGCGCTGGCAGCACCGGCCTTGGCGCGACGCGTATCAGGTTCGCCGCCACTACGATCTGGGCGATGCGTTCTACGGCTTGTGGTTGGACCCCCTGCGGGTCTATTCCTGCGCCTATTACAGCCGTCCCGGGCAAACCCTGGCGCAGGCCCAGCAGGAGAAGCTGGACCTCGTCTGCCGCAAGCTGCAACTCGCCCCCGGACAGCGGTTCCTGGACGTCGGCGCCGGCTGGGGTGCCCTGCTGATATGGGCGGCGCAGCACCACGGGGTGCACGGCCTGGGGATCACGCTGTCGCGCAATCAGCGCGACCATGCCAGCCACCTGATCGAAGCGGCCGGGCTGCGCGGCCAGGTCGAAGTGCGCTTGCTCGACTACCGGGGCCTGCAGCAGGCCGGCCCGTTCGATCGCATTGCCTCGGTGGGCATGTTCGAACACGTCGGCCAGGCGCAGATGGGCCGCTACTTCGATGACCTGCGGCGGCAGCTGCGACCTGGGGGCCTGCTGCTGAATCATGCGATCGCTGCCGGCGGCATGGAAAACGACCGGCTGGGTGCAGGCATGGGCGACTTCATCGAACGCCACATCTTTCCCGGTGGCGAGCTGGTGCACGTTGCCCGCGCCATCGAGGCACTGGCCGGCAGCGGACTGGAACTCGTCGACGCCGAGAACCTCCGCCCCCACTACGCCCGCACGCTGTGGGCCTGGTCGGACCGGCTGGAGCACGAACTCGACCGGGCGCGTGCCCTCACCGACGAAGCCACCGTGCGCGCCTACCGCCTGTACCTCGCGGGTTCGGCCCTGTGCTTCGAGCGCGGCTGGCTTTCGCTGTACCAGTTGCTGGCCACCCGCCCCGAGCAGGCGGTGCCCGAGGTGCGGGCCTGGGCGGCGCGCGCGGACTACCCCTTCACGCGCCGCCACATGCCGGCGTGACACCCGGCTTGCATAGGGCCAACGCCGGCCCAACCCGAGTCAGCGGGTCGCAGGCGCCTGCTGCACGTTGGCTGCCAGCCACTTCAGCAAAACGGTCCAATCCGCCTGGGCGGGCTCGGCGCCGGACGCCGTGGTCGTGCAGCGGAAGACGAGCGGGGTCTCGTCGTCCGCCAGCGGCTGTGCAAGCTGCATCTGGTGCGCTAGCACCGCCTCGTCTGCATCCGACGCGTCGGCACCGCGCGCCGCACGATCGCGCAGCCTTCGCCGAAGTTCTTCGACTCCCGCTTCGAAGTCGAGCATGATGCACGCAGTGCCCTGGCCGGCCGCCTGGCGTCGCGCCGCGTCGCGCTGGGCGCGCTGCAGGAACGTCGCGTCCAGGATCACAGGGTAGCCGCAGTCCAGCGCAGGCGCGGCCAGTTGGCAGATCCGCGCATAGGTGGCGGTGGTCATGGCAGGGCCGTAAAGAGCGGCTGCGTGCTGCGCATCGCTGCGATCGATGGGCTGCAGGCCCGCCAGGCGCTTGCGTTCGACGTCGGCCCGGATGCGAATGGCGCCCATGGCCTCGAGCAGGCCCTGGGTCAGGGTCGACTTGCCGCTGCCCGAGAACCCGTGGGTCAGCATCAGCACCGCCGATGACCGCTGGCGGCGGCTGAAGCGCCAGGCCAATTCCACGTAGTGGCTGGCAGCGGTGCGCTGCGCCGCGGCCGGCACCGACTGGGCCGGCCCGAACTGCGCTGCCCGCAGCGCGTGCACCTTGGCGCGCACCAGGGCCCGATGCACCAGGTAGTAGTCGAGCACGGGTACACCTTCGTAGTCGCCGCCGAACTCCAGGTAGGCGTTGACGAAACGGTGCGCCAGATGCGGCAGGCCATGCGCGTGCAGATCCATGGCCATGAAGGCGACCTCGCTCAGCACATCGATCCAGCGGAAATCGTCGCTGAACTCGATGCCGTCGAACACCGTGCTGTGCCCGTCGATCACGGTGACGTTGCCCAGATGCAGGTCGCCGTGGCATTCCCGCACGCGGCCCTGTGCCAGACGCCGTGCCATCAGCGGTTGAAGACGGTCGAAGGCCGTCGCCTCCCAGACGCGCAAGGCCCCCAGCACGCCCTGGCCGTTGGCAGACGGCATCAGACTTTCGAGCTCGTCCAGGCTCTGCAGGAGTGGAGCCCGCACCTGTGCCGGCGAACCCAGGCGCCCGCCGGGATCGGCCACGGCGGCCAGCGCGTGAAACCGGCCGAGCAGACCCACGAGTTCGTCGACATGCGCAGCGCTCAGTTGCCCTCGCGCTGCCAACAGGTCCCACAGCCCCTCCTGCGCAAAGGCGCGCATCTGCACGGCCACATCGAGAGGTGCCCCCGCGCCGCCCAGCGCGGGCGCCAGTGGCGTTCCGGTGATCGGCACGACCCCCAGATAGAGATCGGGCGCCAGGCGCCGATTCAGGCGCAACTCTTCCTGGCACGCCCGCTGGCGCAGCGCGAGCGAGGACTGGTCGAGAAACGGCGTGCGCAGCACCTTCTTGATCTTGTAGGCCAGACCGGCGCCCACGAGCACGAAGGAAATGTGCGTCTCGACCTGCGCCACGATGGCACCCTCGCTGGCGCCAAGCGCGCGGCGCAGCGCCTGGACCATGCACCTCTGCTGCTCAGGGCCGAGTTCCTGCGGCACCTGCCCGGGCGCCTGTGCATTGACCTGCGGCAACGGCACGTCTTGCATCGATGGCAGGCTAGGTCGTCCGATGGTCGCCCGCCTTGCGCAAGCGCAAGACACGAAGCGGCCCGCTTCTTGGGATCCGGTATTGAGCCCTCTCAATCGCGGCCCCCGCGTTGCGCTCACGATGCCATGGACCCGTCCAATGCGGGCCCACGATGCACTCCCATCCCCTGCCGCCCTTCGATCCCTGGCTGTGGTGGCAGGCTTGCCAGCAGACCTGGATGGCTTCACTGGACCCCGGGGGGATGGGGCGCCAGTTGCGGCAGGTCCGGCTCGACCGCCTGCTGCACCACGCCAGGCGCGACTCGCCGCTGTACGCGAGCCGTGCCGCGCAGGCCCGCGTGCTGGCTGACTTCGAGCCCATCGGCAGACGGGAACTGATGTTGCACTTCGACACCTGGTGCACGGACCGCCGCATCACGCGGCAAGGGGCCGAAAAGACCGTCGCCGCACCGGCCGCGTGGTCGGATGCCTGGCTGGGCCGCTACCTGCTGTGGACCAGCTCAGGCACCCTTGGCGAGCCGGGCATCTTTGTCCAGGACGCCGCCAGCCTGGCGGCCTTCGACGCGATCGATGCGCTGCGGCTGCGCGGTACGGCGCTGGCGCAGCCCGGACTGGGCCTGTGGGGCGTGGGCCGGCGCTTCGCCTTCGTCGGTGCACTGGGTGGACCCTATGCGGGCCATGTCAGCCTGCAGCGGCTGCGCCGGCTCGCACCGCCGCCCTGGGGCCCGCAGGTCCACCTGATCTCGGTGCTGGAGCCGCTGCAGCAGATCGCCGAGCAGTTGCAGCGTCTGCAACCGCATGTGCTGATCACCTACCCCAGTTGCGCCGGCGCCCTGGCCACCTGGCAGGCCGAGGGTGCCCTCGGTCTGCGCCTGGACGAACTCTGGCTCGGCGGCGAGCAGCTGAGCACGGCCCAGCGCACGCTGCTCAGGCAAGCCTATCGCTGCACCCTGCGCAACAACTACGGCGCTTCGGAGTTCTACTCGATGGCCTGCGAGTGCTCGCAGGGCCGCTTGCATCTGAATGACGACTGGGTGATCCTGGAAGGCATCGATGCCCGGGGCCGGGCCGTGGCGCCAGACGAGTTCTCGTGCACCACGCTGTTGACCAATCTGGCCAACCATGTGCAACCGCTGCTGCGCTACGAACTGACAGACCGCATCCGATTCGTCCCCGAACCCTGCCCCTGCGGCTGCGCCTTGCCGGTGATCGAAGTGCAGGGCCGGTCCGACGATGTGCTGACGCTGGCTGCAGCCGGCGGCGGCACGGTGCAGTTGCTGCCGCTGGCCGTTGAAGCGGCCATCGAAGAAGCTGCCGGCGTCACCCACTTCCAGTTGCTGCGCCGGGCGGAAGGGGGGCTGGAGTTGCGGCTGCGCGCCGACGACGGTGACCCACGGTCTGCCTTCATGCGCTGTCAGCGAGCGCTCCAGGCCCTGCTGAGTCTGCAGGGAGCATTGCCACTGGAGATCGTCCAGGGGGATGCCGAGCCCATGCAGCAACGCAACAGCGGCAAGCTGCGTCGTGTCATCGACCTGGCGCCCAAGTCCTGACCCAGGCCGATCGCTGCCGGGCTGGCCTACGTCACCCGTTCGCTGCGGCGGTGCAGGCTCTCGGCGACACGCCGTTCCAACTCGGCGCCCTCGCAGAGGGTGAGGTCCAGGCCCACACTGACGCCGAGCAGGCGCTGGGTCGAACTGCCGAGCCGGGCCCGCAACTCGCCCAGGAACTCCTTGGACGCGATGAGATCCAGACGCGGATAGCAGTGGGCCCGCGCAGCATCTTCCAGGTGGGCCCCCAGTTCATGCGCAAAGGAGGCATGTTCCTTCTGGTGCACGTCGATGCGGGGCGCAAACTCGGTGCTCACCGCGCTCTTGCGCACCTGACCGCCGCGGTCGGCCCCCAGGCTGCTGCCCTTGAGCCGACTGGCCGGGTGCACGAAGCTGCGCAGTTCCTTCATGGCGTTGTTGTCGGGATCGCGCGCAAAGAGGCGCGCGCGGGCGGCATTGGCCACCAGCACCCAATCCAGGTGGACTGGCTGCGGCGAGCGGGAAGCGCGGTTCATGGTCGGTGACCTGCAGGGCAGCGGCAACGGCGCCGATGTCCACCAGATTGGCCCGCAGACGCTGCCCGCCGATTGCGCACGCTCAACTTCGGCATGCACGCGCGCGCCTAGGCTTGTACCCGAGGGTCACCCGATGGATGGCAGGACGGATGCTCTACAGCCGTTGCACACACCGCCTGTTGACGGTCTGGCCCTTTGCCGCTGTGCAGGGGCCGGCCACGCGTCCGACGCAAGGCACCCCTGCGGAAGCGCCGGATCCGACCGATTCTGCGATGGAGTTGAAGATGCCCTGGACCGCGGACCAGCCGCCTCCTTCGATGCGCAATCTGCCCCCCAAGGTGAGGCGCAAGGCCGTCGAGATCGCCAATGCCTTGTTGCGCGAGCGCATGGACGAAGCGAAGGCCATTCGCATTGCGACAGCCAAGGCCCGCGCCTGGGCACTGGAGCAGGAGCATCGGTCCGAACGCGACGAACCTGCCTGAGGCGCAAGCCCGCCTGGGCCGCAGCGCCGCTCTCCGGAGTGACTGAACAATGAAACGAAACGGACCGCCGCCCCCCGCCGGCAGCCCCAAGCCGCCCTTGCAACGGGCCAGGCCCCTGCGCCGGCGAGGCGCCGCGCGGTCGATTCGTGAACACGGGCCGGAAGCGCCAGGCGATGCCGGCCTGCTGGATCACCCCGACGGCTGGTATTGGGCGGCAGCCAACGGCCGCCAGCAGTTCGGGCCGTTCGCGACCGCGGCGCTGGCACGTGCCGACCGCGACCGCGCCAGCGAGGAATCGGTCAATGAAGCCGAAACCGAGCGCGAAGCCGAACAGGAACTCGGCATCGACGATGCGGTCCGCGAAGGGGGTGCCACTCCGTTCGACGACGGCGATCGGTGAACCGGGCCCGGCACCGAAGGCGCGGCGCCCGCCACTTAGCCGTCCAGCACCGCTTCGGCCGCGAGCGCTCAACGCGTCGGTCTCGGCGGGGCCTGCGTTGAGCGGACTCAATCGCGGACCGGGGTGCAGTGCCTAGAGTGAAAGAGCGCAGCGGGTGCATGGAAGGATCGGCAGTCACCCCGCGACGCAAACACTCCTTAGGAGAAGACCATGGCATTCAAGACCATCACGATGCGACTCGTCGTCTGCAGCGTTGCGTTGGCTTGCACGGGTCTGATGGCGCAGACCGGCAAGGACTTGGGCAAGCGCGAGTACGACAACAACTGCGCCAGTTGCCACGGCCTGGACGGCAAGGGCCATGGCGTGTTCGTCGAGTGGCTCAAGCGCAGCCCGCCGGATCTGACATCGCTCAGCCGGCGCAACGCCGGCGTGTTTCCGATGGCCAACGTCTACGACGTCGTCGAGGGTGCCGGACCCGGCCACGGCTCGCGCGAGATGCCGGTCTGGGGCCGCGACTACAGCGTCAAGGCCGCCGAGTACTACGTGGACGTGCCCTACAGCCAGGAAGGCTACGTGCGCGCCCGCATCCTGGCGCTGTGCGAATACATCAACCGCCTGCAGACACGTTGAAGAAGTGGACTACCGCACGCCGGGCCCCCCGCGGGGGTGGTGGTCCCGGCATTCATCAACCCGCCTTTGAATGGAGGCTCCCCATGAATGAAGTTCGCAGTTTCGATCCGTTCGCGATCGAGCCCTGGGAAGACACGATGCGGACACTGTTCCGACCCTGGAAACTCGATCTCGCCGAAGCCAATCCCCGCATCAAGGTCGACGTCAGCGAGCAGGAAGGCAGTTTCGCGGTCAAGGCCGAGATCCCGGGGGTGCGCAAGGAAGACATCGACGTGCGAGTCGAAGGCAACCAGGTGACCATCAGTGCCGAAGTCAAATCCGAGAAGGAAGAGAAGCAGGGTGCGCGGGTCTTGCGCCGGGAATGCCGGCAAGGCTATGCCAGCCGCAGCTTCACGTTGGGTTGTGCGCTGGACGAGAGCCTGGCCGACGCCAAGTACGAAAACGGCATCCTCAGCCTCACCTTGCCGAAAAGGGCGGCGGCTGCCAATCGGCGGTTGCAGGTCCAGTGACGGGCCCCAGCCCGGGGCGATGCGGGGCGCAGGCCGTTCTTGGGAGTATTTGCGATGACCGACCGACTCAGTGCAGGTGACCTGTGCAACCGCATCGTCACCTTCGCCACGCGGGAAATGACCGTCGAACGGGCCGCGCAGCTGATGCGCGAGCACCATGTCGGCTGCCTGGTGGTGGCCGACGAAACGCCGCAGGGCCGCCTGGTGGTGGGTGTGCTCACCGATCGTGACATCGTGACCGCGGTGGTCGCGATGTCGCTCGATCCGGCCGCCCTGCGGGTTGAAGACGTGATGTCGGCCGATGTCACGACCGCCCGTGCCGAAGACTCGATGGAAGACCTGATCGGCACGATGCGCAGCGAGGGCGTGCGCCGGTTGCCGGTGACCACGCCCGAAGGCTGCCTGATCGGCCTGGTGACGCTGGACGACTTGCTGCGGGTGATGGCGGAACAGCTGCGATCGATGGGCAGGGCCATCGAGATCGAACAATTGCGCGAACACAGGCGCCGCGCCTGAGCCAGCGCCTGCGCCCTGGCCAGCCGCGACCCGGCAGTGCCGGGCGAAGGCTTGATCCGCATCAGCTGTCGCCCGGCTCTTCCCGCACAGCGCGGTTTCGCGGCCTAATATGAGTTGCAGGAGGTGGCGCGTTGAGCGGATCCGGGCCGCTAGGGCCTTCGGTGGATTTCCTGCAGTTGCCGCTGGGCGCGATCGCGGAGGCGGCGCACTGTGCCATCGTGCTGGTGGACGCGGCGTATGCCATCGTCGCCACCAACGAGGCGGCCGCCCGCGTCTTCGACTGCACGCAGACCGCGCTCCTGGGCCAGCCGCTGTCCAGGTTCGTGCCCGAGAGCCGGCGCACGGCGGACGAGGCCAAGGTCCAGGCCTTCGAGTTCGCGGGGCTCTCCGACCGCCGCATGCTGTCGCAGGAGGCGATCCGTGCCCGACGCGCCGACGGGGGCGAGTTTCCCGCGGAGATATCGATCTCGCGGGTCGAACTGCTGATAGATGGTCGGCAGCGCGCCTACTTCGTGGCCATCCTGCGCGATCTCAGCGACGAGCGCGACCTGCGCGTCGAGGTCGCCAAGCTCAATGCGCGCATGCGCGCCGTGCTCGACCTGATGCCGGTGCCGATCTGGATCATCGATGCACACCGCATCGTCTACGCCAACCGCACCGCCGCCGGCCTGTTCGGTCTGTCGGACCCGCAGCAGCTGATCGGCCGCTCGATACACGAGCTGCTGGCGACCAGCGGCCCGATCACGCTGCAGTCCCACCTGGACACTGCCAACCAGGGTGAAGCGAGTCAGCCCGCGCTCATCGCAGGCACCCTGATGCGCACCGATGGCCAGACGCGTCACGTCGAGATCGCCACCTCCGCCCTGCCCGACCATGGCCGCACGGTGCTGCAGATGGTGATCATCGACGTCACCGAGAACCGCAATCAGATCGAGGAACAGGCGCGGCACCGGCAGGAGTTGCGCCGGCTGGCTGCCAGCGTGGTCGAGGCCCGCGAAGAGGAGCGACGCCGCATCGCGCGCGAACTGCACGACGAGCTCGGCCAGCGTCTTACCGCACTGAAGATGGAGATCTCTTCCCTGCGCAGCCCCGGCCCGGGCGGGATCGAGCGGGAACGCATCACGGGCATGCTGGAGATGGTGGACAGCTCGGTGGCGGCACTGCGCCGGATCTCGGCCGACCTGCGCCCGTTGATCCTCGACGATCTGGGGCTGAATGCGGCGATCGAATGGCTGGCGCGCGACGCCGCCCGTCGTCTGGGCATCGAAGTCACGGTGCATCTGGGGGCCGAAGACCCGCCGCTGGCCCAGGGCGCGGACATCGCGCTGTACCGCATGGTCCAGGAAGCACTGACGAACGTCGGCCGCCACGCCAGCGCCACCGACGTGCACATCGAACTCGTGCAATCCGACAATGAACTGGCGTTGACGGTGCGCGACAACGGCAGCGGCTTTCCCGACCGCTCGTTGCGGCAGGAAGGGCGTTACGGGTTGCTGGGCATGCGCGAACGGGCGCTGGCGCTGGGCGGGCGGCTCGACATCGACACGCCGCCGGGTGGTGGTGGCCGCATCACCGTGCACCTGCCGCTGGCGCTGCGCCAGGGCCACCCGGGAGACAGCCCATGAACACGGACACCCCCATGCCGGACAGCGGGCCGCATGTGCTGCTGGTCGACGACCACACCATCGTGCGCGAGGGGCTCAAGCGCATCCTGCAGGCCACCCAGGACGGTTGGGTGCTGCGCGAGGAGGGCTCGGGCTTCCAGGCGCTGGACAGCCTGCGTCGCCACGCCTGCCACCTGGCCATCGTCGACCTGTCGCTGCCGGGCATGAGCGGGCTGGAGCTGATACGCCGCATCCGCGCCGAGTGGCCGCGCCTGCCCGTGTTGGTGCTGAGCATGCACGACGAGGAAGAGTATGCGCTGCGTGCCTTCAAGGCCGGCGCCAACGGCTATGTCACGAAGGACAGCGCGGCCGATGAGCTGGTGGCGGCCGCACGGCGAGTGGCCCACGGCGGCACCTACGTCACCACCAGCCTGGCTGAGCGTGTCGTGCAGCAGCTCAATGGCAGCGTCGATGTGCCGCGCCACGCCCGGCTGACCGAACGTGAGCTCGAGGTGCTGCGCCGCATCGCGGCCGGACAGCGCGCCGGGGAGATTGCCGAGGCCCTGCATCTGTCGGTGAAGACCATCAGCACGCACAAGACGCGCATCATGGACAAGCTGCAGGCCCCCAGCACCGCGGCCCTGGTGCGTTATGCCATGCAACATGGCCTGGTACCCGCCGACGCCGAACCGCCCGCCGACTGGGAAGAGACCACCCGCCCCAGGGAATTCCGCTAGGAGCGTGGGCGGCAGAAGGCGTCGAAGCGAAACGTGCGAAAACCGAGTACCGCTGGGTGGCACCGACAAGCCCAGGGCCAACCCCCTGGGCGCAGGAGGTGAC
>DAORNK010000147.1:0-9877 GCA_035440985.1 Rubrivivax sp. | reverse complement strand
GCAGTTCGACGTAGGCAGCGTAGCTGAACAGGCGGTTCTTCTTCTGGCCGGTCAGTTCGCTCAGCATCCCCAGGTCGTGCAGCAGCTTCACCGCCGCGGTGGCCGTGGGGAAGGTGGTGTCCAGCTTCTGCCGCGCCTGTTCGATGGTGAAGCGCGGCATCAGGGGCAGCAGTTCGAACAGGCGCAGAGCAACCCCACCCACGCGGGGCGCAGCCAGCAGGCGCTTGCGGTCGGCGTTGATCAGGCTCGCCATCGCGACGATGCCGCGCTCGGCGTCCGTGGCCGCGCTTTCCACGCCATCGAGGAAGAAGCCGACCCAACCTTCCCAGTCGCCTTCGGTGCGCACGGCCGACAGCCTGCGGTAGTACTCGGCCTGGTGCTGCTTGAGGTAGCCGCTCAGGTAGACCAGCGGCTCGGGCAGCAGGCCCCACTGCTCCAGCAGCGCTGCGATCAGCAAGCGGCCGATGCGCCCGTTGCCGTCCAGGAACGGGTGGATGGTCTCGAACTGCACATGCACCAGGGCTACACGCACGAGCGGCGGCAATGCTGGCGCCGGGTCATGGATGAAGCGCTCCAGGTCGGCCAGCAACCCCGGCACCTGGTCCGGCGGCGGCGGCACGAACGCGGCCCGGCCGGGCCGCGTACCGCCGATCCAGTTCTGCGAGCGCCGCAACTCTCCCGGCTGCTTGCCGGCGCCACGTGCGCCGTCGAGCAGCAGGCGGTGAGCGTCGCACAGCAATCGAACCGAAATCGGCAGGCCGGCCTCGCTGCGCAGGTTGTCGCGCACGAGCCGGAAGGCGCGCAAGTAGTTGGTGACTTCTTCGACATCGGCCGTGTTCACCAGCACCTGGCCGGCCTCGTCATCGAACAGGTCGGTCAGCGTGGCCTGGGTGCCCTCGATCTGCGAGGTGAGCAGTGCCTCCTTGCGGATGGCGCTGTAGAGCAGCCAGTCCACCGATGGCACCAGGCCGGCCACGCCGGACAGCCGGGCCAGGGCCATCTCGGCGCGGTGGTTGGTGGCCGTGTAGCTGTCAGCCGCCAGCGGCGGGGCGGCCGGCGGCAGCGCATGGGGGACGAACGCCTGCACCGGCTCGCCCAGCGTGGTGGTGGTGACGGTGGTGCCGGTGGAGCGCATCGTATGAAAGCTGGCTTGAGCAGCCGGCCTTCATAGTAAAGCCTTCTTTAATATATGGGAAGCCTACAGAAGCCGGGCTTGCAGAGATCCACAGCGTCAGCGCCGGTACACTTTGGCGCCAAGTGGATCGGGGGTTCCTGGTTGGCGCTACGGCCTCGGTGGGTTCACCGGGGCTTTTCGCTTTCAGGCCTGATTGCGCTGAAACTACTTAGCAGGAGCACTCAGCAAGCTAAGCGCCAAGCCTTTGATTTGAAAGAGGTTTCCGGAAACGGGCCGGCGCCAACCCTGATTGCTAAGCAGTCTGCTAAGCCGCCGCCTTCAGTGTGTAGACCCAGGTGCCACGCACCCGCTGCCGTCAAGTGCAACCAAGCCCGGGGGCCCGACCCGAACTCAACTCAAAGTTGCGCCAAAGCCGCCCGCAGGCACCCGAAGCTGGCTGAGCGGTTACGTGCTGGGTCCATCCTCGAAGCCACCTCGCGGGCGAGTTCCAACTTGCGCAGCCCCTGCTTGAAGTATCCCTTCCGCTGCAACTCGCGCTCAAGCGCTTCCCAGGTGCCCCCGGCAATCGCGTCAGCGTCGCGGAAGGCCGCCCGCCGCGGCAGCGTTTCTGGCATCTTCGGGTAGGCCTCGCACACCGCAGGCCAGTCACCGAAGAACCAAGCCTCCAGTTCCTCGATCGCAATGCGATTGATCACCTGGAAACGCCCCCCGGGCCTCGCATCGCTACGCGGCATCAGCCCAGCAGCGCGAGCCATGGCATCGAGTTCGCCTTTCAATGCAATGCAGTCGTCATCGTCCCGATCAACCACGACCAGCACTGCCGCAGTGTCAGGCAGCCATTGCGCGTAGCCGGCGAGGCGCTGGGGAAGCTGCTTCAGCAGTTCGCTCTTGCACTGAAACTGGCGAAGCTCGGCGCTGATGCCTTCGCGCAAGAGCCGCGGCAGCAGGTGCTGCAGCGCGATTTCCATCGACGGCTCCTCGACAAGCACATGCAACACCTCAATTGCCACGCCGCGCCCCTTCGATCTTCCAAGGCGCCCCCTGATTACGCAGCGGATCGCTCATGCCGAACTGGCCTTCCATCCACAAGTGGCCGAGCGAAGCACCGGCGGCCACGAACTGCGGGACACCCTCAATGTCAGCGGCCCTTCGGGCTTGCGTATGCCCGTGCTCGTCGCGAAACAATATGCGCACTTCCTCGGGTCGGCAGCTATTCAGAAAGAATGGCGAGTGCGTCGTCACCAACAATTGCGTGCGCTCGGATGCCAGCCGACATTCCTCGCCCAGATCAGGAAGAAGGCGAGGGTGAAGGAAGTTCTCTGGTTCCTCAATGCCGACGAAGCGGGGCGGCTCTGGGTCATAGAGCACCGTCAGGTAGGCCAACATCTTGAGCGTGCCGTCTGATGCAAACTTGGACAGCACCGGCTTGTCGAATGGCGCATCCTTCACTTCCAACAGCAAGCGTCCGTCAGGCATGGGAGTGGCGTCGATGCGCTCCAGCCGCGGTACCCTGCGGCGCAGCACCTCGGTGATCCGCTCCAACTGCTCGGGGTGGCTCTCCTGCAGGTACTGAATGACGTTGGGCAGGTTGTCTCCGGTTTTCGACAATTGCTCTTTGGGTCCGGCCTCCGGCTGTGAGCGAGTGTTGTCCACTGACAGATAGGACACGTACCAGTCGGTAATGAAGTCGCGCAGCGCCGCCACCCGCGGATGCTGGGCGATCTGGCCCAGGGTATTCACCGCAATCAAGTCGGCGCTACGAAGCGGAACGTCCAGTCGTTCGTCCTTTTCGTCGGGTTGCTCGCCGCTCACGACGCTGCCAATGCCTTGCTTGTAGGTCAAGAACTTGAAAGGACGGCCGACACGCGCTCCGCGCCGCCACTCAAGCCACTCTTCTGCCACCACCGGGCCCCTGGCAGCCTCGTCGATAGACAAGTGGTACGTGATGAGAGGGGCGTCGCGACGTTCGCGATACTTGATCTCGATGACCACTGGGCCTACTGCGCCACGTGTCTTCAACTCCTTGGCACGCCCTCGCCTGTCCCATGCCTGCCGCAATCCACCCTGAAAACACTCCGAGAGAAAATTGAATACGTCGAACAAGGTGGATTTGCCGCTTCCATTCGGGCCCAGCAATACCGTGAGCGGCGTGATGTTCTTCAGCTCGATGTCACGAAGTGCACGGAAGTTCTGGACCCTGAGGTACTCGATCCGCGGAATGGTTGACTTGGTGGCCATGGTGTGACGCCGATAGCTTGCGTAGGGAGAGTTTGCCTTAGGTCCGTCACCCGGCTATGCGGCCGACAGGGTTCCATATTCGGGAAGGCGCAACTGGCCGGAAATCAGCCGCGGGAGAAGCGCGTCCCGAATCTCTGTGAGCGACTGAGCCTGCGCCTGGTTCGCGTGAATGCGCGCCCAGACCGGCGCCACCGTCGCGTCGAAGGCCGCCTTCACTTCGGACGGCGGATCCATGACCGGGTAGCTCGGGAAGTGCTTGAGCGCGATGCGATTGACCGTCGCGCCCTGGATTGTGTGCCGCTCCAGCAAGCGCTGGAACGGCGCGGCAATGAACTGGTGAAAGAAGAAGTGGCTGTCGGCCGCGTTCGACCGCGGCCGGATCAACGCCAGACGGCGGCCCAAGCAGCAGCGCAGGCCCGGCGGCACGAGGGCGAAGAACCCGAGCGTGGCCTCGTAGCTGAACACGATATCGCCGGCCGCCGGCAGCACGCGGCGCGTCCATTGCCCGAAGTCGCTCTCCGCGATGTGCCGTACCTCGCCGAAGTCCAGCCCGGTCCCGGTGAGGTTCTTGATGCCCAGGAAAACAGGCCCTTCCTCTGATTCCGGCGGGGTCGCGTGGGGTCCGTCGTAGATACCGTCCACCACGTCACCGACGGGCGCGAACCGCCAGCCCTTCGGCAACAGAACTTGCGCCGACTCATCGAACCCCTCCGGAAACAAGGCCGCCGTGGCTTCGTCCATGCCGGCCGGGGCGAGGCCTTGGCTCTTGGCGCGAACGGGATCGAAGTCGACGAACCATGACTTGAACAGCGCCTGCGCGATGGCTTCGAGGGTGGCGTTGGTTTCGCGCAGGAGGGCTATGCGGTCGTCGAGTGCCTCCAGCAACTCGACCAACGACAGATCCTCGTCGCCCGGCTCAAGCACCGGGAAGTCCAAGAAGTCGTCCCGTGCTAGCCCGAGCGTGGTGGTTCCGGTGGCGTGCGACCTGCAGTACGCTCGATAGACCGGCGTACGGAGGAGCCAGTACACATAGTCGTGGTCGATGGGTTGCCCATCGAACTGCAGCTTGACAGTGTCCTGGGTAAGCCTGCCCGCCGGGATGTCGCGAGGTACTCGTGCAACCGAACCAAGCAGATCGCCAGATTGGGTAACGTCCTTCAAAGAAACATAGATGTCGCCCGGGCCTAGCGTGATCTTGGCCGGTGACTCGCCACCATAGGTCCTGAAGGCCCCTCGCCGAAAACCACCGTCCGCTTGAATTGACGCCAAGCCAAGCAGGACGGGGCCGGGCTGGCCAACCAACTCACCTTTGTAAGTTGTTCCCCGGACCAAAGACACGAAGGATCGCAGCGACGGCGTCGGATCAGAACTCATATCCAAGACCCCCGAGCTTCCGCCGAATCACCGAATCCAGCTCTGCGCCCTTCGCCATCTGCTCTCCAAGCTTCTCGGTCAGCGCCTGCATCTTGGCTTCGAAGCCCTCGCCGTCGTCCTCGACAGCCTCCGCGCCTACGTAGCGCCCCGGCGTCAGCACGTGTCCGTGCTCGCCAATCTCAGCGAGCTTCACGCTGCGGCAGTAGCCCGGAGCGTCGACGTACTCACCAGCCCTAGCTTCACCGCGCCACGCCGCCACCGTGCCGGCGATGCGCTCGATCACCTCGTCCTTCAGCTCACACTGCACCCGGCTGATCATCGTGGCCAGCTTGCGCGCATCGATGAACAGCACCTCACCCTGGCGCTGCCGCTTGTTCTTCACCAGGAACCACAGGCAAGCCGGAATCTGCGTGTTGAAGAACAGTTGCCCCGGCAGCGCGATCATCACCTCCACCGCGTCGGCCTCGACCATCGCGGCGCGGATCTGGCCTTCGTTGTTCTGGCTGCTGCTCATGCTGCCGTTGGCCAACACGATGCCAGCGCGGCCGCCGGGCAACAGGTGCCACAGCATGTGCTGCAGCCAGGCGTAGTTCGCGTTGCCCTGCGGCGGGTCGCCGTACTCCCAGCGCGCATCGCCGGACAGGCTGGAATGCCACCAGTCGCTGATGTTGAACGGCGGGTTGGCCAGGATGAAGTCGGCGCGCAGGTCGGGGAACTGGTTCTTCGTGAAGGTGTCGGCCGGCTCGCGGCCCAGGTTGAAGTCGATGCCGCGGATGGCCAGGTTCATCGCAGCCAGCCGCCAGGTGGTGGGGTTGGCCTCCTGGCCGAAGATGGCCACGTCGCCCAGCTTGCCGCCGTGGCTGAGGATGAACTCCTCGCTCTGCACGAACATGCCGCCGCTGCCGCAGCATGGGTCGTACACCTTGCCGTGGTGCGGCGCCAGCACGGCCACCAGGGTCTTGACGATGCAACGCGGCGTGTAGAACTGGCCGCCGCGCTTGCCCTCGGCGCTGGCGAACATGCCCAGGAAGTATTCGTAGACCTGGCCCAGCACGTCGCGCGCTTCTGATGCGCTCGCGCCGAAGCCGATGGTGGAGATCAGGTCCACAAGCTCGCCCAGCTTGCCGTCGGGCAGTTGATGTTGCGTTTGGGCGCGTGCGAAGCGCTTGTCCAGGATGCCCTTGAGCTTGGGGTTCTGTGCTTCGATCAGGCCCAGCGCATCGTCGATGCGCTTGCCGATGTCGGGCTGCTTGGCCCTGGCGCGGATGGCTTCCCAGCGCGCCGCCTCCGGCACCCAGAAGACATTGGCCTCGCGGTAGTAGTCGCGGTCTTCCAGCTCGGCGGCGATGTCGGCGGGCGTGGCGCTGTCGAGGTGGTACTCGTCGGCCGGGTCAGCAAAGCGTGCGGTCAGTTCGGTGCGACGGGCCTGGAACGTGTCGGAGATGTACTTCAGGAAGATCAGGCCCAGCACCAGGTGCTTGTATTCGGCCGCGTCCATGCTGGCGCGCAGCTTGTCGGCGGTGGCCCAGAGGGTTTTCTTGATGTCGTCGAGCATGGCGGCTGCATTGTCGGTGCGCCGGCAGGCCGGCTCAGCCAGCCGCGGCGAACTGCCGCGCCACCACGCCCAGCGCCTGGCGCACGCGTTCCACCAGCGGGCCGCTGCCGTGGGCTGAAAGCACCAGCTCGCGCGTGGCCCTTGTCATGGCCACGTACAGCAGGCGCAGCGCGTCTTCCAGGCTTTCGTCGCGCAGCGGCAGCAGGTGCAGGCCGGCCACGCACACCAGGCTGAATTCCAGGCCCTTGGCGCTGTGCAGGGTGACGAGCTTGATGGCGCCCGTGCGCCAGTCGAAGCGCCTGAAGCCCGGGCTGTTCATCGATTGCAGCGGCAGGCCGCGCGCGGCCAGGGCCCTTTCGATGGGCCACATCTGGGCGCGCGTGCGGCACAGCACGGCCATTTCGTCCAGCGGCGTGCCGGCAGCATGTGCCGCGGCCAGGCGTTCGGCCAGCAGCTCGGCTTCCTGCTGCGCGTGGCGCGCCTCGATCAGTACCGGCAGCGCACCCCGCCGGCCGGCGCTGGCGGGCTGGGCCACGGGCATGTCGTCCTCGGCCGCGCCCGTTGGCTGTGTCATCAGGTCCTGCGCGCACAGCAGGGCCAAGGCCAGCACTTCGGCGGTGTTGCGGTAGTTCAGGCGCAGGATGCTGGTGCGCCCCTGCGCCTGCACGCCCACGCTGGCAAAGTTGAAGCGGCGCCGCTTGCCCTGGTAGATGGATTGCGCGTCGTCGTACAGCACGAGCAGGCTGTTGCTCTGCGGGTCCACCATGCGGCTGGCGATGCGCAGCCAGGCGTCCTGGAAGTCGTGCGCCTCGTCGATCAGCAGGGCCAGATACTGGCCAGCCGGCACGCGGCCCCGTTCCACCGCGCGCTCCACCGTGGCGGCCAGGGCCACGAAGTGGGCGTCGCCCTTCAGGCCCCGTGGCACATCCAGCTGGTAGGTGTCGCACAGGTCCTGGCACCAGGCGTGGAAGGTGCGCACCTGCACGCGCTCGTCCACGCCGCGCTGGCGCAGCTGGTGGGTGATGCGGTCGGCCAGGGCGCGGTTGAAGCACAGCACCAGGATGGGCCGGTCGGCCCGCGCGGCCTGGGCCAGCACCTGGGCGCGGTAGATCAGGATCATGGTCTTGCCCGAGCCCGCCGCGCCGTGGATCACGCGATGGCCCTCGCCCAGGGTGCGCGCCACCTGTTCCTGCTGCAGGTCCATCACCTGCATCAGGTCGGGCAGGGGCGGGGCAGCGGGCTCGGGGCCTTCGAAGTCCAGCGCTGCCTGCGGCTGCACGCGCAGCTCCGGGAACAGATGCCAGCGCACGCGGTCGCGCTGCGGCAGGCTCAGCGTGTAGGGGTAGCTGACGGTGAACAGGCCCCACAGTCGGTGCTGGAAGTCCATCGGCGCCAGGGCTTCATCCAGGTCGTCGCGCAGCAGGGTTCGTGCGGGGGGAAAGAGTTCGCCAAAGTCGCTGCCGGCCACTTCGGCAGCGCGCAGCGAGGCCATCACCACGCCGTAGCCATAGGGAAACAGCAGCCGCCCGGCGAAGGGCCCGTCGGGGTGCACGAGGGCGGGGTCGGCCTTCATCAGGTCGACCAGTTCGAGCGCGTAGTCGCGCGCCTGGCGCAGCGGGTGGGCCACGGTGGCCGGGCCGCGTGGGGTGCGCAGCTCGACGCTGTCGCGCGTGGCCGGCCCCAGGGTGTGCGGGCGCCAGTCCTTGACCTCCAGCAGCAGCACGCCCCAGCGCGGACTGAGGATCACGAAATCGGGCTGGCGCGCCTTGGGCCCGATGGGGATGTCGTGCCAGACCAGGTAGTCGTCTTCCAGGCAGCGCTTGAGCTGGTGCAGCACGCGGCGCTCGCCGGCGTTGCAACGCTGGGCGATCTGGGTCAGCCCCTGGGGGAACAAGGCCATCGTGCGATCGGCGGCATCGGCGGGGTGCCGACGGGGCCGATGCTAGCCCCTCACCCCAGGTGCACGACCAGCCGGTGGGCCTGCCCGTCCGCCGGTGCCACCTGTAGGCGCTGGCGCAGCAGATCGCGTTCGATCAGTGCAGCACCGGTGCGGTAGGGGTTGCCGCCGTGCGTGAAGGGCAACGGTGCACCATCGAGCTCCAGCCACACCGGCCCGCAGCCCCTGGCGCCCGGCCGGTAGTCGATCTGTACCGGCCGGCCTTCGAGTTCGACCCGCGCCTGCAGGCCCGTCAGTGACGGCGGCACCACCGGGTCCAGCACCAGGTGGCGGGCCTGGCGGCGCACGCCCAGCAAGCAGCCGACGATGAGCCCGATGGCAATGCCCGGCCCGCTGGAATAGATGCGCCAGCCCCCGTCCAGCGGTACCTCGCCGCTGGCCACGCGCGCGTAGTGTTCGTGGGCCTCGTAGCGGTCGGCAAAGGCCGCGTCGCTGCTGCTGAAGTAGCAGTTGGCCTGGCGCAGCGTGGCCGCGGGCACGCGCTCACGCAGCGCGATCGGGTGGGCCAGCGCCAGCGCGGCCAGGAACTTGTCGGCCAGGCCCAGGTGGGCCAGCGTTTCGGCCCAGCGCAGGTGGGCGTGCATGTACATCACGCCGATCTCGCGGCCGAAGAAGGCGCTGCTTTCGGCGCGCTGGAACAGCGTCATCGGCCCGCCGCGGTAGGGCAGCGGGCGGTCGAACAGGCGCGCGCCGTCGGGGCCCAGCAGGTGCGCTTCGATCAGCTGCACGTGCGCGGCCGCCTGCTGCGGGCTGAGCATGTCGTCCAGGATGGCGTGCATCATGGGCAGCAGGCTGTAGCGCACGCCGGTCAGCTCATCTTGCGGGTGCAGCAGGTAGCGCTCGGGTGGCGCGCCCGCGCTGTCGGGCGGGAACAGGGCGTAACCCGTCACCACACCGCCGGCCACCAGCAGGCGCTGAAAGTCCGCCAGCACGGCGCTGGCCTCGGCCTGCAGCGCGGCAGCGTACCCGGCCTGCGGGCTGCCCTGCAGCGCCTGAGCCAGCGTGTGCAGCGTCTGGTGGTGCAGCGTGACGGTCCAGGCGCTGCACAGCCGTTCGCGCAGCGCGGGCTCGGCCGGTTGCAGCGAGTCGTTCCAGTCGCCATGGCCATAGGCGGCTAGGTGGGTGCCCGGGATGCGCCGCTCTTGGATCACCGCCAGCGCGCGTTGCACGTGCTGCCACAGGCTGGCCACTTCGGCGCCGGCCGGATCGGCGGCATAAAAGGGCAGCGGCTCCTGCAGCAGCGCCAGGTCGCCCGTGGCCAGCAGGTAGCGCGCCAGCGCCAGCAGCGGCCAGAAGACGATGTCGCCGTGCGAATCACCGGCACGGATGGCGCGGTCGCGCTCGAAGAACATGAACCACTGCGGCCAGTCGCCGCCGGGCTCCTGCGCGGCAAAGACCCGCTGCAGCAGGTCGCGCACCGGGGCGGGGCGGTCCAGTGCCAGCAGCATTTCCAGCGGGCCCTGGCAGACATCGCGCGTGCCCCAGCCGCCGCCGGAGAACTGTTCCAGCCCACGCGGCGAGAGGTAGTGCACCAGGGCGTTGTGCTGGTACCAGGGTGCAATCTCGGCCAGCTGCTGCACGGCCCGGGCCGCCGGGCTCGCGCCGGGCGCGGCCCAGC
>DAORNK010000146.1:0-9994 GCA_035440985.1 Rubrivivax sp. | reverse complement strand
TTGGTACATGCTGGCGCGCACGTGGGCCAGCAGGTCGGCCGGGCGCTCGATGCCGGCATGGCCCTGCGCGAAGGCCACCTCGGCCACGCTGACGGCGATGTGCGCCGAGACGTTGCGCACGCTGGACAGCGGCGGATAGAGGCTGCCCTGGGCCAGGTCCTGCGGCGTGACCTGTTCGGCCAGGGCCCGCGCAGCCGCCAGGAACATCTCGTCGGTCACGCGGCGCGTGCGCACCGCGATCGCACCGAGCCCGACCCCCGGGAAGATGTAGGAGTTGTTGCCCTGGCGCGGCACGAAGGTCTGGCCACCCACGCTCACGGGCGCAAAGGGGCTGCCGGATGCAAAGAGCGCCTTGCCGCCGCTCCATTCGTAGGCTTCCTGCGCCGTGCACTCGGCACGCGAGGTCGGGTTGGACAGCGCGAACACGATGGGCCGCGCGTTGAGCCGGCACATCAGCTCGATGACTTGCCGGGTGAAGGTGCCGGGCATCGCCGAGACGCCGATCACCGCCGTCGGCCGGATGGCGGCGATGGCCGCGGTGAACTCACTGCAGCCTGTGGCCGCGTGCGCAAAAGGCAGCTTGTGCGCCGCCAGGCCCTCGCGGCCGGCGACCACCAGACCCTTGGAATCGAACAGCCAGCAGTTGCGACGTGCGGTGGCCGCGTCCATGCCTTCGGCCACCATCGCTGCCACCGCCAGTTCGGCGATGCCGGTGGCCGCCTCGCCGGCGCCCAGGAACAGCAGACGCTGCTCGGCGAGCTTGCCGCCGGTGACGCGCAGCGCCGAGAAGAGCCCTGCCACCGCGACCGATGCCGTGCCCTGGATGTCGTCGTTGAAGGTGCAGATGCGGTCGCGGTAATGCTCCAGCAGGCGGAAGGCGTTGTGGTTGGCAAAGTCCTCGAACTGGATCACCACGCCGGGGAACACCTCGCAGGCCGCGCTGATGAACTCGTCCACCAGTTCGTCATAGGCCGGCCCGGTCAGACGCGGCTGCGGCAGGCCCAGGTACAACGGGTCATCGCGCAGCGTCTGGTTGTTGGTGCCGACATCCAGCATCACCGGCAGGCACTGCGTGGGGTGCACGCCGGCGCAGGCCGTGTACAGCGCCAGCTTGCCCACCGGAATGCCCATGCCGTTGGAGCCCAGGTCGCCCAGGCCCAGGATGCGTTCGCCGTCGGTGACCACGATCATCGCCACGTCGCGATGCGGCCAGTTGCGCAGCAAAGTCTTGACGCGGCCACGGTCATGGGCGGTGACGAACACGCCGCGCGGGCGCTGAAAGATGTGTCCGAACTTCTGGCACGCCAGGCCGACCGTGGGCGTGTAGATGATGGGCATCATCTCGTCGGGGTTGTCGGTCACGATGCGGAAGAACAGGGCTTCGTTGCGGTCGTGCAGCGAGGTCATGAAGATGTACTGTTCCAGCGGCGTGGGCAGGCGGCGGAAGTTCTCCAGCACGCGTGCCGCCTGTTCGTCCTGCGAGCACACATGCGGCGGCAACAGGCCCTGCAGGCCCAGCACATCGCGCTCGCGGTCGGTGAACGCCGTGCCCTTGTTCAGCGTCGGGTCCTGCAGCAACGACAGTCCACGCGGAAACCAGGCGGGGAGGTGCTCGCGCCGCACGGCGATGGGGTCCTTGGTCATGGGGCTTCTCCTGTCTCCGGTGGGATGGGTGCGCGCCCGGTGGTCGGGTGCGCGGCGCTGCGCATGGTGCGCCGGCGGCATCGGCCTCCGACTTGACTTGGCTCAATAGATGATCGGCCCATACCGGCAACATCGCCGCCTATCGTGGCCTGGGCCAGGTGTGGCCCGGCCCGTTGGAGAAGCGCGACATGAATCGAACCGTCCCGACGGCAACGCTGAACGGCGGCGCAGGCCCCGCACGTGCCCTGCGCAAGAGCCGCTGGCCGGCCCGGCTGGACTGGCTGCAGAGCGCCAGCGGCCTGGCACTGGGCCTGTTCATGTGGGGCCACATGTTCTTCGTCTCGTCCATCCTGCTGGGCAAGGACGCGATGTGGCATGTCACCAAGTTCTTCGAGGGCTACCACGTCTTCGGCCGCGCCATGCCCTGGCTGGTGTCGATCGTGGTGGCCGTGGTGATCGTGCTCTTCGTCGGCCACGCCATGCTGGCGGTGCGCAAGTTCCCCATCAACTACCGCCAGTACCGCGCCATCGTCGACCACAAGACACACATGCGCCACAGCGACACCACGCTGTGGTGGTGGCAGGTGCTGACGGGCTTCGCGCTGTTCTTCCTGGCCTCGGTGCACCTGTACATCATGCTCACCCAGCCCGAGACCATCGGCCCCTACGGCAGCGCCGACCGCATGTGGACCGACCGCATGTGGCCGCTGTACCTGGTGCTGCTGTTTGCGGTGGAGATCCACGGCGGCATCGGCTTGTACCGGCTGATGCAGAAGTGGGGCTGGATGGCCGGCCCCAGCCCCGATGCCACGCGCGCCCGGCTCAAGACGCTCAAGTGGGCACTGACGGTGTTCTTCCTGGTACTGGGCCTGGCCACGCTGATGGCCTACATCAAGATCGGCATCGAGCATGCCCCGCATGCCGGCCAGCCCTACACCCCAGCCGGGCTGATGCCCGCGGCGAAATGACGATGAAGATCCACTACACCGACGTGCTCGTGATCGGCGGCGGCCTGGCGGGCCTGCGCGCCGCCATCGGCGCCAAGCGCCGCGGCCACGAAGCCACCATCCTGTCCCTGGTGCCGCCCAAACGCTCGCACTCCGCAGCGGCGCAGGGCGGCATGCAGGCCTCGCTGGGCAACGTGTTCAAGGGCCAGGGCGACAACGAAGACGTGCACTTCGAAGACACCGTGCGCGGCAGCGACTGGGGGGCGGACCAGCGCGTGGTGCGCATGTTCGTCAACACGGCGCCCAAGGCGGTGCGCGAGCTGGCCGCCTGGGGCCTGCCCTGGAGCCGCGTGCGGCGCGGCGACCACCAGGTCATCATCAACGGTCAGAAGGTCACGCTGACCGAACGCGACGAAGCCCACGGCCTGGTGGCGCAGCGCGACTTCGGCGGCACCAAGAAGTGGCGCACCTGCTACGTCTCTGACGGCACCGGCCACGCGATGCTGTTCACGGTGAGCGACCGCGCCATCGCCGAATCCATCCCGGTGCTGGAACGCATGGAAGCCATCGCGCTGATCCACGAGGGCGACCGCTGCTACGGCGCCGTGGTGCGCGACCTGATCACCGGCGAGCTCAGCGCCCATGTCGCCAAGGCCACCGTCATCGCCACCGGCGGGGCAGGGCGCTTGTTCAAGGTCACCACCAACGCGGTGATCTGCGACGGCGTGGGCATGGCCATCGCGCTGGAGACCGGCAAGGCGGTGCTGGGCAACATGGAAGCCGTGCAGTTCCACCCGACAGGCATCTTCCCGGCCAGCATCCTGGTCACCGAAGGCTGCCGCGGTGATGGTGGCCTGCTCAAGGACGTGGACGGCCACCGATTCATGCCCGACTACGAACCCGAGAAGAAGGAGCTCGCCTCGCGCGACGTGGTCTCGCGGCGCATGGAAACCCACATCCGCAAGGGCAAGGGCGTGCCCAGCCGCTTCGGCGAACACCTGTGGCTGGACATCACGCTGCTGGGCCGTGCCCACATCGAGAAGAACCTGCGTGAGGTGAAGGAGATCTGCGAAAGCTTCCTGGGCATAGACCCGGCCGAGCAGATGATCGCCGTGCGTCCGGCGCAGCACTACACGATGGGTGGCGTGCGCACCAACCACACCGGCGAGAGCCCCACGCTGCGGGGCCTGTTCTCGGCCGGCGAAGCCGCCTGCTGGGACATGCACGGTTTCAACCGCCTGGGCGGCAATTCGGTGGCCGAGACGGTGGTCGCCGGCATGATCGTCGGCGAGTTCGTGGCCGACTTCTGCGACCAGTCCGCCAACGAGGTGCGCATCCCCACCGGGCTGGTGCGCGACTTCATCCGCACCGAACAGGCCAAGCTGGACTGGCTCACCAGCGGCGGCGGCAAGGAAGACGCCTCCGTCATCAAGCTGGCGATGCAGGAGATCATGAGCAGCAAGGTCGGCATCTTCCGCACTGGCGAAGAACTGGCCAAGGCGGTGTCCGAACTGCAGGTGCTGCTGGAGCGCAGCCGCCACATCGGCCTGCGCAACAAGGCGCCGGGCGCCAACCCCGAACTGCCCACCGCCTACCGCGTGCAGAAGATGCTCAAGGTGGCCTTGTGCATGGCGCATGGGGCCAGCGTGCGCACCGAGAGCCGCGGCGCCCACTTCCGTGAAGACCATCCGCGCCGTGACGACGCCAACTGGCTCAAGCGCACGCTGGCCACCTGGCCCCAGGCCGACGACATGCTGCCCACGCTCAACTACGAGCCGCTGGACGTGAAGGCGATGGAACTGCCGCCGGGCTGGCGCGGCTACGGCGCCAAGGACTACATCGACCATCCGGACACGCCCGCCCGCGCGGCCGAAGTGGCTGCGCTGCGCGAGCGTATGGGCACCGCCTCGCGGCATGCGGTGCAGCAGGCCCTGATGCCATACGACGAACTCCTGCCACCGGCCCTGCGCGGCCTCAACGAACGCATCGACGAGCCGCTGTCATGAGCACCATCATCCCCATCCTGCCGGCCACCGCGGCGCTTACGGCTCCGGCTGCGGCCAGCGGCCAGTTCGTCGGCCGCAAGCTGCAGATCCAGGTGCTGCGCTACAACCCGGCCCAGCCCGAGGTCGCGGCCCACTGGCAGACCTACGAGCTGGACGACGCGCCGGGCATGACGCTGTTCATCGCGCTGACCGAGATCCGCGACAGGCTGGACGCTTCGCTGCAGTTCGACTTCGTCTGCCGCGCCGGCATCTGCGGCAGCTGCGCGATGCTGGTCAACGGGCGCCCGGCACTGGCCTGCCGCGTGCTGACGCAGAAGCTGGAGCCGGTGATCACGCTGGCCCCGCTGCCGGTGTTCGAGCTGATCGGCGACCTGTCGGTCAATACCGGCAAATGGATGCGCGGCATGAGCGAACGGCTGCAGACCTGGGTGCACGCCCAGGAAGCGCAGGTCGACCTGCGTCGCCTGGAAGCCCGCATGGACCCGGAGCTGGCCGACCAGATCTACGAGCTGGACCGCTGCATCGAATGCGGCTGCTGCGTCGCGGCCTGCGGCACGGCGCGCATGCGCGAGGACTTCGTCGGCGCGGTGGCGCTGAACAAGATCGCGCGTTTCCGTCTCGACCCGCGCGACAGCCGCAGCGATGAAGACTTCTACGAACTGGTGGGCGACGACGACGGCGTGTTCGGCTGCATGACGCTGCTGGGCTGCCACGACGTGTGCCCCAAGCAGTTGCCGCTGGCCACCCAGATCGCCTTCCTGCGCCGCAAGATGGTGGCGATGGGCTGGAAGTAGCGAACTGGAGCGGCGCTGCGCGTCGTGAACAGGCAGCAAACGGGATCCGTAGTTTCCACACGGCACAGTGTTGTGATCGGCGGTAGATTTCCATGATCGAGGGGCCGACAGCGCCCACAGGACTTGTACAACCCACCCAGGAGACAGACATGAGCTTCCGTACCTTGGCCATCGCGGCCGCTCTGGCCCTCACCAGCGCAACGGGCTGGGCACAGGCGCCGATCATCATCAAGTACAGCCACGTCGTGGCCGACCAGACGCCCAAGGGTCAGGCCGCGATCAAGTTCAAGGAACTGGCCGAGAAGGCGCTGCCGGGCAAGGTGCAGGTGCAGGTGTTCTCCAACAGCCAGCTGTTCGGCGACGGCAAGGAGATGGAAGCCCTGGTGCTGGGCGACGTGCAGATCATCGCGCCGTCGCTGGCCAAGTTCCCGAAGTACACGAAGAAGCTGCAGGTCTTCGACCTGCCCTTCCTGTTCGATGACATGGAAGCGGTGGACCGCTTCCAGGCCGGTCCCAAGGGCAAGGAACTGCTGAAGTCGATGGAAAGCAAAGGCATCGTCGGCCTGGGCTACCTGCACAACGGCCTCAAGCAACTGTCGGCCAACAAGCCGCTGAAGACGCCGGCTGACGCCAAGGGCCTGAAGTTCCGCATCCAGGCCTCCGACGTGCTGGAAGAGCAATTCAAGGCCGTCGGCGGCAATCCGCAGAAGCTGGCCTTTGCCGAGGTCTACCAGGCGCTGCAGACCGGTGTCGTCGACGGCACCGAGAACCCGTGGTCCAACATCTACACCAAGAAGTTCCACGAAGTGCAGAAGTACATCATGGACAGCAACCACGGGCTGCTGGACTACATGGTGATCGCCAATGCGGCCTGGTGGAACAAGCTGCCGGCCGACATCAAGGCCGGGCTGACGGCGGCGATGGCCGAGTCGATCAAGCACGGCAACAAGATTGCCTACGAAGAGGACGACGACTATCGCAAGAAGGTCATCGCCGACAAGCGCGCCGAGGTGCTGCCGATGTCCAAGGCCGAGCTGGGGCAGTGGCGCGAAGCGATGAAGCCGGTGTGGAAGAAGTTCGAAGCCGACATCGGCAAGGACGTCATCGAGGCGGCGCTCGCCGCCAACAAGAAGTAGCCGCGCGGCTGCACTGATCAAACCCTGTCGTCGCCGGTGCCCCGCGCTCACGGGGGCACACGGTGTCGGCTGCATCCTGGATTGGAGTGCTTGCGATGCGCTGGCTTGACCGTCTCGAGGAATGGATCGTCATCAGCATGTTGGCGGCCATGACCGGGCTGACCTTCGTGCAGGTGGTGCTGCGTTATGTCTTCAACAGCGGCTTCACCTGGGCGCTGGAGATGACCACCATCTTCTTTGCCATGATGATCTTCGTGGGCATTTCCTATGGCATTCGTGTCGGTGCCCACATCGGCGTCGATGCGGTGGTCAGGTTGATGGCCAGCCCGGTGCGCCGCGCTGTATCCATCTTGGTGGTGCTGGCCTGCGTGGTCTACGCCGGCATCATCATCAGCGGCTCGCTCGACTATGTGGGCAAGATGAAGAGCGTCGGTGTCGAGCTCGAGGATCTGCCGTTTCCGATCTGGATCGTGCGTTCGATCATGCCGCTGGGCTATGCGCTGCTGACGCTGCGCCTCGTGCAGGTGCTTTGGAACCTGGTCACCGGCAAGTCCGACAGCCTGCACCTGGCTGACGAGGCCGCCGAAGCGCTCAAGCTCAAGGCCAAGGAAGAGCAAGCATGAACACCGCCATCCTCTTCATCACGCTGCTGATCCTGATGCTGGCGGGCATGCCCATCGCCATCGCGCTGGGCCTGTCGAGCCTGCTGACCATCCTGCTCGTGGGTCAGGACTCGCTGGCCAGCCTCACGATCAAGGTCTTCGAGACCAGCGAGCATTACACGCTGCTGTCGATCCCGTTTTTCGTGCTCGCTGGTGCGCTGATGAGCACCGGCGGCGTGGCCAAGCGCATGGTGGCCTTTGCCAATGCCGCCGTCGGGCACCTGCGCGGTGGGCTGGCCATTTCAGGCGTGATGGCCTGCACGCTGTTTGCTGCCGTTTCGGGCTCCAGCCCGGCCACGGTGGTGGCGGTGGGCTCGATCGTCATCGCCGGCATGGTCAAGAACGGCTACCCCTTGCCCTTTGCCGCCGGCGTGATCTGCAATGCCGGCACGCTGGGCATCCTGATTCCGCCCTCGATCGTGATGGTGGTCTATGCCGCCGTTACCGAAGTGTCGGTGGGCCGCATGTTCATGGCCGGCGTGATCCCGGGCCTGCTGCTGGCATTCCTGCTGGCCTTCGCCGTCTGGTGGCGCGCCGGCAAGCTCGCGTTGACCAAACGCCCGCGTGCCGACGGTGCTGAACTGTGGAGCACCTTCAAGGAATCGACCTGGGGCCTGATGCTGCTGGTCATCATCATGGGCGGCATCTACGGCGGCATCTTCACGCCTACCGAAGCGGCGGCGGTTTCCGCCGTCTACGCGGTCTTCGTGGCGGTGGTCATCTACCGCGACATCGGCATCAAGCAGTTGCCGCATGTCTTCCTGGATGCCGGCAAGACCACCGTGATGCTGATGTTCATCATCGCCAACGCGCTGCTGTTTGCGCACGTGCTGACCACCGAACGCATCCCGCAGACCATTGCCGAGCACATCATGGCCGCAGGCATGGAACCGTGGATGTTCCTGCTGGTGGTCAACATCATCCTGCTGATCGCCGGCAACTTCATGGAGCCGACCGGCATCATCCTGATCCTGGCGCCGATCTTCTTCCCGATTTCGCAGCGCATGGGCATCGACCCCATCCACCTGGGCATCATCATGGTGGTCAACATGGAGATCGGCATGATCACGCCGCCGGTGGGGCTGAACCTGTTCGTCACCAGCGGCATCACCGGGATGAACATCGTCCAGGTGGTCAAGGCCGCGCTGCCGTGGTTGATGATCCTGCTGGGTTTCCTGGTGCTGGTCACCTACGTGCCCTGGCTGAGCCTGGTGTTGCCGAACCTGATCTTCGACTGAGCCGTCTGGCCGGGCGGCCGCCGCAGCCGGCCGGCCGCACGGTGCCGGTTCGGCCCATGGTTGCGGCCTCGTCTGTGCGCGCCTGAGCCAAGTCAAATGCGCTTCAAGTCGCCGCCTGAGATGACATCCAAGCGGCGCCGACTTGTGCAAGGTCAAAGTGCGATCCGGCGCCTCACCTATTGTTCCCGCCCATGCGCCCAGCGCACCGCGGGTCAGGCCGGGCAGGCCCTCCCCGACATGGTGCGCCGGGCCCGATGTGGAGAGGCCCATGTTCAGTCAACGCATCCGCAAGGTCATGGATCCCGCGGCCATGGTTACCGTGGGCCCACAAGCCACCGTGAGCCAGGCGGCCCAATTGATCGCAGGCCATGCCGTGGGTGCGGTACTGGTGGTGCAGGACGAAGCCCTGCTGGGCATCTTCACCGCCAGCGACGCCGTCTGCCGCGTATTGGCCAAAGGGCTGGATCCGGACCGCACGGTTCTGCGCGACGTGATGAGCACCCCCGTGCGCACCGTCGAACCCGACGCCACCTTTGGCAGCGCCTTGCAACTCATGCACGAACACGCGCTGCGGCAGGTGCCCGTGGTCGAAGGCGGCAGACCCATCGGCGTGCTCTGCGCCCGTGACGCGCTCGACCCCGAGATGGAAGAGTTCGCCGTCGAGGCCCAGCGCCGCGAAGCCTACGAGCACATCGCCCACAGCCAGCCCGCCGAGCGCGAACCCAAGCCGTGATGCCGGGGCCGGCGACGGTAAACAAGCTGAAACAGCCCCCCGAAGGGCGGGCGAAATACTTCGACCGAGTTTGGGCCATCTCAACTCGGTTCCCGCCGGGCCTGCCTAAATTCGCGGGTCGCAAGCTGTCTTCAGCAGGTGAGCAAGGGAGCCCGCCATGTACAAACGCATCCTCGTACCCGTCGACGGCAACGAGCTGACCGACCGCGCCATCGAAGCCAGCATCGAACTGGCCCGGCAGTTGGGTGCCGCCATCACCGGCTTCGTCGCCGAACCCCTGTTGCCCGTGCCGCCCGGGCCGCGCCCGCAGTCGATGTTCCAGGAAGAAGTGCGTGAACACGACGAGATGACGGCGGCCCACGCCCAGCAGGTGCTGGACAAGTTCGCCGCCGCCGCCGCCGCCGCCGGTGTGCCCTTCGAGGGCTACCACGACCAGGTGCCGCGCGTGGACCGCGCCATCATCGCGGCGGCCGAGGCGCGTGGGTGCGACATGATCGTGATGGTCACGCACGGGCGCGGGGCCTTTGGCGAATTCCTCTTTGGCTCGCAGACCAAGGCGGTGCTGGCCGGCAGCAAGCTGCCGTTGCTGGTGGTGCATTGAACGCACCCGGCCTGAACCTCACCCAGAGCCTGCTGCTGGCGCTGAAGGCGCGCGGCGCGACGGAAGTCTTCGGCATTCCGGGTGACTTTGCGCTGCCGCTGTTCCGCGAGATGGAGCGGGCGGCGCTGCTGCCGGTGCACACGCTGTCGCATGAGCCCGGCGTGGGCTTTGCCGCCGACGCGGCCGCCCGCGTGCGCGGTGGCCTGGGCGTGGCGGCGGTGACCTACGGCGCC
>DAORNK010000145.1:0-10059 GCA_035440985.1 Rubrivivax sp. | reverse complement strand
GTCGCAACCGCCGCAACCGCCGTGAGGGACGTGCGCGCCGGCAGCCGCAGGCGATGCGGCGGCTTGAGCGACAGGTTGGCGTCGCGCTCGCAGGCCAGCACGAAGGGCCCGAAACCCAGGCGCGTGCGGCCGGCGTCGAAGTGCGTACCGGCCACCACCTGGTGCGAGAGCTCGAACCGCATCGGCACGGTGTCGCCATCGTGCCAGGTGCGGGCCGGCAGTTCGGCCCAGCCTTCGCGGACACGCGCGCCGCGGATCTTCATCGGCATCGCCCAGTCCGGCACGCGCACGCGGATGGCAAAGCGAGCAGGCCCGGCCATGCGCATGCGCAGGTGCGAGCCGCCCCGATGCGGGAAGCCGCTGCGTTGCTCGACCTCGACCGCGACACCGCCGAGCTCGAGCCGAGTCGACGAGGTCTCCAGCGTATTGACCAGCAGCGCCTCGTCGTCGCCGAGGTGCCCGCGCAGGTAGGCCAGCTGCGGCGCAAGCGCCAGTGCACGCGGCCCGCTCGAGTGGCAGCAGGTGATGTGCGCGTCGTAGATCTTGCGGCCCTCGAGCGCGGTGTAGTAGCACCAGTCCCCGCCCGCCGGATGCTGCGCCGCCGTGAGGTGGTTGTAGTAGCTGCGCTCCAGTTCATGGCCGAAGCGCGCTTCGCCGGTCAGCTGCAGCAGCACCAGGTTGAGCTGGATCCAGGTCGTCGTCACGCAGGTCTCGCCTACCGACAGCCGCATCGTCGCGCGGCGGTCGTTGTCGTCCTGGAAGACCTCGTGCTGGCTCGTGCTGCCGGTCGGGAACAGGCGCTTGTCGACGATGTCCTGCCAGGCGATCAGCGCGGCATCGAGCAAGGGCCGCTCGCCCGTGACACGCGCCAGCTCGCACAGGCCCACGAGGTTGGACAGCATCTCGTAGGCCTTGCCATTGGCGACCTTGTTCACCCGCCGCTCGGCCAGCAGCGTGCGCACGATGGCCGGGCCGCCGGGCTCGTCCCAGGCGGCGACGAGGTAGCGCGCGAAGGCGAGATAGCGCGCATCACCGGTCACGCGGTAGAGCTCGACGACGGGCTCCAGCACGCTGGTGGCGGCCATGCCGTGGTGTGTGCCGGCCGCGAGGATGCTGCGCTGCGCCGGAAAGGTGGCCAGCAGCAGATCCGCTGCGCGCCGGCAGGCCGTGAGCGCGGCCTCGTCGCCGGTGTAGCGGTGATAGGCGATCAACCCGATCAGGCCGTACTTGTGTGACCAGACATCCCAGTCGGCGCCGTCGTACAGCCCGAAGCGGCGGCCCGGCTCGTAGGTGCCGAGGTAGCCGTCGGGCTCCTGCGCGGCGACGAGCTCGGCCACCACGCGGTCGAGCTTGGCCCGCAGCGCGGGGTCGCCGTCATGAGCCCAGGCCAGCGTGGCCGCGTGCAGCCATTTGCCGACATGCTCGCCGATCCACGGATGGCTACCGGGCTTGGCCTGGAAGCCGGCCAGCAGCGGCGCCGTGTCTATCGTCGACAGCCGCTGGCGTGCGTTGATCACGATGCGCTGGCCGAGCCAGCCGCCGATGCGCACCTGCGAAGGTGCCTGCAGTTCCGCGCGGTCGGCCATCGCCGCCGCCACGCGATACGGCCGAGGCGCCCGTGGACCTGGCGATGCTGTCGGGACGGCGCTGACGCCCCAGGCCGACAAGCCGAGCCCGGCCATGCTGGCCAGCGCCTGGCGGCGGTCACGACGTGCGATTTCCTGTGGCATGCCGACATCCCCACTGCATGACGCGTGGGGTGATGATCGCATCGATCCACCCCCCTCAAGAATGAGAGTCACCCTCTCAAGATCTCGAACAGTGGGCCAATACGGGATGCGGTAGGCAGACCATCCCCGGTGGGTCCAACGGCGTTCCGGTCGATCGCGAAACGTCCTTCAGTGAACGAGCCCCCCGCGCCAGCGGGGCCGGCAATGTGCTGGGTGCCATGCGCGTGCTGGCGGCGGCGTACTCCAGGCAGCATCCCGAGTTGTCCGTTCAGGTGTTGCCCAGCCTGGGCACCAGCGGCGCGATCAAGGCCGTTCCGAAGGGAGTCCTGGACATCGGCCTTTCTTCCCGGCCTCTCACCGACGATGCCAGGTCCGGCAGATTTCCGCGGCCCTGGACAGGGCCCTGTCCGTCGCGGACCAGTGCCCGGGCATTCCCTTCGCCACCCATGACCAGGAAACCGCCGACAAGATCGGGAGCATCCCGCGAGACGGTCTTCGCCCAGGACGAGGTGACCCGGATCGTCAGCAGGGTCGCGCTGCTGGTCGCCTTCACCATCGGCCTGGCCCTGCCCTTGGGCTACGCGTCTTCGACGATCGAGGCGCGCTGGTGACACAGGCCGGCATGGAAGTGGCGCCTCCGGTCCTGCGGCGCTTGCATGCGCGGTACGACGCCACGCGTGTGGCTGGCCGTATCGAAGTCGCTGGTTCTGTGCGCCCCATGTTCCAGGGAACGCAGAGGTCGATCGGCGATGCGGTGATCACCGCCTATGCGCGTGGCCGGATCGCGATCAACAACCCGGCGGCGGAGACGCTCACGGGCCTGTCGCCCGACGAGGCCCGCAACCGGTTGCTGCCGGATGCCCTGCGACTGGTCGATGCGGCGATGGCGGCCTGGAGGCGCGGCACCGCCAGGTGGGTTGGATCGCGCGCATCAACGCGGCGTTTGTCGAGGACCGGTTCGTCCTCTTCAAGCAGTCGTTCCTGGCGCTTGCCCCGGCTGCCGGGGCAGTGACCCATCTGGAAGTGCTGCTGCGCCTGGTGGACGCGGACGGCAGCCTGGTCCCACCCGGCAGCTTCATACACGCGGCCGAGCATGGGGGTTGACTATGCCCAGGGCTATGGCGTCTGCAGGCCCACGCCATTGCTCGTGCCGAGTGAAACACCGAAGGCCGTGGGCCGGAGCGTTGCAGCGACTCAGCCCAATCGGTAGCGCGACACCCGCTGCACCACGGGCGCCCGGCGCAGCGTGCGCAGCACGTCAGCCAGGTGCACGCGGTCGCGCACGCTGACCAGCAGGCGCAGTTCGGTGTTCTCCTCGGCCGGTTCGGGATCCATGTCCAGGTGCACGATGTCCGCTTCCGCGCTGCTGATGGACGAGGCCACCTGGGCCAGCACACCCTTGCCGTTCTTCACCAGCACATGCAGGCTGGTCTCGAAGGGGCGGGCCAGCTCGTCAGCCCACTCCACCTGCATCCAGCGTTCGCTGTCGCGCTCGAACAGCCGTTTGCCGGTCGGACATTCGGCGGTGTGCACCAGCAGGCCTTCACCACGGCCAAGGTAACCCACGATGGCGTCGCCCGGGATGGGGCGGCAGCAGGTGGCCAGCTGGATGGAGTTGCCCTCGCTTCCATCGACGAAGACCACGCCCTGTGAAGGCAGCGTGTCGTCCTGGCCATAGCGGCCCAGCGTCAGCGTCACCGCGTCGGGCTTGATGCCGCGTTCCAGCATGAGCTGGGCCATCCGCTTGGCCACGATGATGGCGATCTTGCGCCCCAGCCCGATGTCGACCAGCAGTTCGCCGCGATGGCGGTTGCCGCTCCAGCGCGCGAGCTGCTGCCACAGGGCCGCGGAGTCGGTGTTCGTGGGGTCGGGGCTGGGCAGTTGCAGGCCTTCCGCGCGCAAGGCCTGGGCCAGCATCTTCTCGCCCATGGCGCGCGATTCTTCGGCTTCCATGTTCTTCAGGTACTGGCGGATCTTGCTGCGCGCACGACCGGTGCGCACCATGCTCAGCCACGCCGGGTTGGGGCGTGCGCCGGGGGCGGTGATGATCTCCACCACGTCGCCGCTCTTGAGCTCGGTGCGCAAGGCGGCCGGCTCGTCGTTGATCTTGGCTGCCACCGTGTGCTGGCCCACGTCGGAGTGGATCGCGTAGGCAAAGTCCACCGGCGTGGCACCGCGTGGCAGCGCCAGGATCTTGCTGCGCGGCGTGAAGACGTAGACCGCGTCGGGGTAGAGGTCGATCTTCACGTGTTCCAGGAACTCGGCCGCGTCGCGCGTTTCGTCCTGGATCTCCAGCAGGCTTTGCAGCCAGATGGTGGACAGGCGTTGGGCGTCCACCGTCGGGCCGCCCTTGCTCTTCTCGCCGGTCTTGTAGAGCCAGTGCGCCGCAACACCCGCCTCGGCCACGGCATGCATGGTCTCGGTGCGCATCTGGAACTCCACCGCCGTGCCCAGCGGGCTGACGAGCGTGGTGTGCAGGCTCTGGTAGCCGTTGGCCTTGGGGATCGCGATGTAGTCCTTGAAGCGGCCCGGCACCGGCTTGTACAGCTGGTGCAGCACGCCCAGCGCAACATAGCAGTCGGTCAACGTGGGCACGACGATGCGAAAGCCGAAGATGTCGGACACCTGCGCGAAGCCGGCGTGCTTCTCGCGCATCTTGTGGTAGATGCTGTAGATGGTCTTCTCGCGCCCGCTGACCTGGACCTTGATCTTCTGCTGCGCAAAGGCCTTTTCGACTTCCTTCTGCACCCGCTCGACGATGTCGCGCCGGTGGCCCCGTGCGCGCTGGACGGCCTTGGCCAGAGCCGCATGTCGCCAGGGATGCAGCAGCTCGAAGCAAAGGTCCTGCAATTCCCGGTACATCTGGTTCAGGCCCAGACGGTGGGCGATGGGGGCGTAGATGTCCAGTGTCTCGCGCGCGATGCGCTGCCGCTTGGCCGGCGCCATGGCGCCCATCGTGCGCATGTTGTGCAGGCGGTCGGCCAGCTTGATGAGGATGACGCGCACATCGCGCGCCATGGCCAGCAGCATCTTGCGAAAGCTCTCGGCCTGGCTTTCCTCGCGTGTGCTGAAATGCAGCTTGTCCAGCTTGGTCAGCCCGTCCACGAGGTCGGCCGTCGGGGCACCGAACTTCTCGATCAGCTCGGACTTCTGGATGCCCTGGTCTTCGATCGTGTCGTGCATCAGCGCGGCCATGATGGCCTGCGCGTCCAGCCGCCAATCGGCGCACAGCCCGGCCACGGCCAGCGGGTGGGTGATGTAGGGCAGGCCGCTGGCGCGGAACTGGCCCAGGTGGGCCGCGTCGGCGAACTTGTAGGCTTCGCGGACCTGCTTCAGGTCGGCCTTGGCCAGATAGCTCAGCTTTTCGCTCAGGCCCGCAAAAGACGAGACATCGGGCCCGGGGCGGCCCGTTGACAGCGGGGCGGCGCGCTGCAACCCCTGCAAGGCAGCAGGCAGCAGTTCGGCAGCCAGGGAACGCAGGCTCATGGGCGGAATTTAGCGCGCTTTGCGCGCTGTCGTCCGCGGGCGCACCAAAAAGCGCCGACGGGCGCCCCACCTTGCGGCGGGGCGCCCGTCGGGGGCGGGTCGGTCGGGTTCTAGACCGGCACCTTGCGCAGCATCTCCAGGCCGATCTCGCCAGCGGCGATTTCGCGCAGCGCGGTCACACCCGGCTTGTTCTTGGCCTCGATCTTGGGTGCGTGGCCCTGGCTCAGCATGCGGGCGCGGTAGGTGGCCGCCAGAACGAGCTGGAAGCGGTTGGGGATCTTGACGAGGCAGTCTTCGACGGTGATGCGGGCCATGGATGTCCTGGAGGTGAGGTGCCGGCGGCTAGACCAGGCCCAGCGCTGCGAAGACCTGTGAGCGGTTGCGCATCTGGGCGGCGTACTTCAGGCGCTGGCTGTGCACGACCGTCTTCAGGTCGAACAGCGCCGTCTCGAACAAAGCGTTGATGATAACAAAGTCGAAGTGGCGGGCCTGGGCCACCTCGGTGCGCGCATTGGCCAGGCGCTGCGCGATGACCTCGGGCCTGTCCTCGCCGCGGCGGTTCAGGCGCTGGGCCAGCTCTTCCCAGCTCGGAGGCAGGATGAAGATCAGGACCGCATGTCCGAAGATGCGCTTGATCTGCAGCGCGCCCTGCCAGTCGACTTCCAGCACCACGTCCTCACCCTGGGCCAGGCGTTGCCGGATGGCAATGCGGCTGGTGCCGTAGAGGTTGCCGTGCACCTCGGCCCATTCGAAGAACTCGTCACGCGCCACCATGGCGCGGAACTCGGACTCACCGACGAACCAGTATTCGCGGCCGTGCTGTTCCTGCCCGCGCGGCGGGCGCGTGGTGTGCGAAACCGACACGGCCAGGCGCGCATCCAGTTCCAGCAACGCCTTCACCAGGCTGGACTTGCCGGCCCCGCTGGGGGCGGCCACGACGAACAGGTTCCCGGGGGTGTCCATCCCCCGGGATTCTAGAAGCCGCCGCCTGGCTGCGCGCGGCCCGGCTTCAGCGCTTGCCCAGCGCCAGCACCGCGGCTGTGGGGCGCGAGGGCTGCTGGCGCGACAGCAGGAACGAGCCGCTGTCCTCGGCGAGCACCGCGTGGGCGATCGCCGAGCCGCTCTCGGCCTTCACGCTGTCCCGGCTGCGCTCGGACTTGGCCAGCGCCAGCGGGTTGTACGAGATGGACCAGGCCTTGATGGACCCGTCGGCGCGCGCGGCGACGAGCTCGCTCTGGACCTGGGCCCGGGTCTTGGTCGACACGACAGGCTGCGGGTAGTCGTAGCTGGCTTCCTGTGCGAATGCGGCGCCCGATGCGGCGATCGAAACGGCAAGGGCGGCGACGAGCGTGGAGGTCTTCATGGTGGGTTCCTTCATTGACGGTGGTTGAGAGGTCTGTCCTTGTAGGTGGCGCCTTGTGCGCCGACCACGGAACGAAGTTTGAGAACCCAATCCGCTTCCTGCCCGACACCAGGATGACAATTTCGTAATCCACGGCAATGCGGTGCGGTGGCACAGTTCGCACCCATGAGACTGCTGGTGATCGAAGACGAAGCCAAGCTGAGCCAGTACCTGCACAAGGGACTGAGCGAAAGCGGCCATGTGGTGGATGTGGCGCACGACGGCATCGAAGGGCGCCGCCTGGCCACCGGTGGCGAATACGACCTCGTCTTGCTGGACCTGATGCTGCCCGGTGTGGACGGCTTCGGCGTGCTGGCCGCGCTGCGTGCGCAGAACCGCTATACGCCGGTGCTGATGCTCACGGCACGCGACAAGGTCGAAGACCGTGTGCGTGGGCTGGAGCAGGGCGCCGACGACTACCTGGTCAAGCCCTTCGCCTTCTCGGAACTGCTGGCCCGGGTGACGGCGCTGCTGCGCCGTGGCGCACCCAGCGGTGCCCAGGTGGCAACGCTGCTGCGTCTGGGCGACCTGGAAGTGGACCTGATCGCCCGCAAGGCCACGCGCGCGCAACAACGGCTGGATCTGACGGCCAAGGAGTTCAACCTGCTGGCCCTGCTGCTGCGCCGCCGCGGCCAGATCCTGTCGCGCACCACGCTGGCCGAGCAGGTGTGGGACATGAACTTCGATTCCGACACCAATGTCGTGGAGGTGGCCGTGCGCCGCCTGCGCGCCAAGCTGGACGATCCGTTCGCGGCCAAGCTGCTGCACACCGTGCGGGGCATGGGCTATGTGCTGGAGGAACGCGCATGACGCCGATGGCGGCGGCCGGTGCCGCCACGCGGCCGGTCCTGCAGTGCCCGGCGGCCGTGTGCAGCCACTCGATCGGGCGGCGCCTTTCGCGCCGCCTGGCGCTGTTCACGATGGCCGTGCTCACCGCGCTGTTCTCGTTCAGCTGGTTCGGTGTCGGCATGCTGGTGCAGGAGCGCAACACGCATGACCTGCACCGGCGCTGCGAGCTGCTGTCGGAGGTGCTGTCGCTCGAAGCCCGCGCAGGCGGGGAGGCCGCCGTGCTGCAGCGCCTGAAGTCCGATGCACCCATGCGGGCGCAGTCGCAGCTCAAGGTCTGGCGCGCCGACCACTCGCTGCTGTGGGCCGACGAAGCGCCGCAGTTGGCCCAGTCCTCCCACTTGCGTACCGACCACTTCGAGATCGAAGCGCCCGGCCTGCCCGGTGGCGCGCTGCAGGCCGCCTACACGGTGGACTTCTCGCGCGACGCGGCCATCGGCCGGCGCTGGGGCTGGCTGCTGGTGCTGGCCACGCTGGCGGCAGGCGCCCTGGTGTCGGTAGGCGCGCGCTGGCACGTGCAACGCCAACTGATGCCCCTGCACGACCTGGCGGCCCAGACGCGCGCCATGTCAGCGGGTCGATTGCATCAGCGTCTGAAGCTGGCCGATCCGGCGGAGGAACTGCTGCCCTGGATCGAGCAGTTCAATGCGCTGATGGCACGCCTGGAGCAATCGTATGCCCAGCTCGAGGGCTTCAACGCGGACGTCGCGCATGAACTGCGCACGCCGCTGGCCAACCTGATGGGCCAGACCGAGGTGGCCCTGTCTCGCGAGCGCCCCGCGGGCGAGCTGCGCGACACCTTGGCCTCCAACCTGGAAGAGATGCAGCGACTGTCGGCGATGGTCAACGACATGCTGTTCCTGTCGCAGGCCGACCGCGGCGCCGTGGCGCGGCGCGGCCAGCCCGTGAGCCTGGCCGCCTTGGTGCATCAGGTGGCGGAGTTCCACGAAGGCCCGCTGGACGACGCGCGCCTGCGCCTCCAGGTGCAGGGCGACGCCACGCTGGCCATCGATGAATCCCTGGTCAAGCGGGCGCTGTCCAACCTGCTGGGCAATGCCACGCGCTTTGCGGAACCTGGCAGCACCGTGATCGTCGACATCGGGCCCGAAGGCGAAAGCGCCGGGGTCGAATGGCGCGTGCAGGTCTGCAACCAGGGGCCTGCCGTGGACGCAGAGGCGCTGCCGCGCCTGTTCGACCGTTTCTTCCGAGCCGACGAATCCCGCTGCTGCAGCGACACCCAGCACCACGGGCTGGGCCTGGCCATCGTGGCGGCCATCGCACGCATGCACGGCGGGCGCACGCTGGCCGAATCGGCCGGCGGCGTGACCCGCATCGGCTTCACGCTGGCACCGGGTTGACGTGGCCGGCCAGCGGCCCCAGCCCCGCCATCGGGCGCGGCGCAGTCCTGCCGTTGTGGGGGGCAAGCCTGTCCGAAAATGATCGAAGATCGTCGCGGCGCGCGTGGCCAACGGTCGGCCTTGCGGGCACAGTACGGCCCACGACACCCGACCCATCCCAAGCGCATGACAACCGCCCTGCTGGTCATCGACGTCCAGGAATCGTTCACCCGCCGCAGCTACTACCGCGACGACGGCGTGGCCGAGTTCCTGGTGGCGCAAAATGATCTGATCGCCGGCGCTCAACGCCTGCCGATCCCCATCGTGAGGGTGCTGCACCACAGCCCCGGCAGCGACGCAGGCGACCCGTTCTCGATCGCTTCAGGGCTGGTGCGGCCGCTGGCCGGTCTGCGCGATTTCGATGCCGCGCTCACCGTGCACAAGACGCGCCACAGTGCGCTGGTCGGCACCGGGCTCGATGTGTGGCTGGTTCAGCAGGGCATCCGGCGCCTGATCGTCAGCGGCATCCGCACCGAACAATGCTGCGAAACGACGGCCCGGCACGCATCGGACCTGGGCTGGCAGGTGCTGTTCGTGCCCCAGGCCACGCTGACCTGGGACTTGCCGCAAGGCGACGGCAGCGTGTTGTCGGTGGCCGCTATCCGCAGCCGGACGAGCACCGTGCTGCAGGGGCGCTTTGCCCAGGTCATTTCCGTGCAGGAGGCGCTGCAGCATGCACAGGCCGATTGAGGTGTGGTTCGTGTTGCCGCGGGGCAGCCTGATCCTGGACTGGGCCGGCCCGGCCGAGGCGCTGCGCTTTGCCAATCATGAGGTCACGCACGGCAACCCGCAGGCCCGGGCCGCGTTCCACCTGCGCTTCGCCGCCCCGCAGCCGCAGGCCCTCAGTTCGGTTGGTGCCCGGCTGTGCGACCTGGAGCCCCTGCCCGAGAAGGTGTCGGCCCCGGCCTGGCTGGTCGTGGTGGGCAAGGTGGGCACTGGCCAGTCGCGGGCCGATGACCGTGAGGACCGCGCGGTGGTGGAGTGGCTGGCGCGCCTGCGTCCGGGCCGCGAGGGTCTGCGCCTGGTCACCATCTGCACCGGTGCGCTGCTGGCGGCTGCCGCCGGCCTGCTGGACGGTCGCCGCGTGACCACGCACCACCTGGATCTGGCCGCGCTGGCCGCTGCCGCGCCGCGCGCCACGGTGATCACCGACCGTGTGTTCGTGCACGATGGCGAAGTCTGGACCAGCGCCGGCGTG
>DAORNK010000144.1:0-10068 GCA_035440985.1 Rubrivivax sp. | reverse complement strand
GGCCTGTTCGCACTGGCCTTCGGGCTGGCGCTCAAGGGCCTGGACCGCCGCGTCGCGGCGCGCCTGCAGGGCCGCGTCGGCCCGCCGCTGGCCCAGCCCTTCTTCGACCTGGTCAAGCTCACGCGCAAGCGCACCATGGTGCCTGACATCGCCGCCGAGCCGGTGTTTCTGGGCGCGCCGCTGATCGGCACCGTGTCCATGCTGCTGGCCGCCGCGCTGGTGCCCATCCCCGGCCTCTACGCGCCCCACCCGATGCTGGGCGACCTGCTAGTGCTGCTGTACCTGCTGGCGGTGCCGGCGGTGGTGCTGATGGTGGCCGGCTCGGCTTCGGGTTCGCCCTTCGGCGCCATCGGCTTCTCGCGCGAGATGGCGCTGATGCTGGCCTACGAAGGCCCGCTGGTGCTGGTGGTGGCCGCGGTGGCGCTGCGCACGGGCTCGTTTTCGCTCAACGACATCCTGGCCTACCAGGCCCGCCACGGCGCCAACCTGTTCGACCCGGTGATGTGGCCGGCGCTGCTGGCCTTCCTGGCCTTCTACCCGGCCAACCTGGGCATCGTGCCCTTCGACATCCCCGAGGCCGAGACCGAGGTGCTGGAAGGCCCGCTGCTGGAGTACTCGGGCCCGGCGCTGGGCCTGTTCAAGATGATGTCGGCGCTGAAGGCCGTGGTGGTGCTGGGCCTGGGCATCGCGCTGTTCCTGCCGCTGGCGCCTGAAGGGCTCGCGGCCCTGCCGGTGCACCTGCTCAAGCTGGTGGTGCTGATGCTGGCCGGCGTGACCTTGCTGCGCATCTCGATGGGCCGCATGCGCATCGACCAGGCCTTCGCCTTCTTCCTGAAGTGGCCGCTGGCGCTGTCGCTGCTGTCGCTGGCCATCGTGGCCTTTGCCTGAGGAATCGGCCATGAAACTGCTGCACACCCTGGCCGAGAAGGCCAAAGACATGGCGGTGCGCTCGCCCTGGATCTACCGCATCAACGCCGGCTCGTGCAACGGCTGCGACGTGGAATGCGCCACCACGGCGCTGATCCCGCGCTACGACGTCGAAAGGCTGGGCTGCCAGTACTGCGGCAGCCCGCGCCATGCCGACATCGTGCTCATCACCGGGCCGCTGACGGCGCGCATCAAGGACGACGTGCTGCGCGTATTCAACGAGATCCCCGACCCCAAGGTCACGGTGGCCGTGGGCGTGTGCCCGATCTCGGGCGGCATCTTCCGCGAGAGCTACGCCGTGCACGCCGAGATCGACCACTACCTGCCGGTGGACATCAACGTGCCGGGCTGCCCGCCACGGCCGCAGGCCATCATCGAAGGCGTCGCACAGGCCATTGCGCTGTGGCGTAAGCGCATCTGAAGGGGGCTGGCGATGAACTTCCTGAAGATCTTCGTGCGCAACCTCGTGAAGGGCCCGTCCACGGTGCCCTTCCCCTTCGCCGAGGCCTGGACGCCGGCACGCATGCGTGGGCGCATCGAATTCAAGCTGAGCAGTTGCACCGGCTGCCGTGCCTGCGAGCAGGTCTGCGCACCGGGCGCGATCCGCTTCGACAAGACGCCCGAAGGCCTGCGCTTCATGATGTGGCACAACACTTGTGTCTTCTGCGGCATGTGCGAGTTCTATTGCCCGACGGACGCCATCCACCAGACCAACGACTGGCACATGGCGCACGCGGTGGGCGAGAAGTTCAACATGGCCATCCGCGAGACCATTGCCTACACCACCTGCACCGGCTGCGAGGCCAAGACCCTGGCCAGCGCGCCCAACCCTGTCGGCGTGGACCCCCCCTTCACGCCCGAGGAAGTCGAGCAGCACCGCTACCTGTGCGCAGCGTGCCGCAAGAAGGCCCTGGCAACCCGAGGAACCACACCATGAAACCCATGCCCCAGGACATCGAAGCGCGCCTGGCCGCGGCCGCGCCGGCCGGCATCCAGTACCGCACCTCCACCGACGCCAAGGGCGTCATCACCGCCTGGTGCACGCTGGCCAGCGCCGACGAGCTGCTGCCCGTGGCCCGCGTGCTGCAGGGCCTGGCCGCCCGGCTGTCCACCGTCACCGTCTTCCAGCCCAAGGCGCCGCCCGTGCCCAAGCCCAAGCCCGGCGAGGAACCGCCGCCACCGGCCACCTTCTTCGGCGGCGTGGTCAACGAGGGCAAGGCCTATGAAGTGGACTACCACTTCGACCTGGACGGCCACACCCTGACACTGACGACCCACGTGGCCGCCGGTGGAGCCATCGACTCGCTGACGCCGCTGTACCGCGCCGCCGACTGGCCCGAACGCGAAATCATGGAGCTGTATGCGCTGGTGGTGCGCAACCACCCCAACCCGCAGCGGCTGTTCCTGGACCCGAGCATCGAAGGCGCGGTCCTCGAGCGGCTGATCCCCTATTCGACCCTGGTCAACAGTGCCGCCTCCAAGGGCATCTGGGAAAAGATCATGGCGCAGACCGGAGCACCGACATGAGCAACTTCACGATTCCCGTGGGGCCACTGCACGTGGCACTGGAAGAGCCGATGTACTTCCGCATCGACGTGGAAGGCGAGACGGTCGGCAACGTGACCATCAACGCCGGCCACGTGCACCGCGGCGTGGAGTACCTGGTCACCAAGCGCAACGTGTTCCAGAACGTGGTGCTCACCGAGCGCATCTGCTCGCTGTGCTCCAACAGCCACCCCCAGGCCTACTCGATGGCCATCGAGCAGATCGCCGGCATCCAGGTGCCCGAGCGCGCCGAGTATCTGCGTGCCATTGCCGACGAGATCAAGCGCGTGGCCTCGCACCTGTTCAACGTCGGCGTGCTGGCCCACCTGGTGGGCTTCGAGTCGCTGTTCATGCACGTGATGGAAGTGCGCGAACGCATGCAGGACGTCAAGGAGAGCATCTTCGGCAATCGCATGGACATCGGCGCCAACACCATCGGCGGCGTGCGCTACGACATCGACCCGGAACGCATCGGCTACCTGCGCGCCCAGCTCGACCTGCTGCTGCCCGAGGTCGAGGAGATCATCAGGATCTACACCACCGACAAGTCCATCCTGCGGCGCACCCGGGGCATCGGCGTGCTCGGACACGACGCTGCCGTGCAGTGCGGCGTGGTCGGCCCGGTGGCCCGTGCGGCGGGCGTGAACTACGACGTGCGCCTGAAGGCCCCCTATGCCGCCTACGACCGGCTGGACGTGCCCGTGCACGTGATGCAGGACGGCGACGTGTGGTCGCGCGCCATGGTCCGCCTGAACGAGGCGCGCCATGCCATCGGCATCATCCGCCAGTGCCTGGACCAGCTGCCCGCGGGCCCCACGGTGGCCACCGAGGACCGGCCGGCCATCCCGCCGGGCGAGGCCATTGCCAAGTGCGAGGCGCCACGCGGCGAGTTGATCTACTACGTGCGCATGGCCGACTCACCCAAGCCCGAGCGCGTGAAGTGGCGCGTGCCCAGCTTCCTGAACTGGGACGCGCTGGGCATCATGCTGCACAAGGCCAAGATCTCCGACATCGCGATCATCGTCAACAGCATCGACCCCTGCATTTCCTGCACCGAACGCTAGGCGCGTGGGCCAAAGCTGTCACGAAACGACACAGCCACCCGGCCGGCCAGGGCTGTTGCGGCCCACAGGCACGGACCGCGGCCGATACTGAAATCCAGCGTCGGCGCCTGCCGTCGGGAACGCCGCAGCGGACGCCGGCAAGTCCGGCTGACCTGGAGTCACACCATGGACATCTACGAAGAAATCGTCCAGTTGCGCAAGCAGGGGCGAGGCTGTGCCCTGGCCACCATCGTCAACACGCATGGCTCGATTCCGTCCTTCTCCAGCGCCAAGATGCTGGTGCGCGACGACGGCTCCATCGTCGGCACGGTCGGCGGAGGCGGCGGTGAGTTCGAGGTCATCCAGGCCGCGCGCGAGGCCATCGACCAGGAGCGACCCCGCATGGTCAGCTTCGACCTCAATCAGCGCCCTGGCATCGACGCCGGCATGGTCTGCGGAGGCAGCCTGGAGATCTTCGTCGAGCCCATCTTGGCCGCGCCGCGCCTGTACCTGTTCGGCGCCGGGCACGTCGGGCTGTCCACCTACCGCTGCGCACAGGCAGCCGGCTTCGCGGTGACGGTGATCGACGAGCGTGAAGCGTTCGCCAACCGCGAGCGCTTCCCCTGCGCCCAGGACATCGTGGTGGCACCGCTAGACGAGGCCATGGCCGGGCTGGCGCCGACGGCGGCGTCCTACATCCTGATCTTCACGCCCAGCCACCAGACCGACCTGCGTGTGCTGCGCTGGGCCGTCGGCACGCCGGCGCGCTACATCGGCATGATGGGCTCCAAGCGCAAGGTGACGGGCCTGTTCCACGAACTGCAGAAGGCCGGCGTATCGGTCGAGCGCTTCGGCGCCGTGCACGCACCGGTCGGTCTGGACATCGGCGCGCAGCCTCCGGAAGAGATCGCGGTGGCCGTGGTCGCGGAGATGATCGCCATCCGCCGCCACCATGCCGCCGAGCTGCCCCATCTGCGCATGCAACCCGCTCAGCCCGAAGTGCGGCTGCGCGAGGTCGGCTGAGTCTCCCGCACTTCAAGTCCTCTTCCTCAACCCGAGCATCCACGTGTGCCCAACCAGGAGCGTTCCATGAAGCGAATCGTCCTCAACGTCAACGGCGTCGACCGCCCCATCATTGCCGATCCCGAGAAGAAGCTGGCCGATGTGCTGCGCGAGCAGCTGCTGATGACCGGCTGCAAGGTCTGCTGCGACAACGGCCAGTGCGGCACCTGCACGGTGCTGATCGACAAGAAGCCGATCAAGGCCTGCATGGTGCCGGTGAGCAAGTTCGCCAGCGGGGAGAAGATCGTCACCATCGAAGGCATCGGCACCCCCGACAACCTCCACCCGCTCCAGGTGACCTGGATGCATCACGGCGGCGCGCAGTGCGGGGTGTGCACACCTGGCTTCATCATGTCGGCCAAGTCGCTGCTGGACCAGAACAAGTCCCCCACGCGCGAGGAGGTGCGTACCTGGTTCAACCGCAACCGCAACGCCTGCCGCTGCACCGGCTACAAGCCGCTCACCGATGCGGTGATCGACGCGGCAGCCATCATGCGCGGCGAGAAGAAGCGCGAAGACTTCATGCCCAAGGTGCCCGACAACGGGTCCATCATCGGCTCCAAGTACCATCGTCCGTCCGCGGTCGCCAAGGTCACCGGCACCTGGGACTTCGGCGCCGACGTGACGATGCACATGCCGCCCGACACGCTGCACCTGGCGCTGGTGCAGGCCAAGGTCTCGCACGCCAACATCAAGGCGATCGACGCCGCCGAAGCCGAGAAGATGCCCGGCGTGGTCAAGGTCATCACCTGGCAGGACATCAAGGGCAAGAACGCCATCACCGGCCTGATCACCTTCCCGACCAACAAGGGCGACGGCTGGGACCGCCCGATCCTCTGCAAGGACAAGATCTTCCAGTTCGGTGACGCCGTCGCCGTGGTCGCCGCCGACACGGTCGAGCATGCCCGCGCCGCCGCCGAGAAGGTCAAGGTCGACCTGGAGATCCTGCCCGCCTACATGGACGGCTGGGCCGCCCAGGAACCCGACGCGCTGGAAATCCACCCCGGCGTGCCCAACGTCTATTACGAGCAGGGCGTCGTCAAGGGCGAGGACACCGCGCCGATCATGAAGTCGGCCGACGTGGTCGTCGAGGCCAAGACCCTGTGCTCGCGCCAGCCCCACCTGCACCTGGAGCCGGACTGCGGCTGCGCCTACATCGACGACGACGGCGTGCTGACCATCCAGTCGAAGTCGATCGGCCTGCACCTGCACCACGCCATGATCTGCCCGGGCCTCGGCGTTCCGCCCGAGAAGCTGCGCCTGGTCCAGAACGGCGCCGGCGGCACCTTCGGTTACAAGTTCAGCCCGACCATCGAAGCCATCCTCGGCGCCGCCTGCCTGGCCGTGCAGCGCCCCGTCTCGCTGGTCTACACCCAGTACCAGAACATCACCTACACCGGCAAGCGCTCGCCCGGCTATGTGGAAACCAGGCTCGCCGCCGACAAGACCGGCAAGCTGCTGGGCATGGAGACCAACTGGTGGATAGACCACGGCCCCTACTCCGAGTTCGGCGACCTCCTGACCACGCGTCAGGCCCAATTCACCGGCGCCGGCTACGACATCAGGAACATCCGCGGCCTCGGCAAGACGGTCTGCACCAACCACGCCTGGGGTTCGGCCTTCCGCGCCTATGGTTCGCCGCAAGCCTTCCTGTCGTCGGAAACGGCGATGGACATGCTGGCCGAGAAGCTGGGCATGGACCCGCTGGAACTGCGCCTGAAGAACGCCTACCGTCCCGGCGCCACCACGCCGACCGGCCAGGTGCCCGACGTCTTCGTGGTCGACAAGCTGCTGGAGATGATCAAGCCCAAGTGGGAAGAAGCCAAGGCCCGCTGCAAGGCCTTCAACCTGCCGGGCAAGAAGCGCGGCGTCGGCATCTCCATCGGCATCTACGGCTGCGGCCTGGATGGCCCGGACAGTTCGGAGGCGGCCGTCGAACTCACCGCGACCGGCGTGACGGTCTATGACGCCTGGCAGGACCATGGCCAGGGCGCCGACCTCGGCACGCTGACTTTCGCCCACGAGACGCTTAGGCCGCTCGGTCTCAAGCCTGGCCAGATCAAGCTGGCGATGAACACCACCGACATGCCCAACAGCGGCCCGGCCGGTGGCAGCCGCTCCAACGTCTTCGTCGGCCAGGCGATCAAGAACGCCTGCGAGATGCTGCTCAACGCCATGAAGAAGCCCGACGGCGGCTATCGCAGCCATGCCGAAATGGTCGCCGCGAACATCCCGCTCAAGTACAACGGCAAGTGGGTCGCCCAGGACTGCACGGCCATCTCGTCAGAGACAGGCCAGGGCAATCCCTTCCCGGTCTACATGTACGAGGTGTTCGTGCCGGAGGTGGAAGTCGACCTCGAAACCGGCAAGGTCACGGTGGTGAAGTTCACGACCTCGGTCGACGTCGGCACCATCATCAACCGCGCCACGGTGGACGGCCAGATCTACGGCGGCATCGCCCAGGGCATCGGCCTGGCGCTGACCGAAGACTTCGACGACCTCAAGAAGCACGTCAACCTGCTCGACTGCGGCCTGCCCTATCCGCGCGACATTCCGGACGACATGGAGATCCTGTATCTGGAAACGCCGCGCCCATTGGGGCCCTACGGCGCCGCGGGCGTCGGCGAAGCACCGCTGACGGCGCCCCACCCGGCCATCCTCAACGCCATCTACAACGCGGTCGGCGTGCGCATCCTCAAGGTGCCCGCGCTGCCGGAACTGGTGAAGAAGGGGCTGGAGCTGAAGGCCGCCGGCAAGCCGGCCGTCATCCCGGCGCGTAGCTGAGCAAGAGCCCGCGGGGCGCGTTCCTGGCGTGCCCCGCGGCTTGCATTGGCAGGAGGGCGAACCATGGACGGCCAACAGGTCAGACTCTGGGAATCCCGCTGCATCGAGGAACTCCCGCCGGCCTGCACCGCCGCCTGTCCCGTGCATCTCGACGTGCGCGGGCTGGCGGTGGCACTCCGCAAGGGCGGCTGGTCGGCCGCTCACGCCCTGCTGTGTCGTTACCTTCCCTTTCCCGGCATCGTCGGCCACCTCTGCGAACATCCCTGCGAAACACCGTGCAGGCGCGCTGAAGCCGGCGGCGCCATCCGCATCAACGCGCTGGAGCGGGCCGTCGCCAGGCATGGCCCGGCAGCCCCCAGCTTCCGGCGCGGCCGCGCCCAGGAAAAGAAGCGCGTCGCCGTCGTCGGCGCCGGGCTTTCCGGACTCACGGTCGCCGCCGACCTGATCGTCAAGGGCCACGAACTCGTGGTCTTCGAGGCCGGCCCGCAACCGCTGGCCCGCCTGCGCGCCGACCCCCGTCTGCCGGCCGCCGCGCTGGAAGCCGACCTCGCCCGTTTCGAGAACACCGGCATCGATCTCCGCCTCCATGAGAAGGCCGATGTCGCGGCGCTCGTTGCGGAGTTCGATGCCGTCTATCTCGGCACCGGCAACGGGCAAGCGACCATCGCTGTCGATCCGCTCACCCATGCCACGGACCACCCCAAGGTGTTCGCTGGCGGCAGTCTGCGCTACGGCGAACCGTACGCCGTCATCGCGTCGCTGGCCGACGGCCGCCATGCGGCGCTGTCGATCGAGCGCCTGCTGCAAGGCGCTTCGCTGACCGCCAACCGCGACAACCAGGGCAGCCAGCCCTCACGCCTGTACGTCAACACCGCCCGTCATGCGCCGGCGCCGCCCGTACCGGCCAGTGCCGATGGCTACTCGATCGACGAAGCGCAGGCCGAAGCCGGCCGCTGCTTCCCCTGCCACTGCCTGGAGTGCGTGCAGGTCTGCAGCTACCTGGAACACTACAAGGCCTACCCGAAGCGCTACATCCGCGAGATCTACAACAACGAGACCATCGTCATGGGGGCGCGGAAGTCGAACCGCATGATCGACTCCTGCACCCTGTGCGGCCTGTGCGCCGAAGTCTGCCCCGAGCAACTGGGAATGGGCGAAGTCTGCCTGTCGGCAAGACAAGGCATGGTGGCCAGCAAGCACATGCCACCGTCGCACCACGACTTCGCGCTTCGAGACCTCGCCTTCAGCCGCTCCGAAGCCTTCACGCTGGCGCGGCACCAAAGCGGTCATGCCAGCAGCGCCGTGGTGTTCTACCCCGGCTGCCAGCTGGCCGCCTCGGCACCCGAGCAGGTGGAACGCATCTACGCCCATCTGAGTGGCCGCATCACCGGGGGTGTGGGCCTGATGCTGGGCTGCTGCGGAGCGCCGGCGCACTGGGCGGCCCGCGGAGACCTCTTCGACGCCACGCGCGCCGAGTTCCGCGCCGCCTGGCAGAGCCTGGGCGCGCCGCGGGTAGTCACCGCCTGCTCCAGTTGCTGGCGCATGTTCAGCGATCACCAGCCCGGGGTGCAGCTGCAGTCGCTGTGGGTGCTGCTGGAGACCATCGGTCTGCCGCCAGGCGCGGAATCGCTTGCCACACTGGCCATCCACGACCCCTGCACCACGCGCCATGAACCAGACATGCAGGCCAGTGTCCGGCGCATCGCCGCGCAGCGCGGCGCAACGGTGGTGGAGCTTGACGGTGCCCGGAACACCACCTGCTGCGGCTTCGGTGGCCTCGCCCAGTTTGCCAACCCCGAAGTGGCCGACAAGATCGTCGACCGCCGCGTGCAGCAGGACGAAGCACCGTACCTGACTTACTGCGCGATGTGCCGCGACAACTTCGCACGGCGCGGAAAGCCCGCCGTGCACCTGCTGGACCTGCTGTACCCCAGCGACGGGGCCGCGGCCAGGCCCGACCCGGGGTTCTCGCGCCGCCAGGAAAATCGCGGCCGCCTCAAGCGCCACCTGCTGCGCGAGCTCTGGAGACAGGACGTGGAAGAACCCGGCACCGACATCCAACTGGTGATCGCCCCCGAGGTGCACGCCGACCTCGAACGCAAGCTGATCCTGCACGACGACCTGCGGCAGGTCATCCGCCACGCCGAACGAAGCGGCGAGTTCCTGCTCGACCCGGCCACCGGTCGCCGCGTGGCCAGCCACCGCCCCGTGCACATCAGCTACTGGGTCGAGTACACGCTGCAGGAGGGCCGTTGCGTGGTGCACCGCGCCTACAGCCACCGCATGGAAGTGAGCCGCACACCATGAGCGAACCCACCGACCTACCCCAACTGCTGTGCGCCAAGTGCCAGCGGCCGCTGGTGCTGGGCAAGGTCAAGGCCAGTTACCTGGGCAGTTCCTTCGAGGTGGACCTGCCGCACTGCCCGGGCTGCGGCTTCGTCTACGTGTCCGAGGCCCTGGCGCTGGGCAAGATGCTGCAGGTCGAGCAGGCACTGGAAGACAAGTGAACACCTGCGCGCTCGAGCACCCCTATCAGGCCGGCCGCCACGACAGCGGCACGCCGCTGCGCCCGGGGGGCACCGAGCTGAGCTTGCGTGCCCTGCAGTGTGCCGGCTTCGGGCCGGGCCAACGCGTGCTCGACCTGGGCTGTGGCGTGGGCATCGCGACACGGTTGCTGCGCCGCCACGGTTGCCAGGCCTGGGGCGTT
>DAORNK010000143.1:0-10082 GCA_035440985.1 Rubrivivax sp. | reverse complement strand
CTGCGCGGACAGCGCCAGGCCCGCGGCGCCGGCCACCAGCGCGCCGCCGAGGAACATGGCCAGCGCGCGGGCGGCTTCGGGTTGTGCCGCCTCGCGGCGCAGCATCACGTTGTTCAGCGCGAAGGTGAATCCGCCCAGCACCCCCAACCACTCGGCCAGGCTGTGCGGCAGTGGCAATCCCCCACCGACAGGCCACAACACGATGGCCGCACCCAGCAATGCCATCGCGACGCGCAGCAGGGCGTTCGGCCGCAGGGGTTCGCCCAGCAGCAGGCGCGCCAGCAGCACCGCCCACAAAGGCATCAGGTAGAACAGCAGGACGACGCGCACCACGTCGCCCACCGTCACGCCCCAGTTGAAGGTGGCATTGGTGGTGCCCGAGGCCAGCACCAGCACCCACAGCGCCGGCGCACGGGCCAGATCCAGCCAGGCACCCGGGCGCCAGGCGGTGATCAGGGCCACCGCGAGCAGGTAGATCACCACCGTGGCCCACAGAGGGTGCAGGCCCAGGCCCTGTAGTTGCCGGAAGGGCCACCAGGAAACGCCCCAGGTGAACGCGTTGAGCATCAACGCCGCGGCCGGCAGCCACGCCGCGTGCACGCGGCGCTCAGTGGCCATCCGTGCGCGCAATGGCCAGCAGCCGCTCGACCTCTTCGCCGTGCTGCGCCACATTGCGCAGGTGCCAGCGACGTATCCCTTCCATCACCACCGCCACCATCGTGCCCAGCACCGCGATGGCCACGAAGACCGACAGACCCAGCCTGGTCATTCCGGCGTACAAGGCACCCAGGGCCAGGATGCAGGCCTGTTCGTTGAAGTTCTGCACGGCGATGGACCGGCCGGCGCCCATCAGGTTGTGGCCGCGGTGCTGCAGCAGCGCATTCATCGGCACGATCAGGAAGCCGCACAGCGCACCCAGCAGCACCAGGAAGGGTGCGGCGACCCAGACGTTGCTGATGACGTTCAGGCCGATCATCAGCACCCCCACCACGATGGCCAGCGGAATGACGCCGGTGGCGCGGTCCAGACGGGTGGTCATCGAGGCCACCACCGCACCGGCCACTGAACCGATGATCACCACGCCTACCAGCTTGGAGGCTTCGGCCGTGGCATAGCCCAGTGCCGCCGCGGCCCAGGCGAACACGACGAGACGCAGGTTGCCGAACACGCCCCACAGCAGCGTGGTCGTGGCCAGCGAGATCTGGCCCAGCTTGTCGGCCCACAGCCGCGCATTGCAGCGCGAGAAGTCGCGCACGAAGTGGACGATGCCGCCGGCCAGCGGCTGCAAGGGGGCGCTGGTGCGCGGGATGTACAGGTTGAACACCGTGGCGACCACGTAGATGGCCACGATGCAGGCGATCGCGGCCTCGGGTGGCGTGTCCACCGCTGTGTCGATCAGGGGCAGGTCCAGCCCCAGCAGCAGGCCCGACAGCTGGCGCCCGATCAGCAGGCCGCCCAGCACGACGCCCAGGATGATCGAGCCCACCGTGAGGCCTTCGATCCAGGCGTTGCCCTTGACCAGCTGCGAAGCGGGCAGCAGTTCGGTCAGGATGCCGTACTTGGCCGGCGAGTAGGCCGCCGCGCCCAGGCCCACCACGGCGTAGGCGAGCAGCGGGTGGCCGCCGAACAGCATCATCAGGCAACCGACGATCTTGATGCTGTTGGAGATGAACATCACGCGGCCCTTGGGCATTGAGTCCGCAAAGGCGCCGACGAAGGGCGCCAGGATCACGTAGAACAGCGCGAACATCGGCGCCAGCGCCGGCGTCTGCCAGGCCGGTGCCTGGCTCAGGCGCAGCAACTCGACGGCCGCGACCAGCAAGGCGTTGTCGGCCAGCGAGCTGAAGAACTGCGCCGACATGATGGTCGAGAAGCCTTTTTTCATCGTGTCGCGCGCAGCGCCGCAGTCAGCACGAGGCTGCTGCCGAGTCTCCGTGTTTCAGGGCGGGCGGGTTATAGCACGCGGCCACGTCGGCGCTGCGCTGTCAGAATGGCACGCCCTGCCATCTGTCACGCCATGCCGCGCCCCATCGAAGCCATCGTTCATCCGCGCGCGCTGTCGCACAACCTGGCGCGCGCGCGTGCCGCCGCCCCCGATGCCCGCTTGTGGGCCGTGGTCAAGGCCAACGCCTACGGGCATGGCATCGAGCGGGCCTTCGATGGCCTGCGCAGTGCCGATGGCTTCGCACTGCTGGACCTGGCGGAAGCCGAACGTGTGCGCGCCTGCGGCTGGCGCGGGCCCATCCTGCTGCTGGAAGGCTGCTTCGAGCCGCGTGATCTGGAGCTGTGCTCGCGCCTGAACCTGTGGCACGTGGTGCACACCGCCGAACAGATCGACTGGCTGGCGGCACACAAGACGCAGCAGCCGCACCGGGTCTTTCTCAAGCTCAACAGCGGCATGAACCGGCTGGGCTTCAAGCCGGAGGCCTTGCGCAGCGTCTGGGCCCGTCTGACCCAGCTGCCGCAGGTCGACGAGATTTCGCTGATGACGCACTTCTCCGACGCCGATGGCCCGCGCGGCGTGGCGCATCAGGTGGCCACCTTCGAACAGGCCACACACGACCTGCCGGGCGAGCGTTGCCTGGCCAACAGCGCGGCGATCCTGCGCCATGGCCTGAAGAACGACTGGGTTCGCGCCGGCATCCTGAGCTACGGCAGCGCGCCGGACTTTCCGGTGCACGACATCCGCCATTGGGATCTGCAGCCGGCGATGACGCTGCGCTCGCGGATCATCGCGGTGCAGCAACTGCAGCCGGGCGACACCGTGGGCTACGGCAGCAGCTACACCGCCAGCCAGCCGCAGCGCATCGGCGTGGTGGCCTGCGGCTATGCAGACGGTTACCCGCGCCACTGCGGCACCGGCTCGCCCGTGTTGGTGGATGGCGTGCGCACGGGCACGGTGGGCCGGGTGTCGATGGACATGCTGGCGGTGGACCTGAACGGCCTGCCCGGTGCCGGCACGGGCAGCGAAGTCACGCTCTGGGGCCACGGGCCGGGCGGCACGCGCCTGCCCATCGACGAGGTGGCCGCGGCAGCCGGTACCATAGGCTACGAGCTCATGTGCGCCGTGGCGCCGCGCGTGCCGGTGCGCGTGAGCGACTGAAGCACCCCTCACCACAGTCAGGAGGCCTACTCATGAGCGGCATCATCGGAACCATCATCGTTGGTTTGATCGTCGGCGCGATTGCGCGTTTCCTGCTGCCGGGCGAGCAGAAGATGGGCTGGATCCTTACCTGCGTGCTGGGCATCGCGGGCTCCTTCCTGGCCGGTTTCGTCGGACAGGCCCTGGGCTGGTACCAGGTCGGCCAGCCGGCCGGCTGGATCGCTTCGGTGGTCGGCGCCGTGGTCCTGCTGTGGGTGGTGGGCAAGGTGCAAGGCAAGTCTTCCTAGTCTTCTTGAGCGTCGTGCGAAGGGTGGTGCTGGATCCGGCTGAAGTCGACTTCACCGCCGTGCGTTCGCAGGGCGCGGGTGGGCAGAACGTCAACAAGGTCTCCAGCGCCGCGCACCTGCGCTTCGACGTGGCGGCTTCGTCGCTGCCACCCGACATCAAGGCGCGCCTGCTGGCGCAGGCCGACCAGCGCATCACGGCCGAAGGCGTGGTGGTGATCAAGGCGCAGGACCACCGCAGCCTGCCGATGAACCGCCAGGCCGCCCTGGCGCGGCTGCAGCAGATGGTCGACGAGGTTGCCAACCCGCCGGCCGTGCGGCGTGCAACGAAGCCGACCTACGGCTCGCGCCAGCGCCGGCTGGAAGGCAAGGCCGTGCGCGCGCAGGTCAAGGCTGGCCGCTCCCGCGTGCGCGAGGGCTGACGGGCGCTGCCTGAAGGACCGACTTGTCGATGGCCAAGACGATCTACACCTGCCGTGAGTGCGGCGGCACCAACCCCAAGTGGCTGGGCCAGTGCCCGCATTGCCGTGCCTGGAACACGTTGGACGAGGCAGTGGCCGAGCCCGCCAGCGGCGGCAAGACCAACCGCTTCCAGGCGCTGGCCAGGAGCCAGCCGGTGGCCACGCTCAGCGAGATCGACGCGGCCGAGGTGCAGCGTACACCCACCGGCCAGGAAGAACTGGACCGCGTGCTGGGCGGCGGCATCGTCGAAGGCGCCGTCGTGCTGATCGGCGGCGACCCCGGCATCGGCAAGAGCACCTTGCTGCTGCAGGCCGTGGACGCGCTGTCGGCGCAGATGCGGGTGCTCTATGTCACTGGCGAGGAAAGCGGTGCGCAGATTGCCTTGCGTTCGCGCCGGCTGGGCCTGACCGGCGCCAAGGTGCGCGTGCTGGCCGAGATCCACCTGGAGAAGATCGTCGCCGCCATCGAAGCCGAGGATCCGGCCTTTGTCGTCATCGATTCGATCCAGACCGTCTATTCCGATCAGCTCACCTCGGCGCCGGGCTCGGTGGCCCAGGTGCGCGAGTGCGCCGCGCAGCTTACCCGCGTGGCCAAGACGCGCGGCTGCACGATGGTGCTGGTGGGCCATGTCACCAAGGAAGGTGCGCTGGCCGGCCCGCGCGTGCTGGAACACATCGTGGACACGGTGCTGTACTTCGAAGGCGACACGCACAGCAGTTTCCGCCTGGTGCGCGCGATCAAGAACCGCTTTGGCGCGGTCAACGAGATCGGCGTCTTCGCGATGACCGAGAAGGGTCTCAAGGGTGTCAGCAATCCCAGTGCGATCTTTCTGTCGACACACAGCGAGCCGGTGCCCGGCAGCTGTGTGCTGGTGACGCTGGAGGGCACCCGGCCACTGCTGGTGGAAGTCCAGGCACTGGTGGACAGCGGCGGCCCCAGCCCGCGCCGCCTGAGCGTGGGCCTGGACCGCGACCGCCTGGCGATGCTGCTGGCGGTGCTGCACCGCCACGCCGGGGTGAGCTGCATGGACCAGGACGTGTTCGTCAACGCCGTGGGCGGCGTGCGCATCGTCGAGCCCGCGGCCGATCTGGCGGTGCTGCTGGCCATCCAGGGTAGCCTGCGCGGCAAGGCGCTGCCGCGTGGTTTCATCGCGTTTGGCGAGGTGGGCCTGGCCGGTGAAGTGCGGCCGGCGCCGCGTGGCCAGGAGCGGCTGAAGGAAGCCGCCAAGCTGGGCTTCAGTGTGGCCGTGGTGCCCAAGGCGAACGCGCCGCGCAAGGCCATCGAAGGCCTGACCATCCATGCCGTCGAGCGCATCGAAGAAGCCATAGCCGCCGTACGGGGTTTGTAGGGCGGGCTTGTGATCCCGGCCAGGCGGCCCCACGTTCTGGTCCGGCGTGTTGCCGCAAGGGTCAGCAGAAGGAGCCAGCCATGTGGAAGCGTCTTTCGGTGTTGTGGTCGGTGATCCGCGGCGATGCGCGGATGCTGTGGCTGGCGCTGCGTCACCCGCAAGCGCCGGGCTGGCTGAAGTGGGGCGTGGGCGCGCTGGCGCTGTACGTGCTGTCGCCGGTGGATCTGATCCCCGAGGTGGTCCCGCTGCTCGGCGTGGTGGACGATGTCGTGCTGCTGCCGCTGGCCATCCGCTTCATGCTGCGCAAGCTGCCGGCGGCCTTGCGTGCCGAGATCGGCGCCGGCGCCGTTTGACCCAGGCTCAGACGCGCCGTTCCAGCCAGGCGTGGCGCAGCCCATACAGCAAACGCTGCCACTCGTTGCCCAGCCGGTAGGCGTAGGCCGGCAGGCGCCGCGTCCAGTGGAACTTGCGGCCGGGGCCCGCAGGCACCCCGATGGTCGAGGCCACGGTCTCGTCGTGCCCGCACGGCGTGGGCGTGACCAGGCGGAACTTCAGCCCGAAGCGCCAGCCCTGGTCGAACACATGGTCGTAGGGCAGGCTCATGGGCAGCAGGCCGCGCGCGTAGGCCGCGGCGGCGCGCCGGTTCATCAGATAGGCGCTGGATCCGGTACAGCGGCTGAGCATCACCGCCAGTCGGTGCCCGGGTGCGACTTCCAGGTACGGCACCGGTGTGCCCCGGTGCACGGCCGAGAGCTTGACCGCATCCCAGCGGTCCGCGTGGGCCATCAGGCCCCGCAGCACCGCCGGCAGGCTGGCGTGCAACTGCACGTCGTCTTCCAGGACCAGCGCAAAAGCGGCGTCACTGGCCAGGAACTGGTGCATCACCTGGACATGCGACAAGTAACATCCCAGTTCGCCCGGCAGCGGGGTCATGCCGTGCTTGCGGCAGAAGGCGGGTTCGTCCAGCGAGGCACGTTGTTCGGGCGTCAGGGCCCGGGCGTCGACGGCGGGCAGGCGGGCCCAGCTCAGGCCCAGTTCCGCCAGCCGCCCCGAAATCCGCGCCAGCCGATCCGGCGCCCGGTCCAGGTTGATCACCCATGTTCGCAAGCCATCCATCGCTCGGATTCTCCGCCACGGCCAGGGTCGAGCCATGAGCCACGCGCTGGGTCTTGCGCTGGCCGCGGCCGCTCTCGGGCTGGGCTACGCCACCTATGGCTGGCGGGGCGTGGTGCTGGCCGTGACGGTGGTGGTGTTCTGGCTGTTGCTGCAGTTCAGCCAGGCACTGCGGGTCTTGCGTGCGGCGGGTTCACGCCCCGTGGGCACGGTACCCAATGCGGTGATGTTGCAGGCCAGGTTGCAGCGCGGGATGCGCCTGCACGCCGTGTTGCGCCTCACCGGCAGCCTGGGCCGGCGGGTGGACGGCCAAACGGATGCCTTTGCCTGGCAGGACGGGGCCGGCGACGAGGTGCTGGTGCATCTGTCCGGGGGGCAGGTGCAGAGCTGGCAACTGCGCCGCTCGCCGGGCGCACCGCAGCACCCGGCAGCCTAGAATCGAAGGCTCACCACCCACGCAGCATCACCAGGAGCTCCCATGTCGATGTCCGACCGCGACGGCAAGATCTGGATGGACGGCCAACTCGTCGAATGGCGTGACGCCAGGATCCACGTGCTGAGCCACACCCTGCACTACGGCTGCGGGGCCTTCGAGGGGGTGCGTGCCTACAAGACGGTCCGGGGCACGGCCATCTTCCGTCTGCAGGAACACACCGAACGGCTCTTCAACAGCGCCAAGATCCTGCGCATGAAGATCCCGTTCACGCCGGAACAGGTCGCCGAAGCGCAGCGCACCGTGGTGCGCGAGAACAAGCTCGAAAGCTGCTACCTGCGCCCGCTGGTCTGGATCGGCGACAAGAAGCTCGGCGTCAGCCCCAAGGGCAATGACATCCACCTGATGGTGGCCGCCTGGCCCTGGGGGGCTTACCTGGGCGAAGAAGGCTTGAAGCGGGGTATCCGCGTCAAGACCAGCAGCTTCACGCGCCACCACGTCAACATCACGATGACGCAGGCCAAGGCGGTGAGCAACTACACCAACAGCATCCTGGCCAACATGGAGGCCACCGACGAAGGCTACGACGAGGCCATGCTGCTCGATTCAGCCGGCTTCGTCAGCGAAGGGGCGGGTGAAAACCTCTTCATCATCAAGAAGGGCGTGGTCTACACACCGGACCTGTCGGCCGGTGCGCTCAACGGCATCACGCGCGACACCATCCTGCACATCTGCAACGACCTGGGGCTCAAGCTGGTGGAAAAGCGCATCACGCGCGACGAGGTCTACATCGCCGACGAGGCCTTCTTCACCGGCACCGCCGCCGAGGTCACGCCCATCCGCGAACTGGACCGCATCGAACTGGGCCGCGGCAGCCGCGGGCCGGTTACCGAAGCCATCCAGACCGCTTTCTTCGACATCGTGGGTGGCCGCAACCCCAAGTACGCCGAATGGTTGACGCCGGTGTGAGCACCACGATGAGCCAAGCGCCCAAAGCCCTGGTCGAACTGACCGCTGCCGACCTGGTGGGTCATGGCAGCACCTTCTGCCCCAACCCGAAGATGACGCTCTGGAACCAGCATCCGAAGGTCTACATCGATGTGGGCACCACCGGTGAAGGCCGATGCCCTTACTGCGGCACGGTGTACCGGCTCAAGGCCGGCGAGCACGCGCACACCGGGCACTGACTGATCGCCGGCGGCGCTGAGCCTGACCGGCGCCGGCGTGCCTGCGCGGCGCGTCCTTATGCGTTCCTGATGCCGGCCCTGGCAGTCTGCGTGCCGTCATGCGCAGGCTGCCGATGTCCGCCCAGTCCATGCCGCGCCGTCCTGCGGACGGTTGCGGCCTTGCCCGGCAGCCATGAATGCGCTGGCCGTCGTCGGCCTGGTGGGCCGCATCATCGCCGTCTTTGCGGTTCTGATGGTCGTGCCGCTGGTCTTTGCGCTGTCGGCCCATGACCCGGCCGAAGACGCCTTTCTCGTCGCGGCTGGGGTCACCGCAGCGACCGGCATCGCGATCAGCCTGGCGACCCGGCGCTTTCGGCGCGAACTGCAGCCCCGCGATGGTTTCCTGCTCGTCACGCTGACCTGGACGCTGCTGCCGGCCTTCGGCGCCTTGCCGTTGATGCTGGCGATACCCGGGCTCAGCTTCACCGACGCCTACTTCGAGGCCATGAGCGGCCTGACCACCACCGGTTCGACGGTTCTCACCGGGCTCGACACGCTGCCGGTGTCGATCAACGTCTGGCGCTGCTTCATGGTGCTGATCGGCGGCATGGGCATCATCGTTCTGGTCGTTGCCATCCTGCCCCTGCTGGGGGTCGGCGGTGCACAGCTGTTCAAGTCAGAGACGGCCGGACCGATCAAGGACCAGAAGCTCACGCCGCGCATCGCCGAGACTGCCCGCGGCCTGTGGATCGTCTATTTCGTGACGGCGGCGGCCTGTTTGATCGCCTACCACGCGGCCGGCATGGGCTGGACAGATGCCTTCATCCACATGTGCAGCACGATGGGACTGGGGGGCTTCGCGGCCTATGACGCGAGCTTCGGGTACTTCCAGTCGCCGGCCATCGAGGCGGTGGCCATCGTGTTCATGACGCTGGCCGGCATCAACTTCGGCCTGTACTTCGTGGCCTGGCGCAAGCGCTCGCCGGGTGTCGTCTGGCAGGACATCGAGGCCCGCACCTACCTCTTGCTGCTGCTGGCCTCGGTGCTGGGGGTCGCGTTGTTCCTGGCCATGCACGGGGTCTATCCGACCTTTTCCGAATCGCTGCGCCACGCGGCTTTCAACGTGGTCTCGATCGCCACGACCACCGGATACGCCACCGTTGACTACGCGCAGTGGCCGGTGTTCGCCCCGGTCTTCATGCTCTTCCTGTGCAGCTTTGCGACCTGCGCCGGTTCCACCGGCGGCGGCATCAAGCTGGTGCGCTCGTTGCTGCTGCTCAAGCAGGCGCGGGTGGAGCTGGTGCGGGTCGTGCACCCGCGGGCGGTGCTGCCGGTGCGGCTGGGCCACACACCGGTGTCGGCGCAGGTGATGTCGTCGGTCATTGCGTTCATGCTTCTGTACGGCTCCGTGATGGCGGTGGCCACGCTGGCCCTGCTGCTGTCCGGGCTGGACCTGGTCACTGCCGCAACCGCCGTCATCGCCAGCATCAACAACACCGGACCTGGCCTGGGGCAGGTGGGCCCGGCCGGCAACTACCAGGGACTGAGCGACTTCCAGACCTGGGTCTGTACCGCGTCGATGCTGCTCGGGCGGCTGGAACTGGTGGCGGTGATGGTGGTGTTTTCGCCTTCGTTCTGGCGCCCGTGAGTGGCGGGCGTGCTACTGTCTGCCGCGATGCGGACATCCGACGGCGAGCGGGCCGGACACCGAAATGGGGCCTCGTCGCCCAGTTGGCCCGGCTGGCCCGGCCTGGCAGCGTGGGCGCTGGCCTGGGCACTGATGCTGGCGCTGGACGGCCACGTCGACCTCGCCAACCAGGCGCTGGTGCTGATCCTGGCGGCGGCGGTGGCGGCAATCTGGTGGGGCCCGGTGCTTTCGGCGGCGGCCATCGGCCTGGGCGTGCTGGCCTTCAACTATGCCTTCGTGCCGCCGCGCGGCACCCTCGCCGTCGACCTGCACCACCACGGGCTGCTGCTGGTGGCGCTGGTCTCGGTGAGCTGGATCATCACCGCGCTGATGGCACGCCTGCGGCGGCTGGCCCAGGAGGCCGGGCAGCACGCGCGCCGTTCCGATGAGTTGCGGCGCGTGGGCGACGCTCTGCGCGAGACCGAGGACCCGATGAGCGGCCAGCAGCCGTTGCGCCTGGTCCTGCGGCGCCACTCCGGCCGCGAC
>DAORNK010000142.1:371-10092 GCA_035440985.1 Rubrivivax sp. | reverse complement strand
GCAATTGGTGCTGCCGACGGGCACATGGCTGCTGTTCTTGCCCGTCACGCCACCGGTGCCGTTGTGGCAGGAAGCGCAGTTGGTGGCTGCACTGAAGCTGCTGTGATCGACCTTGCCACTGGACCAGGTGCTGGTGGACTTGTGGCAGCCTTCGCAAGTGGTCTGCCCACTGTGCGTGGCGTTGTTGGGCTTGATGCCGGCGTGGCAGGCAGCGCACTGCGCGGCGATCGTCGCGTTGCTGTGCACCTTGGCACCCGTCCACAGGGTGTAGCCCGACTTGTGGCAGGTGTCGCAGTTGGCCGCCGAGGTGGCGCTGACCAGCTGGTACGGCGTGTGGCTGGGGCCCTTGCCGTCAGCCGCCTGGTAGGTGCCGGTGTGGCAGGTGGCACACTGTGCCGTGACCGTGACCTGGGTGTGGTTGAAGCTGCTGGGCTTCCAGGGCTTGGCAGGGCTGTGGCACGCGAAACAATTGGTCGCGCCCACGGGGATGTGGGTGTTGTTCTTACCCGTGACGCCGCCACTGCCGTTGTGGCACGAGGCGCAATTGGTGGCCGCACCGAAAGTCGTGTGATCCACCTTGCCGCTGGACCAGGTGCCGGTGGATTTGTGGCAGTTCTCGCACACGGTCTGCCCGCTGTGCGTGGGATTGTTGGGCTTGGTGCCGGCGTGGCAGGTGGCGCACTGCGTGGTGATGGTCAGGTTGGTGTGCACCTTTGCGCCTGTCCACAGGGTGTAGCCGGACTTGTGGCAGGCGTCGCAGTTGGCAGCGGACCCGGCTGACACGAGCTGGTAGGGCGTGTGACCGACACCCTTGCCGTTGGCGGCCTGGTAGGTGCCGGTGTGGCAGGTGGCGCAGTTCCCCGAGACCGTGACCTGCGTGTGGTTGAAGCTGCTGGGCTTCCACGGTTTGGTGGGGCTGTGGCAGGCGAAGCAATTGGTGCTGCCGACGGGCACATGGCTGCTGTTCTTGCCCGTGACGCCGCCGCTGCCGCTGTGGCAGGAGGCGCAATTGGTGGCCGCACTGAAGCTGTTGTGGTCGACCTTGCCACCGGTCCAGGTGCCGGTGGATTTGTGGCAGTTCTCGCACACGGTCTGCCCGCTGTGCGTGGCGTTGTTGGGCTTGATGCCGGCGTGGCAGGTGTTGCATTGAGCGCTGATGGTGGCGTTGGCGTGCACCTTGGCACCCGTCCACAGGGTGTAGCCGGACTTGTGGCAGGTGTCGCAGTTGCTGTTGGCCGTGGCCGCCACCAGCTGGTAGGGTGTGTGATTGGCGCCCTTGCCATCGGCAGCCTGGTAGGTGCCGGTATGGCACGTGGCGCAGTAGGCGGTGACGGCGACCTGGGTGTGGTTGAAGCTGCTGGGCTTCCAGTTCTTGGTGCCGTGGCAGGAAGCACAGTTGACCGAGCCAACCGGAATGTGATCGCTCTTCTTGCCGCTGGCGCCATTGCCGGTGTGGCAAGTGGTGCAGTTGGTGGCGGCGTTGAAGCCGGCATGGTCCACCTTGCCGGCCGACCAGGTGGTGGTGCTGTGGCATGTTTCGCACGCTGTCTGGCCCGTGTGCTTGGAATCGTTGGGCCGGCTGCTGGCGTGGCAGGTGTTGCACTGCGCGCCGATGGTCACGTTGGCGTGCAGCTTGGCCGGGGTCCACGCGACATAGCCGCTCTTGTGGCAGGTGTCGCAATTGGCACCGGCGATGGCGCCCACCATCTGATAGGGCACGTGGCTGGCCGATCTGCCGTCGGCAGGGGGGAAGCTACCGGTGTGGCAGCTGGCGCACTGCGCCGTCACCGGCACCTGGCTGTGGTTGAAGGTGCTGGGCTTCCAGGTCTTGGTGCCATGGCAGGCCACGCAGTTGGTGGTGCCCACCGGCACGTGCTTGGCCGGCTTGGCCGTGGCGCCATTGGCCCCCGTGTGGCAGTTGGTGCAATTGGTGGCGGCGTTGAACTTGCCGTGGTCGACCTTGGCGCCTGACCAGGTGCTGGTGGCGCTGTGGCAGACCTCGCAAGTGTTCTGGCCGGCGTGCACGGTGTCGTTGGGTTTGTTGCCGGTGTGGCAGGTTGCACATTGGGTGGTGACGCTGACGCTGGCGTGCAGCTTGGCCGGCGTCCAGGCCACGTAACCGGCCTTGTGGCACGTGTCGCAGTTGGCACTGCCCAGCGTCGAGACCGATTGGTATGGCGTGTGCGTGGCCGACTTGCCGTCGGCCGGGGGAAAGCCGCCCGTGTGGCAGCTGGCGCATGACGCGGTGACAGGCACCTGGGTGTGGTCAAAGCGGCTGGGCTTCCAGCTCGACACAGCGTGGCAGCTTGCACAGTTGGTATTGCCCACGGGTATGTGCGTGGCCGCCTTGCCGGTGGCGCCATGGCCGGTGTGGCACTTGGCGCAATCGGTGGCCAGGTTGAACTTGCCGTGATCGACCTTGCCGGTGGCGGACCAGGTGGCACCGGACTTGTGGCAGTCCTCGCAGACCTGCTGGCCGGTGTGCACCGAGTCGTTGGGCCTGGAAGTGGCGTGGCATGCCGCGCACTGCGCGCTGACCGTGATGCTGCTGTGCAGCTTGGCGCCGGACCAGGTCACGTAGCCGGAGCGGTGGCAGGTGTCGCAGTTCAGCTGTGCCAGCGCCCCGACCTGGGTGTAAGGCGTGTGGTTGGCGTTCTTGCCGTCGGCCGGCGGGAAGTTGCCGGAGTGGCAACTGGCGCACTGGGTGCTGACCGGGATCTGGGTGTGGTCCCAGCGGCTGGGCTTCCATCCCGAGGGTGAGTGGCAGGTGCCGCAGTTGGCGCTGCCCACCGGGATGTGTGCATTGCCCTTGCCGCTGACGCCGCCGCTGCCGTTGTGGCAACCGGCGCAATCGGTGGCGGCGCTGTACTTGCTGTGGTCGACCTTGGCGCCCGCCCAACTGCTGGTGGAACGATGGCAGTTTTCGCAGACCGTCTGTGCGGCGTGCACGGTGTTGCCGGGCTTCTGGCCCGTGTGGCAGGTGGCGCATTGGGCGGTGACGGTGACGCCGCTGTGCAGCTTGGCGGGTGTCCAGGCGCGGAAGCCGCTCTTGTGGCAACTGTCGCAAGCCGTGCCGGCGATGGTGCTGACCTGCGCGAAGGGCGTGTGGTTGGGCCCCATTCCCGTGGCCTTGCTGCCGCTGTGGCAGGTGGCGCACGTGCCCGCGGCGATGCCGCTGTGATCGAAGTTGGAAACCGGGCGCCAGGCCGAAGGGCTGTGGCAGCTGTCGCAGGCGGCGGTGGTGACCGGGTGGCCATTGGGCTTGCCCGAAGCCTGGGTGCCGTTGTGGCAGGTGCCGCAGGCACCCTTGGCGATGCCGGCGTGGTCCATGCGCGCACCGCTGAAGGTGCGCGTGTTGTGGCAGGTGTCGCAGGTCTGGGGCGTGGGGATGTGGCCGGTGTTCTTGACGACGTTGGACTTGGCAAACCTGGAGCCCGTGACGTGGCAGGTCTCGCAGTCGCGTGGCGTGCCCTTGAAGATGCCGCCCAGGTGGCAGGATTCGCAACGCGCCTTGCCGTGCGTACCGGTGAGGGCAAAGCCGGTGCGCAGGTGATCGAAGTCCTTGCCCGGAGCCTGTGCCCCTGCCAGCAGAGGCAGGCTGCAGAGCACCAGGGCGCAGAGCACGCTGCGCCACAGTCGTTGCCAGCCGCAGGCCAGCCCGTAAGTGGAGAGGGCCTTCATGTGCGGCCTCCTGAGAGCTGCCGGGCCTGGCCCGTCTGGGTTGCCGGCGGCCGGGCCGAGAGGCGCGGTCGGTTGCTGACTTCCTTCCAGCGCGTGGCGCTGTGACAGGTTTCGCAGCGGGAGCCGAAGGCCCCGTCGTGGATGTCGTCGCGGCGGTGGCAGCTCAGGCAGTCGCGCCCGACCGGTGCAGCCAGCTTGTCCTTGGGCGCGGGCTGCGTGTGGCAGGCTTCGCACGCCACCTTGACGTGGCCGCCTTCCAGCTTGTAGTTGGCCTGACGCTCGTGGTGATAGGTCCACAGCCGCCAATCGCGCTGGTTGTGGCAGGTCTCGCACCTTTCGCCGAAGCGGGCCTTGTGCTTGTCCTGCTTGAGGTGGCAGCCGATGCAATCACGCGGGGCATCCCGGTAACGTGGGCTTTGGTGGCAGCTCTTGCATTCCACCTTGACGTGCGCGCCGGCCAGCACGAAGCGCGCCTTTGCGTGGTCGAAGCGCGTCTCGCGCCAGTTGCGTTCGCCGTGGCAGATTTCGCAGCGGTTGCCCAACTGGGTTTCGTGCTTGTCGTCCTTCTTGTGGCAGGAGTAGCACTCCAGCGCCGTCTTGCGGTAGCTCTTCAGGTTGGCGTGGCAGGCCTCGCACTTCACCGGGGGCACCGAGTGGCCCAGACGCAACTGGAACTTGGTGCGCGCGTGGTCGAAGCGGCGCGCCTTCCAGTCGGCGTCGCTGTGGCAATCGGCGCAGGCCTGGCCCAGGTTGCCTTCGTGCTTGTCGTCCTTCTTGTGACAGGCGTAGCAATCGCTAGGCGCTTCCTTGTACAGGGCCGAGGTGTGGCAGTCCTTGCAGGCCGGCTTGGTGTGGCCGCCGCGCAGCGGGAAGTTGCTCTTGTCGTGGTCGAACTTGCCGCTCTCCGTCCACTTGACCTCGTTGTGGCAGGCCTGGCACTGAACGCCCAGCGTGCCTTTGTGCCTGTCGTCCTTCTTGTGGCAGTCATTGCACTGGTTGCCGGGCTTTTCGCGGTAGACGAAGGTGCTGCCGTGGCAGCCATCGCACTTGGTCTCGCGGTGCTTGCCGCGCAACGCGTACCTGGTGTCCACGTCATGGCGGAAGGTCAGGCCGGTCCAGTTCCTGGTGGTGTGGCAGCTCTCGCACTTCTCGCCGTAGCGCGCCTTGTGCTTGTCGTCCTTCTTGTGGCAGCCGATGCAGGTGCTGGGCGCCTCGTTGTAGATCTTGCTCTTGTGGCAGCTGTCGCACTTCACGTCGACGTGCTTGCCGGTCAGCGGGTACTTGGTCTTGTCGTGGTCGAACCTGGTCTCTTTCCAGCCCTGTTCGACGTGGCAGTCGGCACAGGCATTGCCCAGCGTGCCTTTGTGCTTGTCGTCCTTCCTGTGGCAGCTCAGGCAGTCGTGCGGTGCCTGGCTGAACTTCTTGCCGGCGGCGTGGCAGCCCTTGCACTCCAGGCCCTCGTGCCTGCCCTTGAGCAGAAAGTCGGTCTGCTTGTGGTCGAAGGTCTTGCGGTCGAACTCGGCGATCTTCATGTCACGCCCGCGGTGATCGGTGTGACAGCTGCGGCAGGTGGCCGGCTTGTGGCGCCCGTGCAGACCGGTCTTGTCGCGCAGGTCCGCGCCGATGTCCTTGTGGCAGGCCATGCACAGGCGGTCCTGCCCGGCACGGTCGAAGCGCACATGGCACTTGCTGCACTCGCCCTCGGCCTCGATATGGCCCTTGATGAGCGGGCCCGGTGAGAGGGCCGACTCGATGGACTGCGCCCAGGCCGGCGCCGCCAGGCTCGCCAGCAACAGCACCAGGGCGGCCATTGCGAGCCGCAAGCCCGCTTTCACCGGTGGGCTCCTGGCGTTGGCATCGGGGGTCCATCACTGTGTTGCACCGGCGGCTAGTAGGCGTGTACGGCCACGACGTGGGCGATGGCACACAGGACCATCAAGACCACGAAGGGCACGTGCAGCACGTGCCACAGCGAGAACATGCGCGTGTAGGCAGCCAGCTGGGCTACGCGCAGCACCGCGCTCGTGTAGTCGGCCACCAGGCGCCGGCCACGCACGCGGCGGGCATGCAGCTTGGCTGCTCCCCAGCCCCGCTGACGCGCCATGGCGCGCAGGGCCCGGTCCACTTCGCGCTGACAACGCCGCCGTTCGCGGCGCATGGTCAGCGGCAGCACCAGCAGACGGTGCAGATGCTCGCGCCAGCGGTCACCAGGAGCCCCGGCGTGCACGTCCAGTGCCCGCAGCCGCGCATCGGCCAATGGTGCGAAGTGCAGCTGGCTGCGCACTGAATGGGCAGTGAAGCCCAGGGTCTCGCGCAGGGCTGCCAGCGTGAGCTTCTCACCCCCCAGGCCCTGGTGGATGCGCAGGTAGATGAAGCGGCCGGCCACCCCGCTCAACGCCACGATGAGCATGCTGAACAGGGCCACGCCGGCGTTGATCGAACCTATCCGGAAAGTGGAGTGGGCCAGGATCAGCAGCGGGCCGACGATGCCCAGAACCATGTGCACGACGAACCAGTGCTTGGCCTTGCCCAGGCGAGCCAGCGCCGGCCACCGCTTGCGCAGTGGGTAGGCGAACAGCAGCAGCATCATCACGCCACCCACGACGCCCATCCAGTAGCCGGTGTCGGACTGGGCCGTGTAGAGGCCCGTGCGCGCCAGTTGCCAGACGCCCAGCGTCAGCCCGCCGAAGAGCAAGTAGCTCAGCAGGTCGGCGAGTCGCACCCCGCGCGCCGGCGCCGGCCGGGCGCGACGCTCCAGCGCGTCGCCCAGCACGGTATGCGGTCCGAATTCTGCGGCGGTCGTATCGTGGCGCATGGCAAAGGCAAGCTGACGCGGCAGGCCGGGCCGCTGAGGCTGGGTTGGGAAAGGGGGCGGTTGGCCAGTCTTCCAAGTGCTATCGGTACCGAAAACCCCTGGATGAATGGGCGTGATGCACATTACTGGCGCTTCGGTCCCGCCGGGTTTCGAATTGGCCGTTTCGGCTGGGCTGCCGCCGGCCCCGACGCGAGACAGGGAAGCGCAGTTAACCCATTGTCAGAAAAGGCATTTTCGGAACTTCGGCCATGCCGGCCACCCGCGAGGGGTCGCTGGCGGGGCGAGGCCCTTCACTCACAAAATGAAGCAACCCTGAAGCGAACCTGAAGAAGAAAAGGGCCTGGAGCAACGTAAGTTTCACCCCTGCCCGGAACCTCGAATCTGAACTTGTCGCTCGCACTCTTCTACCTTGTCGTTGGTGTCGCCGTTGTCTGGATCTACCTGTGGCACCGGCGTCGCAAGGAGCGAAGAGCGGTGCGGGTGCACGAAGACTCGGTCAAGCAGGGCCTGAACGAGCCGCCTTCCTTGCATCCGGTGGTGGACTCCGCCCGCTGCATCGGTGGGGGGGGCTGTGCGCGGGCCTGCCCCGAAGGTGCGCTCGGTGTGGTGGGTGGCAAGGCCGTGCTGATCAACGCGGCGCACTGCATCGGCCATGGGGCTTGCGCGCCGGCCTGTCCGGTGGATGCCATTCAACTGGTATTCGGGACGGAGAAGCGTGGCGTCGACATCCCCACGGTCACACCGGAATTCGAGTCCAACGTGCCAGGCCTGTTTATCGCCGGCGAGCTGGGCGGCATGGGCCTGATCCGCAAGGCGGCGGAGCAAGGCCGCCAGGCCATGGACACGGTGCGCAAGCGCAAGGCCGGCCGCGATGAGCTGGACGTGCTGATCGTCGGCGCCGGGCCGGCAGGGATCTCGGCAGGCCTGGCCGCGCTGGAGCACAAGCTGCGCTACCGCCTGATCGAACAGGAAGACGCCTTGGGTGGCACGGTCTACCACTACCCGCGCAACAAGATCACGATGACCGCTCCGGTCAAGCTGGCTCTGGTAGGCAGCGTGCGCATGGGTGAGATCCAGAAGGAGAAGCTGCTGGAGTTCTGGCAGGGCGTGGTGGCCAGGACCGGCCTCGAGATCAAGTTCAACGAGACCATGCAGGCCATCGAACGGGTCGGTGACAGTTTCGTGGTGACGAGCACCACCGGGCAGCACCGGGCACGCTCGGTGGTGCTGGCCATCGGCCGGCGCGGGTCGCCGCGCAAGCTGGGCGTGCCGGGGGAGGAGAGCGCCAAGGTGATGTACCGGCTGGTGGATGCCGAACAGTTCCGTAGTCAGGCGGTGTTGGTGGTGGGCGGCGGCGACAGCGCTCTGGAGGCGGCCATCGCGCTGTCGGAAGAGCCGGGCACCACGGTGACGCTGTGCTACCGCAGCGCGGCGTTTTCGCGCGTCAAGGAGAGGAACCGCCAGCGGCTGCTGGAACGGCAGCAGGCCGGCCGCCTGGAGGTGCTGTTCAACACCGACGTCGACCGCATCGAGCGGGACTGGGTCTGGCTGAAGACGCCCGAGGGCGAGCGCCAACTGCCCAATGCCGCCGTCATCGTCTGCGCCGGTGGCGTGCTGCCCACCCCGCTGTTGCAGAAGGCGGGCATCGAGTTCTCCACCAAGTACGGCACGGCCTGAGCCTGCGGCCGGCCGCCGGCCGGGCATGTTGAAATCCCCCGCATGCCCCAGGTCCTGCAGGTCTGCACCGGACGCGCGCAACGGCTGCGTGTGGATGGGCGTGAGGTGTCCAGCGCGATCGCCAAGACGCCCGTGATGGGGCCAGTGGCGGTGGGTGTGCTGGGTCTGGCCGGTGACGAGCAGGCCGATCTCAGCGTGCATGGCGGCCTGTCCAAGGCGGTCTACGCCTACCCCAGCGAGCACCTGGCGTTCTGGCAGACCGTGCGTGCGCAGGCCCAGGTGGCGCCCTGGGGCCAGGCGGTGCCGGCGGGTGCGATGGGCGAGAACCTGCTGTTGCAGGGCCTGCTGGAGCGCGACCTGTGGATAGGCGACCGCCTGGTCATCGGCGGCGCGGGCCGCGGCTGCGTGCTGGTGGTGAGCGAACCTCGTTACCCCTGCTTCAAGTTCAGCGCGGCGATGGGCTTTGCGCAGGCCGCCGGTCTGATGACCCAGTCCGGTTTCTGCGGCAGCTACCTGGCGGTGCTGGAGCCTGGCTCGGTGCAGGCCGGCGACCACATCGTTGTGGAGGCGGGGCCGCGCGAGATCGGCATCCAGGAGTTGTTCAGGTCCCGCGGGCGACGCGCCTGATTTCCCAGCGGAAGATCGGCTCGGTCAGCGTCAGCACGGCCACATAGCGCACCACGTGAAAGGCCGTGACCACCGGCACGCCCAGTTGCAGCACCTTGGCGGTGATGCACATCTCGGCGATGCCGCCCGGCGAGGTGCCCAGCAGCACGGTGGCCGGGTGCAGGCCGGCGGCCAGCGCCAGCAGCCAGGCGAACAGACCGCTGGCCAGGATCATGGCCAGCGTGCCCACCGCGACGCTGGCCAGCCAGCGCGGCGCGCATCTGGGCGGCGGTCATCATCGTCGAAGATCCATATATCGGATAGCCGTTATAATGTCCAGAACATTAGCTATGATGTTTATGACATCAGTCCGCATGGACCGCTCGGTCAGAGCGCGGCAACGAGGATCCAGAAGCCGAGGCCCAGGAATATCGCGGCGGCGATCAGGCGCACGAGGTTGAGCGGCACGACCCTGGTGATCGCCTCGCCGAACAGCACCGCAGGCACGTTGGCGAGCATCATGCCGAGCGTCGTGCCGATGGTGACGAAGAGGACGTCGTTGAAGCGGGCGGCGAGGAGCGAGGTGGCGGCTGGCCGGCTTCGCCCTGCGGCGGCGCGGGATCGGGGTGGCGCGCGTGCTGATCGTGGGCGCCGGCGAGCTGGGCCGCACCGTCGTCCGCCTTGTCGGGCACCAGCGCCCGCGCCGCCATGGCGAGGAAGGCGATGCCGACGCCGATCTGAAAGGCCTGGCCGGTCAGCCACTGGGCGATGAGATAGCCGAAGCCTGCCGCGAGCGCATGGTTGGCCAGCGTCGCGACCAGAATGCCGAGGACGATCGGCACGGGCCTGCGGAAGCGCGCCGCGAGGACGATGGCCAGAAGCTGGGTCTTGTCGCCGATCTCGGCGAGGGCGACGAGGCCGGTCGAAATCCAGATCGCTTCC
>DAORNK010000142.1:0-207 GCA_035440985.1 Rubrivivax sp. | reverse complement strand
AACGGCTACTCCCCGAAGATGGGGCGTTGGGTAGGGCGGTTTCGGCGGCCTGTCAAACGCCGCGCAGGCGGCCTGATCGCCCTTGATCGCCGGGCGCGGGGAGGTTACCGCAAGGTCAATGCGCCGCTGTCCGGCGCCGGGTGCCCATCCATGACCGTTACGCTTGAGGATATCCGCGCGGCCCAGCGGCTGATCGAGGGCCGCGTC
>DAORNK010000141.1:4974-10153 GCA_035440985.1 Rubrivivax sp. | reverse complement strand
CCCAGGCCGGGCGGCCGGCCCAGCCCGCCAGCGCCCAGGCTGCGGCGCCGCACAGCCAGCGCCGGCGCTCGGCATCACCAACGCGCATAGTCGGCGCTGGTGTAGATGCGCCATTCGGCGGCGCGGCGGTTGTCCAGCCCCTTCATCACCTTGCCCTGCGACTTGTTCCAGGATTTCCAGGCCGCTTCCAGGCTGGCATGGCCGGTGGTGGCCTTGGGGTTGTTGATCAGCTTGACGACCGACGAGCCCTTGAAACCGCTGGCGCCGATGTTGAAGGCGAAGATCACCAGCGCGTCGAACTCGTACTGCTGCAGGCCCACCGTGATGCTGTCGCGCACCGCAGCTTCGAAGGGCGCCAGGTCGCTGGCGAACAGCGCGTCGGCCTGCGTCTCGGTGATGCCGTCCTTGTAGGTGTCCCACTGCTTGGCGGGGATCAGGTGGCCGTAGCCTATCGTCGCACCGGCCACCCAGGCAGTGATGTCCTTCGTCGTCTGGTCGTCATAGGGCTTCAGGCGCAGGGTCTCCACGGCCTTGAGCAGGGCCACACCTTCGGGCCCCAGCACCATCGAGACCGGCGGATAGCCACCGACCACGGACTGGTTGTAGGCGCGGCGCCTGGGGGGCTCCGGCAGGCGGCACATGGGCCCGGGCGGGGGCATCAGCCAGAGGCACAGTGTGCCGCTGTCCGGCGGTTCCGCCAGGCTTCCACAAAGGGCTCCGGGGGTACGGGTACCGGCCATGGAGTGCTCCAGTCCAGCCATCGTCAGGCCTGCATTGTGGCCTTGCGCTCAGTTGAGGTACATGCCCAGGTAGCGCCGGCCCCGGCTGACCACGTTGGCATCGGGGCAGACCTCGAACCAGGCCACAAGCTGCAGGCGGGCCTTTTCGCGCGCTTCACCCTTGTCGCGCATCACCACTTCCAGCAGCTGCTCGAAGGCGGCGCTGAAGTCGCCTTCGAAGGCCTGGATGGCGGCCAGCGCAAAGCGCGCGTCGAAGTCCCTGGGGTTGGCGGCGATGCGTGCGGCCAGCGCAGCCGGGTCGCCTGCGGGGCGGTTGGCTGCCAGTTCCAGCCGGCCCATCAGCGCTTCGTAACGGCGGCCCAGGTGTTCGGCCGGCAGCGCTTCCAGCAGGGCACGTGCATCGGCGTGCGCGCCGCGCGCGATCAGCCGTTCGGCCAGGTCCAGCGTGGCCTCGCCATGGCCGGGCTGCAGGGCCAGCGCTTCGCGCAGCAGGGCCTCGGCACTGGCGTCGTCCGGTGCGGTGGCGGCCTCTTCGCGCAACTGGTCCACCGGCGAGACCGGCGGCTTGAGGTGCTTGTCCAGGAACGCCCGGATCTGGCCTTCGGGCAGCGCGCCGGTGAACTGGTCGACCGGCCTCCCGCCGAAGAACAGCACCACCAGCGGGATGCTGCGGATCTGCAGCGCGGCGCTGATGTGCGGCGCTTCATCGGTATTGAGCTTGGCCAGCAAGAACTGCCCGCCATAGGCCTGGGCCAGTTTTTCCAGCACCGGCCCGAGTGAGCGACAGGGCCCGCACCAGGGCGCCCAGCAGTCCAGCAGCACCGGCACCTGCATCGAGCGCTCGAGCACGGCGGTTTCGAAATCGGCTTCGGTCACGTCGAAGGAGAAGGCCTGGGGCGGTTGTGGCATGGCGTGTGCGGTGGGTTCGGGTGTCACAGACGGCAACGGCGCCACCAGGGCGCCGCTGCTTCGGGATGGTGAAGCGGATCAGCGTTCTTTGCGGATCACGCCAGTGGGGCTTGCATTGCCGCCCAGCATGAAGACGGTGTACACGCCCTGGCCTTGCAGGTTGACTTCGGTGGCCGAGTACAGCGCGGCCGCGGCCGAGGCCGACGTCACGTCGATGCGCACCGAGCTGGCGGCGTTGGTCGTGGCGTAGGCCGATGCGGCGCCGCTGACCTGATCGGTGGCCAAGGCCAGGTAGTCGACCGACAGCGTCAGCGGGTCGACGCCGGCCAGGCCATGCACCAGTCGCACCTTGACGCGGCTGGTGCTGCTGGGCAGGCGGTTGTCGTCGGCCAGCACCTTGACCTGGCCGGCACCTTCCAGCCCGTAGGTCATCAGCGTGTAATCGCTGCCCGCGGCGAAGCTCTGCGTGGCGCTGCTGATCACGTTGCCGTTGACGCGCACGGTGAGGTCCAGGTTGCCGGCATTGACCAGCGTGTAGGGGCCCACCGATGGCGAACGCAGGCCGCCGACCAGCGTGCTGCCGCCCACGCTGACGGCCACGTTGCCGGCGGCGTTCATGCTGGCCACCACGCGCACGCGCGCCTTGGTGTTCGTCAGCGTGGTGCCGGTGCCTTGCTGTTCGAGCTGGGTGCCGTTGACCAGCACGCCGCTGGCGCCGGCGGTCAGGATGAGGGTGTTGTGCTTCTTGTCGGCCAGTGTGAAGGCCGGGATGTCCAGGCGCACGTCGTTGGGGTCGCCCACGCCGGTGACACGCAGCCGGTAGGTGCCGGCGGACAGGTCCCGGAAGCCGCTGAGCGCGCCGGAGGCCAGCGCGCCCTGGGTCGGCGAGGTCTCGCCGATGTCGGCCGTCGATGAGGTGACGAAGACGTCCAGCGCCCCCGTGTCGGTGGTGGCGTTGAAGATGCGCAGGCGCGAATTGCCCGTCGTGATGGCGTTGTTGTCTTCGTCCTCGGGCAGCGTGGACAGGCGCAGCGCGGTCTCGCGGCCCCACACGACGGCCGTGTAGTGCTGGTCCTTGGACAGCGTGTAGCTGCCGCTGAGCAGCGTGGTGCCGTCGCCGGCGCGGTTGACCTTGAGCGTGTAGGTGGCGGCGCCCACGCCGGTGTAGCTGCCCAGCGCGTTGGTGGCCACGGCGCTGAACTGTTTGGTGGTGTCGGCGTACAGGTCGATGCTGGGCAGGTCTGCGGTGAGGTTCAGCGGGCGAAGCTGCGCCGAGCCGGCGTCACTGCCGCCGCCACCGCCGCACGCGGCCAGGCCCAATGCGGAAGCACACAAAGTCAGTAGCGCGAGCCGGCGCGACAGGGCTGCAGAGATCATGGGGGAAGTGTCCTTCGGAAGATTCGGTTCAGGTGGGCGGCCGTGCAGCCGCCGGGCACGGCGCGGCCGTACGCTGGCGCGAATGGTACACGCCGGGTGTAAAGGAGCTTTGCAGCCGGTCTGCCGGACCGGGACACGGACTTACGGGTAGAGCCCACGCTCCTTGCGCGCCGTGAGGATGCGCTCGCAGGCCACCGCGAAGGTGGCGGTGCGCAGCGTGATCCGGTGGCGGTCGGCGGTTTCCCAGATGCGCTTGAGGGCGCCGATCATGATCTTGTCCAGCCGGACGTTGATCTCGTCCTCGGTCCAGAAGAAGCTGCTGAAGTCCTGCACCCATTCAAAGTAGCTGACCGTCACGCCACCGGCGTTGCAGATCACATCGGGCACGACCAGCACGCCGCGGTCGGCCAGGATGTCGTCGGCGGCAGGCACCGTCGGGCCGTTGGCGCCTTCGAGCACCAGCCTGGCGCGGACGCGCCGGGCGCGGTCGGCCGTGACCTGACCTTCGAGGGCGGCCGGGATCAGGATGTCGCAGCGCGTGTCCCAGAACTCCTCGTTGGCCATCGGCTCGGCACCCTTGAAGCCCCCCACGCCGCCGGTGGCCCTGACGTGGGGCATCAGCTCGGCCATATCGAGGCCCTTGTCGTTGAAGATGCTGCCGGTGTGGTCCTGGGCGGCCACCACGATGGCGCCGGCCTGGGCAAACAGCTCGGCCGCGGCCGAGCCGACGTTGCCGAAGCCCTGCACCGCCACGCGTGCACCGTTGAGGTCGAGGTTCAGCCGCCGCGCCGCCTCGCGCCCGGTCACGAACACGCCGCGGCCGGTGGCCTTCACGCGGCCCAGGCTGCCGCCCAGATCGATGGGCTTTCCGGTGACGACGCCGGTGGCGGTGCTGCCGGTGTTCATGCTGTAGGTGTCCATCATCCACGCCATGATCTGCGGGTTGGTGTTCACGTCGGGTGCGGGGATGTCGCGCTGCGGGCCGATGATGATGCCGATCTCGCTGGTGTAGCGCCGCGTCATGCGCTCCAGTTCCTTCAGGCTGAGTGTCTTGGGATCGACGCGGATGCCGCCCTTGGCGCCGCCATAGGGCAGGTTGACGGCGGCGTTCTTGATGCTCATCCAGGCGGCCAGTGCCATCACCTCTTCCAGCGTCACTTCGGGGTGGTAGCGCACGCCGCCCTTGCCGGGGCCGCGGCTCAGGTTGTGCTGTACGCGGAAACCTTCGAAGTGCGCGACCTCGCCGCTGTCCAGCTCGATGGGAATGTCCACGATCAGCGCGCGCTTGGGGCGCTTGAGCGTCTCGACCCAGCGCGCCAGGTGGCCCAGATAGGGCACGACGCGGTCGACCTGCATCAGGTAGGTGCCCCAGGGGCTGTCGGCACTGGGGTTGACGTATGACAGGTGCGAGCTCATCGACGGGTCTCCTCGCGGCTGCCGCTGAATGTGTGTGGGCGCCGCCGGTCCAAGAGCCGGCCGGCGCTGCCTCGTGGGCAGTGCCGGCCGGGCCAGCCTGCACTTTACGGGTGGCGCGGCGCCTTGTGTGCAGCCTGCCATGCCGGGTTTGCATGGCTTGCGCGAGCCTTTGTCATGGCCTTGGCGGGGGCGCGAGCGTTCACTGGCGGCTGGCTACACTGGCCGTATGAATCCCGACTGCATCGCCTTCATCGGTGGCGGCAACATGGCCTCGGCCGTGATCGGCGGCCTGCGCAAGGCCGGCCGACCAGCCGCGTCCATCATCGTCGTCGAGCCCTTCGAAGCGCAGCGCGAGAAGCTGGCGTTGGCCTTCGGCGTGGCAGCCCAGGCCGCGGCCGATGCCCGCCTGGCGCAGGCGGCGACAGTGGTGTGGGCCGTCAAGCCGCAGCTCTTTGCCGATGCCGCGGCGCCCTGTGCGGCCCATGTCGGCGGCGCGTTGCAGCTCAGTGTGATGGCCGGCATCCGCAGCCAGGCCATCGTGCTGGCCAGCGGCAGCGCGCGCGTGGTGCGCGCCATGCCCAACACGCCGGCGCTGATCGGCCAGGGCATCGCCGGGCTCTACGCGCGGCCAGAAGTTTCAGCGGCCGAGCGGGACCAAGTGCAGGCGCTGCTGGCGCCCACCGGGCAGAGCCTTTGGGTGGCGCGCGAGGACGACCTGGACGCGGTGACCGCGATCT
>DAORNK010000141.1:0-4863 GCA_035440985.1 Rubrivivax sp. | reverse complement strand
GGCGGCGGCGCTGGCGAGCCAGTCGCCGCTGTCGCCGACGGCATTGCGCGAGCAGGTCACCTCCAAGGGGGGCACCACGCACGCGGCGATCACGTCGCTGGATGCGCAGGGGGTGCGAGCAGCCTTCGTGAAGGCCTTGCATGCGGCGCGCGCGCGGGCTGAGGAGCTGGGCCGGGCTGGGTGAGGTGCGCGCGGCGGGCAAGGGGCACGCCACCTTGGAGGGTTTGCGGCGGTGTGGGTGTGGCCCGGCGCAGTGAATCTCCCTGAACGAAGCCGGGCCACACCCACGCCGCCGCGGCACACGGACCTTCGCACCCCCAAGCCTCAAACGCCAGAATCAAACCGCAGCCAACGTCCGCGCTCGTCGCCACGCTACCAGCTGCCGCATCATCACCGGCGTCGCCAGCGCCAAGCCGATCACCGTGGGCATCGCGCCCGGAGCGATCGTGAACAGCGCCGCCACCAGGCACAGCGCCTGCTCGGGACGTGTCATCTCCACCAGGAAGAACCTGCTCAGTGCTGCCGCCAGCATCACGATGCCTGCAGCGCAGCCGAAGAAGGTGATGGCGAAGTCCAGGCCCGTGAAGCCCTTGGCGACGATCAGCAGCGACGGCGAGAAGACGAAGACGAAGGGCACCAGCGCCTTGGCCATGCCCAGCCGGAAGGCCATGTTGCCGGTCTTGAAGGGGTCGCTGCCGGCCATGCCCGCCGCGGCGTAGGCCGCCAGCGCCACCGGCGGCGTGATGTCGGCCAGCACGCCGTAATAGAAGACGAAGAAGTGCGCCACGAGCGGCTCGACGCCCAGGCCCACCAGCGTGGGCGCGGCCACCGTGACCATGATGATGTAGTTGGCCGTGGTCGGGATGCCGGCGCCCAGCAGGATGCACACCAGCCCCGTCATCACCAGCGCCACCAGCAGCGTGAGCGACTGCGGCGAAGCCAGCGCCGCGGGGATCCAGCTGCCCACGCCGCCGGCCACCGCCTGCGCCGCGCCGGTGATGATCATGCTCAGCTTGAAGCCCACGCCGGTGAGCGTGACCACGCCGATCACGATGCCCACGGTGGCCGCCGCCGCGCCCACCGCCAGCGCGTACTTGGCGCCCGTGCTGAAGGACTCCACCAGCGCCTGCAGCCCGATGCGGCCCTCGACCTTGAAGGCGCGGATGATGAACGGCGAGACCACCAGCGCCACGGCGAAGATGCCGAACTTGAGGGCGTTGTCCTCGATGCCGCCGAACACCACCACCAGCAGCACCGCGTGCAGCGCCGCCAGCAGGCCCCAGTGGGCCGCGGTGTTGCCCTGGGCCCGCGTCGTCAGGCCGACGATGGCGCAGGAGGTGATGCCGGTGAAGGCCGCCAGGTAGGGTGTGCGGCCGGTGACGAGGATGAAGATCAGCAGCGTCAGCGGGATCAGCGTGGGCCAGCGTTCGCGCAGGCTCTGGCGCAGCCGGGGCATTTCTTCCTCGGTGAGGCCACGCAGGCCGAAGCGCTTGGCCTCGAAGTGCACCTGCATGAAGACGCCGAAGAAGTGCATGAAGGCCGGGATCGCCGCGGCCACGATGATCGTCTGGTAGGGCACCGAGAGGAACTCGATCATCAGGAAGGCCGCCGCGCCCAGCACCGGCGGCGTGATCTGCCCGCCGGTGGACGAGGCGGCCTCCACCGCGCCGGCGAATTCGCGCTTGTAGCCCACGCGGATCATGGCCGGGATGGTCAGCGAGCCCACCGTCACCGCGTTGGCCACGCTGCTGCCGCTGAGCATGCCGAACATCGCCGAACCGAACACGCTGACCTTGGCCGGCCCGCCGGCGTAGCGCCCGGCGATGCTGCTGGCCACGTCGAGGAAGAGCTGCCCCAGCCCGATGCGAGTGGCCAGCACGCCGAACAGCACGAAGTGGAAGACGTAGGTCGCCACCACGCCCACCGCCACGCCGTAGATGCCCTGGCTGGTAAGGTACTGGTGGTTGACGAGCTGCGTCCAGTTGGAGCCGGCGTGTTGCAGCAGCCCCGGAAAGTAGGGGCCGGCCAGCGCATAGACCATGAAGCCGATGGCGATCAGCGGCAGCGGCCAGCCCATGCTGCGCCGCGTGGCTTCGAGCAGCGCGACGATGAGGATGCTGCCCATCACGACGTCGGCGGTCAGCGGGTTGCCGACGCGGAAGGTCAGGTCCTCGAAGATCCAGGGGATGTAGAGCACCGCCGCTGCGATGGCCAGCGCCAGTACCCAGTCGAACCACGGCACGCTGCCAGGGCGCAGCAGGCTATGGTGGGCCGGCTGCTCCAGCAACGCCTTGCGGTGCGGGAAGACGAGGAAGATCAGCCCCAGCACGAAGGCCAGGTGCACGCCACGGTGGGTGACCTCCTGCAGCAGCCCGAAGCCGGCCGTGTAGTAGTGGAACATCGACAGCAGCAGCAGCAGCGCGCCCACCAGCGTGGCGGCATGCGCCGTCAGCGGGCGAAAGCGCATCTCCGGGTCGAACTTCTGCTCCAGTTCCTGCAGAGTCTTGTCGTCGGGCAGTGCAGTGGTGGTCATGGCGGCATCGTGCTCTGAAAACAAAAAAAAGGGGCAGCCGCCAGGGCTGCCCCGTTCGGGGTCCGTCGTCGACGGGACCTTACTTCAGCAAGCCGGCTTCCTTGTAGAAGCGCTCGGCGCCCGGGTGGAAGGGGATGCCGGCGCTCCTGACGGCGTTCTCCCGGGTGATGTACTTGCCCTTGGCATGGCCGTTGGCGAGCTGCTTCTGCGCCGCTTCGCTGTACAGCGCCTTGGTGACTTCATAGACCGTGTCGGCACTGATCTTGTCGCTGGTGACGAGTTGCGCGCCCACGGCCAGCGTCTGCACCTGGCCGACGCCGCTGTAGGTGCTTGCAGCGATGGTGTCGGGGGCGAAGAACGGGCTGCTCTTGCGCAGAGCCTCGGCCGGCGCGCCTTCGATGGCCAGGATGTCGATGCCGCCACCGGCCGAAGCCAGTTCGGAGATCGCGCCGGCAGGAGCGCCGCCAGTGAAGAAGAAGGCGTCGAGCGAGCCGTCCTTCAACTTGTCGCCGGCCTGGTTGGGCTTGATGTACTCGGGCTTGATGTCCTTCTCGGTCACGCCGTAGGCAGCCAGGATGGCGCGCGCGTTGACCAGCGTGCCCGAGCCCGGCTCGTCCAGCGCCACGCGCTTGCCCTTCAGGTCGGCCACGCTCTTGATGCCGCTGCCCTTCTTGACGACGACGTGCACGCTCTCGGGGTACAGGTTGGCGATCAGGCGCAAGCCCGGCACGTTGGGCTTGCCTTCGTAGATGCCGGTGCCCTTCTGCGCCCAGGTGGCCACGTCGGCCTGGGAGAAGCCGGCTTCCATGGCGCCGCCGGCGATGCCGTTGACATTGGCCACCGACCCGTTGCTGGCCTGCGCGGTGGCGACGAGCTTGCCCGGCTGGCTGACCACGTTGGCGATCATGCCGCCCACCGGGTAATAGGTGCCGGCCGTGCCGCCGGTGCCGATGCGGAAGAACTGCTGGGCCTGTGCCGCGGTACCAGCGAGGGCCAGAGCGGCGGCGATGGCGAGGATGCGCGAGACTTTCATGGGGGCTCCTGTGAAAACCGGATCGTAGTTGAATGATGCACCGAAACGTGAAGTTTGCACCCGGAAGTCAGCGCAGCGCCAGATCCAGCGCCACGCCGGCGAACACCGCCAGCCCCAGCCAGTGGTTCAGGCGAAAGGCCTTGAAGCAGCCTTCGCGGCTGCGCGCCTGGATCAGCCGGTAGTGCCAGGCGGCCTGCAGGGCACCCGCGGCGATGCCCAGCAGGAAGATGCGCCCCAGGCCCAGCGACAGGCCGAGCAGCGCCCACGACAGCAGGTAGGCGGCGTAGAACAGCATCACGCCGGCCACGTCCAGCCGCCCCAGCGTGATGGCCGAGGTCTTCATGCCGATGCGCAGGTCGTCGTCGCGGTCGACCATCGCATATTCGGTGTCGTAGGCCAGCACCCAGAACAGGTTGCCCACCAGCAGCAGCCAGGCCTGCGGCGGCACGGCGGCGGCAATGGCCGCCAGGTTCCAGTCGCTGCCGCCCAGTGCGGCGGCAAAGGCCATCGGGATGCCGAAGCTGAAGGCCACGCCCAGCACGGCCTGCGGCACCGCCAGCAGGCGCTTGGCATACGGGTAGGCCAGCGTGATGGCCAGCGCCGGAAACGACAGCCAGACCGCCGCCGGGTTGGTGGTGAGCACCAGCCCGAAGGCGGCCAGCGCCAGCGCCGCGCCGACGGCCAGCGCCTCGGCCACCGTGATGGCACCGCGCGTGACCGGCCGGTGGGCGGTACGCTTGACATGGCGGTCGAAGTGGCGGTCGGCCACGTCGTTGATGCAGCAGCCGGCGCTGCGCATCAGCACCGTGCCAACCACGAACACGACCAGCAGGTGCCAGCCGGGCCAGCCGTCCCCGGCGATCCAGAGGGCACTCAGCGTGGGCCACAGCAGCAGCAGCCAACCGGCGGGGCGGTCCCAGCGGATCAGATCCAGGTACAGGCGCACTCGCTCTTGCATCGGCTCCGGATTGTGGCACCCTCGGTCGATGCAAACCCCGCTCAACCCGTACCTGGACCTGCACCCCGAGGTGGCCGCAGCGCTGCGCCGCGGCGCACCCGTGGTGGCACTGGAATCGACCATCATCGCGCACGGCATGCCCTGGCCGCAGAACGCCGAAACGGCCTTGCGCGTGCAGGCCGAAGTACAGCGCCACGGCGCCGTGCCGGCCACCGTGGCGGTGATCGATGGCCGGCTGAAGGCCGGGCTGACCAAGGCCCAGATCGAAACGCTGGGCCGCGGCGGCGCGGCCATGCCCAAGCTCAGCCGCCGCGACCTGGGGCTGGCGCTGGCCGAAGG
>DAORNK010000140.1:9948-10161 GCA_035440985.1 Rubrivivax sp. | reverse complement strand
CAAGATCGTCGGCTGGGCGATGGCGCCGAGCATGCCAGCCGAACTGGTCTGTACGGCTTTGCAGATGGCCATTACCCAGCGGCAACCGCCGGCGGGCTTGGTGGTGCATTCGGATCGCGGCAGCCAGTACGCCAGCGACGCCCACCGCACCTTGCTTGCACGGCATCGTTTGCGCGCCAGCATGAGCCGCAAGGCCAACTGCTGGGACAACGC
>DAORNK010000140.1:2581-9894 GCA_035440985.1 Rubrivivax sp. | reverse complement strand
GGCCGAACCAGTATGCCAACCACGCAGAGGCTACGCGCGATGTGACCGACTACATCGTCGGCTTCTACAACAGCGTCCGCTTGCACTCAAAACTCGGTTACCTGCCGCCGAATGCCTATGAACAGCACATGGCAGAAAAACAACCTAACTCGGTGTCCGAAAATACTTGACCACTACACACCGCGAAGCGCGCAGCGTCACGGGCGCCCAGCCGATACCTGCACCCCTCGATGGTCGGTTGTCAAAGGTAGCCAACCTTTGATACTCTGACTGCAAAACGCTGTGACTACACAGCACAGGTGCAGTCGGCACAGGGAGGGCCATCGGTGGCACGCAATCAGACGAAGACGGCAACCTTGACGCTGCGCGTCCCGCCAGAAGTCAAAGCCCTCCTGTCTGCAGCGGCGAAGGCGGACCGTCGCAGCCTCGCGAACATGTTTGAGGTCATCGTGGTCGAGTACTGCGAGCGCCGCGACATTCGCGTCGACGCCAGCCCCACGGCACCTGGGGCTGCATGAATTACGTTGACCTCGTGCACAAGGCGCCCATGGCGTTGCTGGTGACCGGAAGCGCGCTGGCACTGCTTACCCTTGGCTTCGTGTTCTGGTTCGTGACGCCGGCAGTGCTTCTGCGCCTTCGACTTGGGCGAGTCCTACGACAGCTTCGTAGCGGCGAGCCTCGAAACGCCGCGGACCTGCACAAGATTTTCGAGAGCGACCCCCGCCTGCTGCACCTCTGGAAGGAGTTCCGGGACACGTTGCACGCGCAGCGCGAAGAGCGCGACGGGCAGATGTTGACCACGAAGGTGCGAGCAACAGCTCCTGCCGAGTCCTTTTTCAACAGTCACGCAGTTGTCGAAGGACGCCTCCGCACCGAGTTCTTCAAGCACCTGCCGGGCATCTTCACCGGCATCGGCATCATCGGGACATTCTCCGGCCTCATCACGGGGTTGAGGAACTTCGAGGTGCCAGAGGACCCGGCAAAGGTCCGCCAGAGCCTTGAACTGCTTCTCGGCGGCGTCTTCGAGGCATTCATCGTTTCAGCCGCCGCCATCACGCTGGCGATGGTCGTGACATTCATCGAGAAGGTGCTCCTGTCGTCGTTGTACAGGTGCACTGAGGACGTCGCGCAGCACCTCGATGGACTGTTCGCAATGGGCGCGGGCGAGGAGTATCTGTCGCGCCTCGTTACTGCCTCGGAAGACTCCGCCGCGCAGTCGAAGATTCTCAAGGACTCGCTGGTTGGCGACCTGAAGGTGCTGCTGCAGGAGATGACCGAGCGGCAGATTGCGGCGCATCAGGCGAACTCACAGGCGCTGGGCCAGCACATCACCGCCGGCATCGAAACAAGCCTGCGGGAGCCTCTAAAGCAGATTGGCGAGGTCGTAGCCAAGGCCAGCGGCGACCAGAGCGCAGCCGCGGCGACGCTCCTTCAAGATGTTATGGCGAGCTTTAGCGAGCGCTTGAACGACCTCTTCGGCGGCCAGATTTCCGGCATCCAGGAGCTCAACCAGAAGAGCGCCCAGGCCATGCAGGACGCAGTGGCGTCACTGCAGGGGCTGCTTGGCAGGATGGAAGAGAACAGCCAGCGCTCGGGCGACGTGATGGCCGAGAAGATGGCGCGAGCCGTTGAGGAGATGGAGCGCCGTCAGGCCGAAATCAACGAGCAGACTCGCAGCTTCGTGGAGGGCATCCGCGACATGGTGTCCAAGTCGCAGAGCGAGACGAACACCAAGCTCAACGAAGCGATTGGCAACCTCAGCGAGCAGATGGGCGCCATGATGGGTGCGCTGCAGGCGCAGGCAGAGAAGTCTCACCAGGAACAGCAGCGCCGCGAGCAATGTCTGACCGACCGCACGAAGGGGATGGTCAACGACCTGGGGGCATCGGTCGCCGAAGTCGTTAAGCAGATGGCCGCCTCTACCGACCAGATGCGGCAAAGCGTTGCCTCCCTGGAGCGCACGACGACGACGTCCATCGACAAGCTCAACTCAGGCGCGCGCACGCTGGAACAAGGGGCAACGGCGTTCGCCCAAGCCGGCGACAAGGTGACCGGTGCTCTTGGCAGAGCTGCGAGCGTTGCCGACAGGATGGCCGAGGTCAGTGGCGCGCTCAGCTCTTCCTCGACGGCGCTGCAGAACGTGCTCTCGGACTATCGCGCTAACCGGGAAGCCACCGGCTCAATGCTGACTGAGCTGCGCTCGGTGGTGGAGTCCGCCAAGAGGGAGGCATCGCTCACGCAGCAGGCACTGGACCGCATCCAGACAGCGGCGACAAAGCTGGCCCAAGCGCACCACGAGACCGAGAACTACCTGGAGGGTGTGTCGGATGTGCTGGCTGATGCTCACGCGAAATTCGCTGACGGTTTGTCGCGCACCCTCGACCGGGCGAACAGCGACTTCCACGCCAAGCTGAGTTGCGCAGTCAAGCTTCTAAGCTCGGCCGTCGAAGAGCTAGAAGTCTCGCTCTCCGGGGCGACCCCGTCTCGGCGGTAAGCGATGCTCGAACTTCGACTTCAGGCCCGAGCCAGGCCACGAGACGAGGCGGAGAAGCCCTTCTGGATTTCGTACGCGGACTTGATGACTGCTTTGATGGTGCTGTTCCTCGTCGTGATGGCAGTCGCGCTGTTGGCTGTCACCAAGACCGTGAGCCAGCGTGAGAAAGAAGAGGAACAGCAACGGCAGGACATCCAGAAGCTACTCGACCGCTTCGAAGAAGTCGCTCGCCAAGAGCGCTTCAAGGGCATCACTATCGACCGCAATCGCAACGTCGTCGACTTCGGCTCCAGGGCGCAGTTCCCGTTCGCCAAGTCGACCCTGACAGCCGACCAGCAAAGGCTCCTTCGCGCCTTCGTCCCCGCGATTCTCGACAAGGCCAACGACGACTTGGGCAAGCGCGTCCTGAAGGAAATTGTCGTCGACGGATTCACAGACAAGAAGGGCTCCTACCTTTCAAACCTAGACCTCAGCCTGCAGCGCAGCCAGCGCGTCTTGTGTGCCCTGTTTGCCCGCCCTGGCTCCGACGAGGAGGCCATGACACCGGAGCAACTGGAGTTGATTCGCGCGCTCTTCGTGGTCGGTGGCTACTCGTTCAACGCGCAAAGGGAGACGGACGACGAGAGCCGCCGAGTGGAGATGCGCCTTCAGTTCCTCAATGTGCGCGAGAAGCGCAAGCCCGCCGAGGGCGTAGCTCCCGGCAACTTCGGCACTTGTGCCTTGCCCGGCTGATGGACGCGCTTACCCGCCTGCGGTCTCGCCTCGCTGGGGTCTCAGAGCAACCGCTGTCGCGCCCTTGGGCGGTGGATGGGACCATCGACTCTCACATCAAGCACTTGGAGCGCCACCTGCGTGAGGGGTCTGGCGCCTATGTGCCCAAGGACCTCCAAGAGGAGGCCGTGCGACGCTTCTGGACCAGCAAGCGCGTCGACAACCTGAAAGACGCGCGGCTGGTGTCGTTCGGCGTTGCCCTGCCAGTTGGCCCGCAGCGACTGCGAGTCATCGAAGATCGGGAGCGCTTCCCTGCGCTGCTCGATGGCGTGGACCAGTATTTGCCCGCGCCGAAGCAGTACCGGCGCTGCTATCAAGGGCTGCTCTCCGGCTTCTTCGCATACGACGGTGAAGCTGCAGACACCCCAAAGGCAGGGCGTGAGAACTGGGAAGCATTGCGGTCCTACCTCGGCAAGCAGTCGCGTAGCGTCCTTGATGGCGAGCGCAACCCGCAGTGGGCGGACTCGCTGCAGCAGCATCAGACTTTACTGAGCGAGGATCCTTGCGGCCGATATGGTGCCGAGCTCTTGGCGGGCCAGCACGCGGCTGTCGACGAGCTCCGCGAGGTGTTGAACATCTCCGATAGCTCATGGTTCATGCGCAAGCTGTACCTCGCGCAAGTCCGGGCCGCTGTTGGCAAGTCGGACGCAGACTTCATAGGTCTGCTCTACCGAGTGTTGGACCTGTTGCAGGGGAACGAGCTGATTCGAGATGAGGGGCTGGCGCTCGTCCTCAACCGGTTCGCGCGGCTGAAGCCGCCGCCCCTCGCCGTCCCACTGAGGGACGCCGCGGTGAACTGGTGGGGCAATCCCTGGCTGCAGAGCAACGCAATGCGCTGGGGCGGGGTCATGCCCGAAGCGCGAGTCATGGTGGCCGAGTGGCTCAAGCTTGAGTTCATCGAAGCGTTCTTTACGCTTCTGGCCGAGGAGCATACCGGGGACAACAGGCGGCTTGAGTTCTGGGCTCGATACGTCAACTCCATCGAAGACATCCACTTCGCTCTCGGCGCCGACGCACGCGAGAACAGGTCGGCTGACTTCCAGGCTCTTCGCAAAAAGATGTCGGGCTTGGTCGTTCCACTGCGGGACAACGTCAGGTCGAACAACGCCTTCATCATGCGCATGGGGCCGCTGGTGGTCGTGGAGTTCAGCGGCTACAGCAACGCCTGCTACGGCTACGACGCCAAGAGAGCGATGCCGTTCAGGTTCGACATGCCGGTGGTCTTGCCGAAGGACAGCAAGAACTCATTGAAGCACTCCGCCCGCGAGCTTTGGCTGGCTCACCAAGACGGAGTTCGAGGGTTCGAAACCTGGGAAGAGCGCTTCAAAGCGGAACTGGAACAACGCTTCGGCATCAGGCCCAAGGGCGCGACGAGCAGGCCAGTCGTGTTGGCGCGGCCAGCACAGCCGCCCGCGCCGCCCCATCAACCAGTTCGACCTGCGCCACCGGCTGCCACACGCGCAGCCAACGCCGCGCCGGCTCCTTCCCCTCAACAGACGACTCGGTCGCGGGACACTGATGCGGCCTGGGACATCGCCAGCTGGAAGACGACCAACTACAGCCGCAAGGCCCTGTCGCAGTTCACTGAGCGGTTCGGGCTGGAGATTGAAGACTTCACCCCTGGCGGCAACCTGTGGGTGCGCACCGACGACTCGCATCTCGGTATCAATGAGGTGCTCCTGAAGTGGGGGTTTGAGTTCAAGAACGCCAGAAAGGGCTGGTGGTGGAGAGGTAGATGAGCGTCTTCAAGCTCTTCACACGTGGGGAAGGGAGCACGCCGCCCGCTAGGTGGCATGTCCGGGAACTTGCCGATGGCCTCGTCGTCACCAACACGCCGGAAGGCGCACGCCCGTTGGGGCCGGCGCCGATGCTTGACGGCTGGATGTCGCAACTCGAGGACGAGGGCTTCGCCAGCCAAGTTGATGGTGGTTTCGCAGTCGCCTGGGACGTGCTCTACGACCTTCGCCGTCATCGTGAACACGCGGAGGCGCTGGCGATGCTTGCGTTGCCGGACGTTGTGCAGGCCTCGCCAGCCCTCAGCAGCCGCGGTGCGTTGGAGGACGAGGCGTTCGGCATCGCCATAGACGGATGGCGCATCGACGGACACCCGGTGAGCGACGCGAGCCTCGACGGAGCCGTTCTCCAACATCAAGGGAAGCGCTCGCTCCTGTCGCCTGAGGCTTGGCAACTGGTCAAGGAGGTCCGGGCCTTTGCCCGACGGCCCGCCGACGAACGCAGTGGCCAGGCACATCGGCTTGCCTGGGGCCGCATCCGCCGGCTTGCAGTTGAGGCGAGCGCGAATCTTGACGCCTTCCTGCGCAAGACAGTTGTGCTGACACCGGAGAGGCTCGCCATTGGCATACGAAAGGTGCAAGTGGCCTACGATACCGTCATCGAAGTGCAGCCGACCTTCGACGGCGCTCCTGACGACTGGCTGTCGCGCTTCGACAGGCAGGCCTCAGTTCAGGCACGTTATGACATCGCGACCGCAGAAGGAGTCGTCCAGGTGGTCATCTCCCCCAAGGTTCGCACGGTCCTTGAGGAAATCAAACGCCTGCCTGGGCGCAGAGTGGCCGGCGCCAGGGCGCAGGCATTCATCCTGAACCCGTATGCCGCCCTCGGCGAGGACGCCAACGCTGTCATCGACGAAGAGCAATTCGAAGCTGCCCGGGCCGCGGCGGGACTCGACTACGAGCGCTTCCTTCCCCTGTTCGAGCGGCACGCGCTGGGCTACCCGCTGAAAGTTGGCTTGCTCATCGAGACCGCCCCATCGGACGGCCCGGCTTCGTCCGAAACTGTCTGGTTCGATGACGGCGGCCTCGCCAAGTTCGTCAAGGGACTGAAGGCGGCGCTCGCGCGCAACTATCAGCTGTTCGGCTGGGAGGGCTACGACTTCGAGATGCAGGGAGACACACCCGAGCACCTCAGCCAGCTCGAGCAGGCGATGGAGGCACGCCGCCAGCCTCCCATCCTCATCACCTATGCGCAGGTCTACGACCTCACGCACTACGCGTCGCGCGTCCAGGAAATCGGCTTCGAGAAGCCGTACTACTCGCCGTTCATCGCCAAGAAGAAGGACGACGATGGATGGTTCCCTGAGAACCTGGTCAACGTCATCTCGTGGACTCCCAAGGGTGAGACTGACTTGGTCTCAATGCCTGTCAGCCCCGAGGCGCTGGCTGAGCTCAAGCAGAAGATCGCTGTCGCCAAGGCGGTGGGCAAGACTGAGGTCAACGTACCTGGCGTGCCCAAGCCGATGCCGGTCGCGGAGGCAGAGCGAATCAATCAGACGTTTGATGAGGCCTTGAGCGACGCGAAGGACGGCAAGTTCGACCCCGAGAAGCCCAAGCGGAACCCAAACAGTGCGCCGGTCAAGCGCAAGACGCCAGTCCTGCTCTCGAACATCGCCAGCATCGACTATGCGGAAGAGCGCCAGCAGGCACTGTCGGCAGAGGGCCGAGAGCCAAACCTTCCGGCCTCCCTGCGACCCGGGTACAGCCTTCTGCCGCATCAGCGGGAGGGCGTGGCATGGCTGCAAACCCTCTTCGAGGTGCGGACCAACTTCAACTGCCGCGGAGCAGTGTTGGCCGACGACATGGGCCTGGGTAAGACGTTCCAACTCCTTACGCTGATGGCCTGGGCAATTGAGAGGGACCCGTCCGTCGAGCCAATGCTTGTGGTGGCACCGGTATCGCTGCTCGAGAACTGGAAAGAGGAAGCCGCCAAGTTTTTCCGGCCGGAGGCGCTTCCCATCCTGACCGCCTACGGGGATGACCTGGCAGACTTGCGGGTCCCGGCCGCCAGCATCGACTCGCGACTGCGTACGGAGGACGGGCTCACGAAGTTCCTCCGACCCGGATGGCTCGGCAACGCGCGAATCGTTCTGACGACCTACGAGACGCTGCGAGACCTTGAGTTCTCCTTCGCAACGCAGCGCTGGTCGATGATGGTTTGCGACGAGGCGCAGAAGATTAAGAACCCAGCTGCGATAGTCACTCGGGCAGCGAAGAAGCAGAACGTTGCGTTCAGGATTGCCTGCACGGGGACA
>DAORNK010000140.1:0-2571 GCA_035440985.1 Rubrivivax sp. | reverse complement strand
TGAGAACACGCTGGCGGACCTCTGGTGCTTGTTCGACTACGTGCAGCCGGGCCTTCTGGGCGCGCTTAACGACTTCGGCCGACGCTACCGCAAGCCCATCGAGGCCAAGACGGACGAAGAGAAGGCCCGGGTCGAGGAACTGCGCAAACTCATCGCGCCACAAATCCTCCGGCGCACCAAGGCTGAGGTGGCCAAGGACCTTCCACGGAAGATTGTGGTCGAGCCTTGCAGAAGGCTGCCGCTGTCAGCGAAGCAGCGGGAGCTCTACGGGCGCGCAATCGAGTTGTTCAAGCGCCGCAACGAGCTTGGTGCCAACGTCCCGTTCAAGAACCACCTTGGCCTCCTGCACTATCTGCGGCTCATCTGCACGGACCCACGTCGTCTCGGCCTGGACGTGTTCAAACCCGAGCCGCTGGCTGAGTACCGGTCGCGCGCGCCCAAGCTGGACTGGTTGTTGAACGAGCTGAAGGGCATTGAGCGCAAGGGTGAGAAGGTCATCGTCTTCTGCGAGTTCCGAAGCATCCAGCGCCTTCTCCAGCACTACGTTGAGGAGACGTTCCACATCCGGCCAGACATCATCAACGGCGACACGGCTGCGTCAGCGTCGCACGCGCAGAGTCGCCAGAAGCGCATCAAGGCGTTCCAGGAGAAGCCGGGCTTCAGCGTCATCATCCTGTCCCCGGTGGCGGTAGGTTTTGGTGTGAACATCCAGGCCGCCAACCACGTGGTCCACTACACGCGCACCTGGAATCCGGCCAAGGAGGACCAGGCAACGGACCGCGCCTATCGAATCGGTCAGACTAGGGACGTCTACGTCTACTACCCCGTTGTGCACGCCGACGACTTCACGACGTTCGATGTCAAGCTCGACCGGCTGCTCGAGCTCAAGCGCGGCTTGGCCAACGACATGCTCAACGGGTCAGGCGACCTGAAGCCGGGTGAGTTCGCACTCGATGACGTCGCCCCCCCGGATTCCCCCATCACAGACGAACCCGTGACGCTGCGGACCGCGCTCGCGATGAACTGGGAGTACTTCGAGGCGTTGGCCGCGGTCCTCTACGCGAAGAGAGGCTTCGAGGCCTATCGAACGCCAGCGACCAGGGACAACGGGGTCGACGTTGTCGCCTTGCCCAGGTCGGAAGGCAAGGGCAAACTCGTGCAGGCAAAGACGTCCGGAACGGAAGGTGCCACGCTCGACTGGGACGCGGTCAAGGAGGTTGTCGGCGGACACGCCTTCTACGCGAAGCAGTTCCCGAGCGTGACATTCGACCGTGTCTGCATGACCAACCAGTACTTCGACCCTCAGGCTCGGTTGAACGCGGAGCTCAACGGCGTCGAGCTTGTCGAGCAACCGCAACTCGCGCAGATGCTCATTGAGACTGCCGTGAACATGTACGAGATCGAGCAAGTGTTGTATACGGAGTGGACGCAGACGTAGAGCTCAAGAGCCCGCGATGAAGGGTACGGTGCGCCGCCGCTGTCACACCCACTTGAACGACAGAATTCGAAACGGCTGCCGAGTGTTGTTAGTGGCTGCGAAGAACCGCGGATATCTGGCGCGCAAAGATGGCGGAGAATGGTTGAGTGTTGAGGTCGACATAAAATGGGGCCGATTGAGGCCCCTTGAAGTGTAAGCGGTCGACGATGTTCACAACGGCGGTTCGTCAGCCCGTCGTCACCCAAGAATTCCCGCCTATTTTTCCCCCGGCGCCGCGCAAGACTGTCCGCGCCGGCGCGAAACTGGTTGAATGCGGCCGGTTATATTTTGGGCGCGTACCATTTCACCTGAGGAGAAAGAAAAGCTCCACATATTCCGTGCGTTACGCCTCTGGAGCATCCTGTGCAGCTGATCTTTCTCTGCGGCTGCAGCGGATGTTCCACGGCGCCGAGGGAAACGCTGATTAATTCCTTTTTTGCGTCGAACACGCAACGTAAGCCACTGATTGCATTGGGGCGAAAATTTCGCAAACCGATTTAATCAGCGTTTCCCGAGAAGAACACCGAAGAATCGCCAAAGAGCGAAGAGAGAGCCAGTTTTTCCAATTTGCATAGTCGAAGGAAATCCAGTTTCACGTCGTCGGGTTTGAACCAGTTTCAGAATGGCCGCGACACAAAGACCCGCCATCCATTCTACCTGAGGGCCGAAAGACACCGGCTGGCTAGCGTCTTGAGGGCATCAGGCGCGAGCGCTCCCGCACTGACCGGCAAGGCCGTGCTCCGCGGTTTGAACTGTAGGGAGTGGCGCGCAGCGACATCGCTGGGGTCTCCAGCAGTCTCTGGCAGGCCCGGGCGTGATCGCGCTGACGGCGCGCCTGCGCGTCTGGGTGGCTACCGAACCGGCCGACTTTCGCTGCGGCATCGACGGCCTCGCCCGACGTGTGCGGCAGACACTCGCCGAAGACTCTTTCAGCGGCGCCCTGTTCGTCTTCCGCAACCGCCGGCCCTCACGTTTCCGCTCTTGCCCCCACCAGTACTCCCATGCCCCGATAGCAAGTTGTGATCCAGGGTGCGATTGCACCACCAGACAAGAAGACCAACCCCTCATCGGGTTGGTCTTTTTTTGCGTGCTCC
>DAORNK010000139.1:0-10170 GCA_035440985.1 Rubrivivax sp. | reverse complement strand
CTGGCCACACTCGCGGCCAGCCACAGACCCGGCAGCAGCCAACGGCACCGGTGGCGGGTCATGCCCTCACTCGATCCCGGACAGCTTCAGGCAATCGGTGCGGATGCCGCGCATCACGAGCTCCGCATCGCGGCCGAACTCGCGCTGCTTCAGCAGGACACGCAGCTCAGGCACGCCGATGGCGGAGACGCCGCGCTCGGCCGAACAGTCGCACAGCGTCTTGATCCGCGCGGCCTGGGCGCCGGGGATCATCTTGCCGGTGGCTTCGCAGCGCAGCCGCAGAAAGGCGTGCGCGCTCTCCTTCACCTGGGCGTCGGTCTGCTCGCGCGAGCAGGCGCCCAGCAGCGCGGCGAGCGCCAGCAGGGCGGGCAGGACAGGCTTCTTCATGCGCCGTGATGGTGCCCTGACCGTGAAGCCGTGCCTACCGGCGCCGCGCCGAGCCAGGCGCCGATTGCTTCATTTGCCACGAGCCGGCCGGGCACCGTTGGCAGCGGACCACACCCGCTACCGGGCTGGGCGACCGGGCGGCGGCCGACGTGCTGCGTCCGGTCTGCCCCAGCGCGTAGAAGCTGCCGGCGGCGCTGTCGACGAAAATCGTGCCGCCTACCACCAGCGGCGACGATGACATGCCAGCCACGTGCTGCCTGTTCAGTGACTGCCCGCAGGCGCATACCTACGCATCGGTGAGTCCTATGCATAGGGGTCGGATCCAGGCGGCCACTCGTGCTTAGGGTTGTCCAACACCTGCACTCAGTGCAGTGCCGTGCGCACGTCCGTGGCATGCAGCGGGCAGGTATCGGACAACCCCAGCCCGTCTTTCTCAACTCGCCGTTGTTTTGCCGGGAGTTCACCGATTTCGCGCTCGTAAGTGCTTGATGCATAACGCGACGGCTGAGCGAATGGTCTGTAGTGAAGACTTTGGTCGTTGAAGTCCGGCGTGGGGCTGCCTACAGCGGCGGCCATGTTCCTGCGCTGCCAGCGTCGCAAGAAGGACGGCAAAGTCCACGAGTACTGGAGCATTGTCGAATCGCGCCGACTGGCTGACGGACGCGTCGCGCAGCGGCACGTGCTGTACCTGGGCGAGATCAACGCCAGCCAGCGCGAGGCGTGGCGCAAGACCATCGAGGTTCATGACGCTGGGCAGCGCCGCCAGGTGGCGCTGTTCCCGGCCGGCTCCATGCCCTGCGATGACGTCGATGCAGTGGGCGTGTGCCTGAGCCAACTGCGCCTGGAACGCCCACGCCAGTGGGGCGCGTGCTGGTTGGCGATGCAGCTGTGGCAGCAGCTGGATCTGGATGCATTCTGGCAACCGCGCCTGCGCCCCTCGCGCGAGGGCACGCCGTGGCTGAAGGTGCTCAAGACGCTGGTGGCCTACCGACTGATCGATCCGGGCCCGGAGTGGTGGCTGCACCGGCAGTGGTTCGATGCCAGCGCGATGGCCGACGTGCTGGACTCGGACTTCTGCCTGGCCGAGAAGAACACGCTGTACCGCTGTCTGGACAGGCTGGTGGCGCACAAGGAGGTGGCGCACAAGGAGGTGGCGCACAAGGAGGCGGTACACAAGGACGATCTGTTCAAGTTCCTCGTGCGCCGCTGGGGCGAGTTGTTTGGCGCGAAGTTCGACGTGCTGCTGTACGACCTGACCAGCACGTACTTCGAGACCGACACCGAGCGCGGACCTGAGGATCTGCGCCAGTTCGGCTACAGCCGCGACAAGCGTGGCGACTGCCGCCAAGTCGTCATCGCCTTGATCGTCACGCCCGAAGGCTTCCCGCTGAGCTACGAGGTGATGAGCGGCGACACGGCCGACTCCACCACCCTCAGCGGCTTCCTCGATCGCATCGGGCAGCGCTATGGCCAGGCTCGACGCGTCTGGGTGATGGACCGCGGCATCCCCACCGAAGACAGTCTGGCCAAGATGCGCTCGATCGGGGCGAGCTACCTGGTGGGCACACCCAAGGGGCGGCTGAGCAAGCTCGAGCAGGCGCTGCTCGGCCAGCCCTGGGCCACGGTGCGCGAAGGCGTGCAGGTCAAGCGGCTGGCCACCGCCGACGATGTCTACGTGCTGGCCAAGAGCGACGCGCGCATCGACAAGGAGCGCGGCATGCGCCGCAAGCGGCTGCGGCGCTAAGTCCAACGGCTCCAAGCCATCCAGGCTCAAGCGCTCACGCGCGACCAACTGCTGATGAAGCTGGGCGCGGCCCGGCACGAGGCTGGGCGTGCAGCCGGCCTCATCAAGGTGACGATCCCCAAGGAAGCCGCAACGACAGCGAGTCTGGAGTTCAAGCTCGACCGGGCCAAGCTCAGAACCGTGCGCAGGCGCGAGGGACGCTACCTGCTGCGCACCAACCTGAACGACAATGAGCCGGCGCAGCTGTGGAGCTTCTACATCCAGCTCACCGAAGTCGAGCAGGCCTTCAAGGAGTTGAAGAACGACCTGGCGATCCGGCCGATCTACCACCGGCTCGAACAGCGCATCGAAGCGCACATCTTCGTGGCGTTCCTGGCGTACTGCCTGCAGGTCACGCTCAAAGCCAATCTCAGGACGCTGGCCGGCGGCACGACGCCGCGCGAGGTGATCGACAAGTTCAAGACTATGCAGATGGTGGACGTGAAGCTGCCGACCACCGACGGCCGCGAGTTGACGCTGTCGCGCTACACCCAGCCCGAGGCCGAGCACAAGATGTTGCTGGAGCAACTGCGCCTGGAACTGCCCGCGCAGCCACCCCCGAAGATCGCGGCGGCGCAGGTCGCCGCACGGGAGTCCGAACCGTCGTTGTAGTGCAGACCTTCGAGGCCCGCGCAAGGAAAATCAACAGCTTAACGGCGGTCTCGGGGGGCAGTTGAGAAAGACGGGCTAAGCCACACGCTTCCCCTCGAAGTGCCCAGGCGGGAAGATGGAGCGTGACTGCAAAGGCGTTGCCTTCGAACGGCAACGGTGCCATCCGTGGAAGAGGCCGCTCGGCGCCCCCTGCCCATGGTCGTGCAACGTGGGCTTGGGTACCATTCCACGCATGTCGAGCGCCGTCGTCGAGATCCGCACTCATTGCCCGGCCGAGGTCGAGACCCGGATCCTGGAAGCCGTGCACGCATCCATCGTCGACTCGTTCAAGGTCTTGCCGGTCTACCGGACGTCACGCCGGCGGTGCGCGAGCCCCGCCGCTTTGCGGGGCACGCCGGTTGCGCAACGCCCGAACGCCCGACCAATGGCAGCATCTACGTGCCGCAGGACCGGTCCCTGCAGGCCAAGCGCGAGCGGTACCGGCTCCTGAGTGCGCACTTGCAGGCACTGGGTACTCCGGGCGCCTGCGTGCTGATCAGGCTGCATGAACTGCCGCCCGAGAAGGCCGGTGTACGCGGTGGCCAGCCGGAATGTGACGTGGAGTTCGTTACTCCGTCAGCGTGCGGGGCCACTTCGCCCGCATCACAGAGGCACCGGAACAGGGATCTTTGGGGATCCTGTCGTCGAGCGTCCCCATTCCCTCCCCGGTGGCACCCCGAACGCGGCGCCAGGCGCGCTGGAGTCGGTCGCTGAAGGTTGTGACGGCGCTGCCGAACGCCGCCCTTCTCGGGCGCCTTGCGGTGGTTGTCCCGGGCCTCCAGCCCGCTGTCATCGGTCCCGCAATCTCTCGAACACAGCCGACCCTGGCGGCCCGTGTCACAGGGTCGCAGCCGTTGTTCGGGCAGACCACCAACTGGCGCCTTCTTGCGCGCCCGACCCGAGGCCGCGCGGCTCAGATTTTGCGCAGGAACTCGGCGGTGGCGTCCACGCTCAGTTGAAGCACGCTGGCTGCGTACAGGACGTCGGCTTGGCTGAAACCCTCTGCCTGACCGGGCGGGCGGTCTGCCAGGCGTACGGCCAGATCCACCAGGCGTGCATGGCCCATGGATGAACCTTGGGCCTGGATCATCAGGATGAGCTGCGTGTTGAGATGCCAGGCCTTCATCAATCGCAGGCCCAGTTGCGCCAGATCCACCGGAAGCTCGTGGTGGGCCGGGTGGCGGTTGGCGTCGAGGTCTTCCTGACTGCGTGGGCGCCAGGTGGCCAGGGCCAGGCGCGGGCGGTGCAGCCAAAGCAGCATTTCGGCGAAACCATGCAGCAGGGCGACTTCGTGGATGACCTCGGCCTCGGGATCGTCCAGCATGGCGGCAAAGCGGTGGGCCAGCCGCGCGGCGTTGTAGGCCAGCAGCATGGCGTGGGTGAGTCCCGCGATGGCTTGCGGATGCTCTGCCAGCACGTCCTGGATGACTGGCAGCTTTTCGCAGGCCCTGAACAGGGGGCTGATGCCGATGAGGATGATGGCTTCCAGCGCGGTCTTGGGCGCGCCCTGGAGGTGCCCTCGCCGCCGGGCAGAAGCCATTCGCAGCACGTTCAGCGACATCAAGGGGTCGCTGGCGACCAGGCGCGCCAGCACTGGCACGTTCACGTTGTCAGGGTTGCCGGCCAGCTGCAGCAGGCGATCGCGCGTGTGCTGGAGCACGGGCAGATCGGCGTCCACCCACTGTTGCTCAAGGCTGGCCATGACGGCGGACGATCGGGCCGAAGGGGGCTGTTGGGCGGCTACGGGCACGTCTAGGCTTCAAGATAGGATGAACGGCTTTTCGGCCTTTGCGCAGTGAACTTGAATTGCCCCAGGGTCGCGCAGGGCCTGGGCCGGCCGTGGCCACCTGCATGACCTGGCGGTTGGCTTCCTTGGGGCCGGCGCCGATCAGCGTGAGTCCACCGCCACCCTGCGCGTCGACCTGGATGCAGCAGGTGTTCTCGACGATGGTCAAGCCTGGGAACAACCGCCCACGGCCTGCGGCGCGAGAGGCTGGAGTACATCGCGATCACCAGCCGCCGTCGCTGAGGCTTGATGCCTTGGGGCTGCCCGTCCTGCACCGGACGTCCGGTCTGCGATGTCAGGGTGTTGCCGTGATGCGGGCTGCCAGCTTCCGGGTGGTCGACGAGACGAATTGCTCGAGCTGTCTGGAGAGGGTGCAAGCAGATGGCTTCAGCGACGGTGCGATCTCGAGCGCCGCCTGTTCGATGGCTGCTGGCACGCGAGTCGCCATGTCCTGCGCCTGCCGAGGCAGGACGCGCCGTTGCATGCCCGGCTATCTCGCCATCGTTGCCAGGTTCTCGGCGCCCATCTCGTCCGACCTGACTTCGCCGCCGAACGCAAACACGAGCTCGGGCGGCAGGCCCGGGTACAGCCGCGTGCACATCAGGTCGGAAGACAGCGTCAGCGTCACACCCTGACCGGGCAGGTTGTAGAGCGGCAGGTTCTTGGCGTGGCTGCCGTTGTTGCCGACGTACAGGTTGAAGAAGACCCAGCGCACCAGGTGGCGCAGGTCGAAGACGGGCTGTGCGCTGCGGCGACGGATCAGTTCGGCGCAGGCGGTCAGGCCCGGGCCGCCTTCCCTCTCGTCCTTGCGGTCCGACACCTTGCCGGACAGTTGGTACAGGTCGTACTGCACCAGGCCGGCCAGCGTGCCGACCGGCGGGAGCTGGCGGTCGAGGCGGCACACGACACAGGCTTCGGTGTGCGGCTCGTAGAAGACTTCGGCCGTCGGCAGGCCGGCCAGCGTGGCGGGGCGCCTCACGATGGCCTCGTTGGCTGCCGAGTGCCAGACTTTGGCCAGGCGTCGGATGTCGGGCTTGAGGATGTGCGTGGACGGCGAGGTGCCCTTGGGCAGGCGCGGCAGGCCGTCGCCAAAGGTCGCCAGGCTGGTCTTGTCCTTTGCCCCGGCCAGCGAGATGCGAGCGCCCTGCCCATGGATGGCGATCGCAGAAGCCGACCGCCTGGCCAGGGTCGCGGCGATGGCCTCCCAGGTCGTGGCTTTGTAGCGGGGCGGTTCAGCGTCTGCCCGGGCGCCACCAGCACAAAGGCCCCCGCGGTGTCGCCAGCCACTTCCTACAGCAACGAGGAGAGGGTGGACGCCTTGTGTTGGATGGCCAGGTAGTCACGCAGTTCACCTTCGGGTAGCAGGTTCTCGAAGAAGGCCTGCTCTCTGGGCGTGCCCTGCCGGCAGGGCTGCAGGGGAATGGCGGTGAGCGACACGCTCTGGGCGCTGTCCAGCCACGTCGATGCGTACTCGAAGGACAGCGGCTCGCTGTCGTGCATGGCACCGACCTGGTCGCTGCCCTGGTGGACCTCATGCCAGTCAGCCTTCCCATCGCCACCCCTTGCAGTATGTACACACTGCCGGCCAGTGGACTTTGTGGGTACACGCCCGCGTACGCGCACATTCCGGGTTAGGGTGAGCCCCTGTCCAAGCGCCTGAAACGCCAAGCCCGCGTAAACGCTGGACTTTCCGGCTGCATGGGGGTGTCAAGAGACCCCGCGAAACCTCACTCGATGTTCTGCACCTGAACTTCGAGTGTGAAGCTAAGTGGTTGTCGTGCAGTCACATTTGTACATTGCCGGCCCAAACACCCCACGGAATCCCCCACATCACGTTCGTGCAGCAGGTTGAGGGGCCCCCTTGGGTGATGCTCGCAGCGACTCAACTGTAGCCTGTTCGGGCGGTGGCCTTTGGCCTGCTGTTCTCGTTCACCTACCTGTGGGTGGCGTACGTGCATCTGACCTCGCAGGATGGTCGGGGGTTGGGCTGGTTCAGTCGGTTCGTTGCGGCAACGGCTGCACTTGTTGCCATCGATCAGATCGCCTCGGCAATTGGCATGGCTGGTATGTGGTTGGCCGCATGCTGGGTGGCGTGGTCAGTGCTCTGGATGTGCTTCCTCGCCATTGGCGCCTTTCGGCGCCCCTCGTGGACACGCCCGGTCGCCTGGTTGGCCATCGTTCAATCGAACGGCACGGCGTGGTTGCCGGGCTACTTGATGTTGACCGGGCGTATGGCGGTCTGACGTGCGGAGGCCACGCAGAGGCCAGGCCGGTCAGATGGCATTGAGCCACCAATCGCCGCCCAGCCTGCCCTGCAGTTGGTCGATGGAAGCAATGACCTTTCGCGGAACCAGCTTCGGCAACGGAAGAACGGCGCGCATCTCTTGCGCCGGCAGACTGTGATCGGCGATGACCGGCTTGACAGCGCGTGCAGCGATGGACTCTCTCGCCACGTACCACGGCAGGATGGCGAGGCCCATGCCGTTGCTGGCGGCAGCCAGGACGGCGGACAGGTTGTTGGAGCGGAAGGAGCCTCTCACCGGAACCGACGAACTCGCGTCACCGGGGGCCGACACGCGCCATCGGTTGTCACCTTGAACGCTGCTGTAGACGATGCATGCGTGCCTTGCGAGGTCAGGCACGCATCGGGGCTCGCCGTGCTGGGCGAGGTAAGCATCCGTCGCAACCATCGCCCAGGGGTTGAGCCCCAGGTAGCGAGCGCCCAGGCTGGAGTCCGACATCTGGCCCATGCGGATGGCCACGTCGACACCTTGCTCGACCAGATCGACGTACCGGTCGTCGAAACTGATGTCGATTCGCACGGCAGGATTGACCCGCATGTATTGCAGGACGATCGGTACCAACACGCGGCGCCCGAACGCCACCGATGTGCTGATGCGCAACAGCCCACCTTCGCCTCGCCGAACCTGCGTGGCCTGGTTTTCGACTTCGTCGATGGCACGTTCGATGGCCTTGCACTTCTCGTAGTAGAGCTGGCCCACCTCGGTCAGTGTCACGCCGCGCGTGGACCGGTGAAGCAGGCGCACGCCCAGCCGGTTCTCTGTGGCCGCGACGGCCTTGGTGGCGGTGGGCTGGGTGATGCCCAGTTCCGCGGCGGCGCGGCTGAATGAACCTCCTGGGTTGAACCCACCTTCCAGAGCCGCTGTCTTACCAGGTGAGCCCCTCCCTGAAATCCGTTGCTAGTCAGGAGCTCCAATGGCTTCGGCTGTACCTTTGGCATCGCCGATCTCTGACACCAATACGCGATGCCATTCTGGTGGAAGGAGAACGGCATCAGTTTGATTACTCACCCAGCGCAACATCTCAGGGCGACATCCTTCGTTCTCGAGGATCATGCAGATCGCGTCGTGCACGTCGTTCAGCGGAACGGGAACGAAGACGGTAACGATATCGACCCTGTCTTTCCATTGATCAACCAGAACGCCCAGTCGTTGCATGTCGCGAGAGATGACGATGCAGCGACTGGGCAGGCGCCCTGCCGTCTCGAGATGTTCGAGAACCTGATCAACCAACGCCTCTGAAACACACAGAAATGCTGGTACCGACGATGATGTCGCGAGCACAATCTTGCTCCTGGAAGTAGACGCCACGGTTGATCCTTCAAGGGGAAGCTTATGCGAAAGCAGTTCCTGAACAGAGCCGGCCGCGCAAGTCTAGGCACGGCCCAAAGTGGAACGGCTGCTCCGATGGGCGAGGATAGAGCCCGAGATGCAGGAGCAGAGGGCATGAGCAGAAGACCACGGCCGGCTCTCTACGCCTTCAACGACTGCGAAGCCACAACGGCTGCCGGGATGCCGCTGCGCATTCCCGCCGGCTTTCACCTCGTCGAGCGGCGATCGCTGGTGTTCCGCCTGCGTCTGGGTGGCCGCGAACTCGATCTGACCCTGGCCGAATGGGAACGCCTGCTGCAAGCAGGCTTTGTCGGGCCGTGCTCCGTCATGGTCGCCGGTTCGCAGGGCACCAACGACGCACATCCTCTGTGAGGCGCGCGCGGTAGCGAAGGCAGAGTGGAAAGTCCGGGCCCGGATTCCAGATCGCCAGACCCCGGCAACCACGGGACCCGTGCCGCTGACGTGGGCCAGCGACGCGGCGACGGGTGCTCCCCGGTACACCCATGACCCGGACATCTGCACCTGCTCAGGGAGATCGGCCGGGAAGCCGCTTGGATGCTGGGTTTCCGGGATTGAGACCCTGGGCGAGTGCACGTGTGGTTACGCAGAAGTCGGGGACGGGGCGCAAGAATGGGCTTGTCGCTTGTGAGCATCCCAAGCCCACAAGCGGACCCGGCGTTCGGGTCAGAAACCCAGGTCGTTACTCGAAGATCGATGACTTGCGAATTCTGTTTCTCATGAGCAGGATGTCAATCGACCGCTGTGCGATCAGCCGGCTCCCACCGACTTCTCGTGCACATGCACCTCAGCGGCAAGGCGCCCGCTCAGGTCTCCAGCCCGGCGCTCCGGTACCTCCTCTTGCGCGACCGTCGACGCGCGGCGCCCCAGGTACGTGCGGCGGACCTCCAAGGCTGGATGCGTCGGCCGCGCCACTGCATCAAGGCATCGTCCCATCGGACGATGGCGGTCCGGGCGTGCGTGACTAGATTTCCAGGGATCATCATCGACAGGCCGGCAGCCGGCCCGGGAGCACATCATGAGACTGAAGGGCAAGGTGGCCGTCGTCACCGGCGCCGGGCAGGGCATGGGCAGGGCCATTGCGCGCCGGTTCTGCGCCGAGGGCGCCACCGTGGTCGCGATCGATCTCAATCTCGCCGCGGCGAACGAGACGCTGGCCGGCCTCGAGGGCTACGCGGCCTCGGTCGACATCGCCGACAGCGCGGCCGTCGACGCCGCGTTTGCCGAAGCCGTGTCACGTCTGGGGCGCGTCGACATCCTCGTGAACAACGCCGGCATGGGCTCGGTCGACGCTTTCGCCGACATTCCCGACGCGACGTGGGCGCGTGTCATCGGCGTCAACCTAACGGGCGCCTTCTATTGCGCCCGCGCCGCGGTGCGGACGATGAAGGCGCAGGGCACGAAGGGCGCGGTGATCAACGTTTCAAGCACCGCCGCTGCCAGCGGCGACGGCCCCGCGCACTACTGCGCCAGCAAGGCCGCGCTGATGGGGCTGACGCGCAGCATGGCCAAGGAACTCGCTGCTTCGGGCATCCGCGTCAACACGCTGGTGCCGGGCCCCACGAACACGCCCATGATGCAGGGCATTCCGCAGGAATGGGCCGACGCCATCGTCAAGGGCGTGCCGATGGGCCGCATGGCCGAGCCCGAGGACATCGCGGCCGCCGCACTCTTCCTCGCCAGCGACGATGCCGGCTTCGTGACCGGGCAGAACCTCGCGGTCAACGGCGGCAGCGCCTTCCTCTGAAGGAGACGAAGCGATGGCAGGTCGGCTGCAGGGCAAGGTGGCCTTCGTCACCGGGGGCGGAACGGGCATCGGCGCGGCGACGGCGGCGCGTTTCGCCGAGGAAGGCGCGACGGTGGTGGTCTGCGGCCGCCGCCAGGCGCCGCTCGACGAGGTGGTGGCCGGCATC
>DAORNK010000138.1:0-10363 GCA_035440985.1 Rubrivivax sp. | reverse complement strand
TTTGGCCCTATGCAGGGGCCTACGCGGGCACGATTCATATCTTCACAAGCTCTGACCAGGCCGACCACTCGCTTGGCGGCCCGCAGGTGGTTGCAATCGGGCAAGGCGGCGATGCCCAGACCTTCAGTGACCAGCTTCATGGCGGCGTCTTCTTGTTGTCGGCACAGGCCGTGCCGACCTGCCCCCGTTGAACCAGACCTGCGTGTTATCGCAGGTGATACCGTCAACTGTAAGGCCATCGCGCGGCCTCTGGACGATCACGCGCCGCGAATCGGGGTCGGCGCATGCCACAGTCCCCCATCGCGGCCAGGTCCCCCCCCAGGTTGAGCACGGCCCCTCGAACGCCGCTCAAGGCCAGCCGGTCGAGTGCCGAATCAAGCGCCTTGCCCTTGGCGTCGCCACCGATGTCCAGCTGCAGGTGCGGATTGCGGCTGCGCAACCAACCCTGGCAATGTTCGATCTGGCTGAGGCTGGGCCGCGCCCGGCTCCAGGCCTCTCTCGTCGCTTGCACCGCACGGCCCACCGCAAACGCACGATTGACGGTGGTCAGGTCGCCCGACTTCCATGCGTTTCACTGGAGCTTCATGACCTCCAGCCCGCGCAGCAGGGCAAATGTCATCGGGGGCGAGGCCCGCGCCGCTGCGCGGGCTGTCAACAGCCCAGGGCCTTGCGCGCCGAGGCGATGTCGGCGTAGGCCGTCATCGTCTCGCCCAGCACCACCATCACCGAGTCGTCGTCGAAGGTGAACAGCGTGGCTTCGCCCTCTTCTTCGACCAGATCGGTCAACAGTTCTGCCGCCCTGACGGCAGCGTCCACGACAGGTTTGGATTGCACAAGCTCGTCGGCTTGCCTCATGGCGTGTTCCTTGATGTCTGGCGCCGAAGGGCTGCGTTGTCCCGCAGGCCGGCCTGATCGGGACGGCCCAGAAGTGTGCCATCGGTTCGTGTCCCCCCCTGGCCATCCACCGGGGCCTGCCCCTGCAGGCGCCGCGGTAACCGGGCGTACCCAAGTCGACGACGCGGTTTAGGGGTAAACCCGTATTCTTGCCGCGACGCAACACTCCCGAACAAGCGGGGCAGAAGGGATGGCAGATGAACAGCATGAACGCCAGTGCCGCGATGCCACGACGGCGCCGCATCGGCCAGGCCTCCAGTCTGATGCAGACCCTGCGCTGGGCAACGCGGCGCATCCTGTTGTGGCTGGCGCCGGCGGCCGATGTGGCGAGGGTCGAATCCAGGCGCCGCGACATCGCCCAGGTGCGCAGCCTTGCCGCCCAGGTGCGCCGCAGCCAACCGGGGTACGCCAACGATCTGGAAGCCGCGGCCAGCGCGCTGGAGGCACAGCAGCCTGCGTGGTGAAGGCCACGCCAGGCCTGCTGCCGAAGGGCACGGATCAGCCCGCGACGCGCCCGGCCGCGAACACCGCCGCCTGAACCCGCGAACTGAGATTGAGCTTGCGCAGGATGTGCTGCACGTGGATCTTCACCGTGGCTTCGGCGATGTCCAGCGTGCGGGCGATCTCCTTGTTGCTGGCGCCGCGTGCGATCTCGGCCAGGATCTGGCGTTCGCGTGGCGAGAGGCTCTGCGCCGGGTCGGCCTCCGCCTGCGGTGCGGCGCCGGTCTGCGCGGGATGCTTGATCGCCTGATAGGCGTTGACCAGGTGGTCGGTCATCTCGGGGCTGATGGTCGACTGCCCCTGCACCGCACGGCGGATGGCCACCGCCAGCACGTCGCTGTCCACCGTCTTGAGCAGGTAGCCGCTGGCGCCGCGTTGCAGCGCATGAGCCAGCGTCTGCCCGTCTTCACTGACCGTCAGCATCAGCACCCTGGCCTGGGGCGCCGCCTCGCGCAGGCCTTGCAGGGCGTCAACTCCGTTCACCCCGGGCAGGTGGTTGTCCAGCAGGATGACGTCCGGCTGCAGTTCGGCCGCGCGGCGCAGCGCTTCCCCGGCGTCACCGGCTTCACCGACCACCTGGAACTGCGCCTGCGTCTGCAGCAGCGCCGTCAGGCCGCGCCGGAACAACGTGTGGTCGTCGACCACCAGGATGCGGATCACGGCCGTCATGCCGCCACCGCCTGCCGCTGCGGCACGCTCAGGCTCACGCAGGTGCCCGCGCCCGGCACCGAGCTCACCTCCACCGCGGCACCGATGTGGCCGGCGCGTTCGCGCATGATGCGCAGGCCGACGTGGGTCTCATCACCGGTGTTGCGGTCGACCTGGAAACCGCAGCCATCGTCACGGACCTCCACACGCCAATCAGCGCCTTGCTGCACCTCCACCCACACGGCGCTGGCGCGCGCGTGCTTGCGCACGTTGGACAGCGCCTCCTGCACCACGTGCAGCACCTGCACCTGCACATCGGCGTCCAGCGGCATGCCTTCACCGTGCACCTGCAGGTGCGTGGCCAGGCCGGTCTGGTGTTCGAACTTGGTCAGCGTCGTGCGCAAGGCGGGTGTGATGTCCTCGCCGTTCGTGCGCGTGCGGAAGTGCAGCAGCAGCTCGCGCACATCGGCCAGGCTCTCGCGGATGCCGGCATCCAGCTCGGCCAGCGTGCGATCCACGTTGCCGGCATCCTGGCGGCGCACGGCGTCGCGCAGCAGACCGGCCTGTATCTTCAGGAACGACAGGCTTTGCGCGATGGAGTCGTGCAGTTCGCGCGCCAGCAGGCTGCGCTCGTCGGCGACGGCGGCTTCGCGTTCCAGGGCGCCGGCGCGCAGGCCCTCGATGGCGACGGCCAGATGGCTGGCCAGGGTCTCCAGCAGGGCGCGATCCTCGTCGCTCAGCACGGGCGGGCTGCGGTAGAAGAGGTTGAGCTCACCCAGCAGCCGTTCATGCAGCCGCACCGGCACGCTGATCACGGTGTCGAACCCCGCCTGCTCGCAACGGCCGCGCATGCGGGCATCGGTGGCCGCACGGATGGGTATCACGCGGGTCATGGCGCGGTCCTGCGCCTGCCCGCAGAAGCATTCGCCGGTGGTGATGCAGCGTTCGGCATCCGCCACGTGCTGCGGCAGGCAATCCGAACCGAGCAGCACGTAGCGCTGGTTGGACTCATCGGACCAGCGCACGGCCGACGCATCCGCGCGGGCCACACGCCGCACCTGCTGCGCAAAGCCCTGGGCCAGCGCTTCCAGCTGCGTGGCCGAAGCGACGAAGGCCGCGGCCTCGTACAGGGCCGCCAGCCGTGCACGTTCGGCTTCCAGGCCCAGCGTCTTCTCGCGCACGCGCTGCTCCAGGTTCTGGTACAGGCCCTGCAGCGTCTGCGCCATCCGGTTGAAGCCGGTCGAGAGCTCACCGAACTCGTCGGTGCTGTCCACCTCCACGCGGGCCGCCAGATCGCCCTCGCCCACGCGCGCCAGCCCGGTCTGCAGGCGCGACAGGGGGTTGAAGACAAAGAGGTAAGCCGAATAGAGCATCGCGATCGCGCTGCCGATGGCCAGCGCCATCATCACGAACTGGAACGCGTTGAGCAGCGTGGTCCAGCGCGCCAGCTGGGTCTCGATGGCGGTCACGAAGGCGTCGATGCGCGCCACGAAGACCTCGGCCTGCGTGGACACGGCGGCCGCACCCGGCGGCGTGCCGGTGGCCCAGGCCGCCCGCAGCTGCACCCAGTTCTGCTGCACCTCGGCAAACGCGCGCTGCGAGCGTACGTCCCTGGGTACGAGCAAGGGGCGCGCCGCGTCGCCGGTGCGCAGCAGGCTCAGGGTCTGCTCGAACTGTTCAAGCTGATCCTTCAGCCGCTGGCCATCCTGGCTGGGCAGGGTCTGGGCCAGGCGCCAGGTCTGCATGCGCATGCGGCCGGCTTCGTTGACGGCAGCCGCCCCGCCTTCGAGCTGCCAGGTGACCCACAGCGTGAGCCCGATCGAGGCCAGCGCCATCAGCAGCAGCGCCGCACCGATGGCGCCGAGCTTGGTGGACAGCGAGATCGCCTTGCGCACGCCGGCCCCTCGTCAGGGGTAGCGTGACAGGGCCGCGCTGTCCAGGATGTGGATGTCGCGCTTGTCCACGCTGATCAGGCCGGCCTCTTCCAGTTCGTGCAGCACGCGCGAGAAGTACTCGGGTGTCAGGCTCAGGCGCGACGCCAGCGTGGCCTTGCTCACCGGCAGCGAAACCACCGCCTCGCCGTCCACGCCGTCGTCCGCCACCTGGTTGCGCAACAGGTAGCCCACCACCCGCTGCACGCCGCTGCGCAGGGCATAGGCCTCGACGTCGTGCACCAGGCCATGCAGCCGGCGCGAGATGCCGGCCAGCATGCGCAGGGCGAAGCGGGAGTCGCTCTGGATCTCCGTCAGCACCGCCTGCTTGCTCACGGTCAGCAGCAGGACCTCGCTGAGGGTCTGCGCATTGATGATGTAGGGCTGGTCGGTGAACATCAGCGCCTCGGCGAAGCTCTGGCCCGGGCCGATCAGCTCGATGATCTTTTCCTGGCCCGCCGGCGAGAGCGCAAACAGCTTGACCTGACCGGTGACGGCCACATGGAACTCGCTGCAGGGTTAGCCGACGCGGAACACCATCTCGCCGCGCGAAAGCCGGCGCATCTGGCAGCCCGTCGCCAGACGCTCGAGCTCGGGCGGACTCATGTCACTGAACAGCGGCAGTGAAGCGAGAAAGCGAGGTACGTCGAAAGCTTTTCTGTCCACGGATGCGAAGTTGGCCGGCAAAGCCGTGATTGTCGGCGCAACGTACGTGCCGAAGCACAGCGGCCCCGCTCTGCATGGGGCCAGGCTGGGTTCAATCAGTCGGTGGCGGCGTGTGTGCATCGAGTCCCGCGCCGTTGGGCCTGGGCGGGGCTGGCCGCCGGCTGTCCACCCACAGGTGAGCCAGCGCCAGGACGGGGTGGCGCAGCAGCATGCGCGGGCCGGCATAGCGCATCACGACACGGGTCTGTTCGCGCTGGCGCCGGCCATAGCAATGGATCTGGCAGTTGGCACAGGTGGGCTTCTCGGGGCCGAAGGGGCACAAGGCCAGACGCTTTTGCGCATAGGTCATGAGTTCGGCACACTCGGAACACAGGCCCTGCGCATCGCGCCCCACGTCCGGATGGTGATCGCGGCAGTAGATGCGCAGCATGGCCGCCATGGTCGCCATCTCGCGCTGCAGGCGGGGTGTGTTCAGTCGAGCCGCACGTCGTGCGGCGCCCTCGGACAGCGCTGGTGCAGGCTCGATCGGCATGCCTGCATTCTGAACCCCTGGCCGCCATGCACCATGAACCAGATCAAGGCGATGCGGCAGCGGCTGGCTATGCTGACGCCGCCTTCCTCGACCCCTCTGTGCTGGTGCCATGACCGCCCTGCTGCTGACCCTGCCGACCCTGAGCCTGGCCCTGCTGGGTGCGCACTTCTATCGGGCCAGTCTCTGGCCCGTGGCTGCGCTGTGCGGTCTGCTGCTCGTGCTGCTGTGGACACTACGGCGGCCCTGGGCCGCCACGCTGGTGCAGTGGTGCCTTGTGCTGGGCGCCGTCGAGTGGTTGCGGACGGTCCTCGTCCTGGTGCAGCAGCGCATGACGATGGGACAGGCCTGGCACCGATTGGCGCTGATCCTGCTGGCCGTGGCGGTCTTCACCGCGGCTTCGGCCCTGGTGTTCCGCCACCCGCGCCTGCGCCAACGGTTTGCACGCGCCTGACCCAGGCAGGACGTTCAGTTCGGCTTGGGCGGGGGCGGCAGCCGCGCGGCTTCGGCTTCGATGCGGGCCAACCGCTGGGGCGTCGGATCCTTCCAGCTGGCACCCCCCTGGCGGGCCATGTAGACCACGGTGCGCGCCAGTTCGCCCAGGCCCAGTTCGTCGCCGGCACCACCCCGGGGCGGCATGTCGCCCACACCTACCCAGGCACGTGCGGTCACCACATCCTGGCCCTTCTGCAGAAACGGTGCCCAGGCCGCCTTGTCGCCCACACGCGGCGCACCGTTGAGACCCCGCGCGTGGCATTTGGCGCAGGTGCGGTTGAAACGCGCCTCGCCGCTGAGCGGGGCCTCGGCGGCCACGGCGAGCCCACCCAACAGGGAAGCGAGCGCACAGAGCCAGGTTCTGGAGAGGATTCTGTTCATGCCCGGCATCTTGTCACGGGAAGGGGTCGACACGAACTCACGGAGCATTTGACGCCTTCAGCCGCCGCGGCAGCTGCACTGGCCGCAACAGGCGCTGCCGTCACCGGTGGCAGCCCCGGCGGCGACGCGGGCGATGCGCACATGCCATCGCGCCGGGCCGGATTCCAGGTAGCGCCAGTCGAACTGGCCGCGCCGGGTCTTCTCGAGCTGGAAGTACAGCGGCACGGGATCGTGGTCGTTGACGATCTCGAAGGCCTGGCCGGGAGCCAGGGCGTCGAAGGTACCTAAGATCAACGGGTGCCGCTGGGGCGGTGGCACCTGGCGCACGTCGATGCATTCGAGGGACACGGCGTTCATGAAGGTTCTTCCGTCTGGGTGGGCTGCTGCGAGCCTAGGCCACCAGCGCCGGCCGGGCCTTGAAGCGCTTCAAGGAATGCGGTCGGCACCGGTCGCGGCGCACCCGCGCTTTCCCGAGCCGCCAGGAACGAGTGCCACCGCGGCCCTGGCCACTGCGATGAACCGCCTCCCGCCGCTTCCACTGCCGCCGAACGCGCCTGGTTCTCAGGGCCCCAGCGGCACCCCGCTGCCGTCCAGCAGTTCCGGCGCCCCATCGCCCGCGTGGGCGCGGTAGGGCCCGGTGCCGGCGCTGTCTGCCAGCGCCACCGGCACGAAACCACCGCGGTGCACGTCGTAGACGTGCACGTCGCCCTCCTCGATCACGTAGTGCCAGCCGTGCAGGCTCAGCTGGCCGGCTTCGACGCGTTCGCGCACCATCGGGTAGTCCATCAGCCGCTCCAGCTGCAGCACCACGGCACGTTGCTCGGTGCGGCGCAGGACTTCGGGGCCGGGCTCGGCCACCGGTAGCACGGCCTCGCGGCCCAACGACAGCCATTGGGCCAGGTTGCTGGCCAGCGGATGCACCTCGCCGTACAGGGCCCGAATGCCGCCGCAATGGCTATGGCCGCAGACGACGATGCGCGTGACCTGCAGGTTCAGCACCGCGAATTCGATCGCCGCCGCCGTGCCGTGGAAGCCGGCCGAACCGTCGTAGGGGGGCACGAACGCCCCCACTTTGCGCACCAGGAAGAGCTCGCCCGGCCCGGTGCCCGTGAGCAGATAGGGCACCAGGCGCGAATCGCTGCAGCCGATGAACAGCGTGGTCGGATGCTGGCCATCATCGACCAGCAGCCGGAAGTGGTTGCGGTGCTGCGGAAAGGCCTCCGTCTGAAAGCGGCGCAGTCGCTCCAGCAGGTCATCGGGCATGCGCGGCTCCCGGCGCGGCGTGACCTTCGCGTGTCTACTGCACCAGCGGCGAGTCCGTGGCGTCGAGCGCCACGCCCTCGATGCGCGCCTGGCCAGCCAACACCAGCAGGTATTGACGCAGGGCGGTGGCAAAGGCCTGCTGGCGCAAGGCCTGCGCCACGGCCGAGCGCACGGACTCGAAAGCCGGCTGGCGGCCGGGCTCGCGCGCCAGCACTTCCACCACGTGCAGGCCGAAGCGCGTGGCCACGAGGCGTGGCAGCACACCGATCTCGGCGTGCCCCAGCACTTCGCGGGCGAATTCCGGTACGCAATCCTGGGCCGACAGCCAGCCCAGATCACCACCCTGCGCGCCGCTCGGGCAATTGGACGTGCTGCCCGCCACGGTGGCAAAGCGCGTGGCGCTGGTGTCACAGCGCAGGTCCAGCAGGCAGGCCTCGGCCCGCGATCGCAGTGCATTCACATCGACCCCGGGCGTCACCGCAAACAGGATGTGGCGCAGCAGGGCCTTCTCGCCCACCGCGTAGCGCGCCGCATGCGCCGCATGGTGTCGGCGGCAGGCCTCTTCGGTGGGCTCGGGCAGTTGCAGCTCGCGCTCCAGCAGGGCCTCGATGGCGGTGCTGGCCGCTTCGGTGGTGGCGCCACCCAGCGGCGCAGGGTCGTCCTGGTCGAGCAGGCCGGCGCTGATCGCCGCCTGGCGCAAGAGCTCGGTGCAGGCGCGCTGGCGCAGGTCCTCGGCGCTGGTGGCCTCCTGCGGGTAGGCCAGGACGACGCCGTTGACCGCGGGCAAGGTTCGCTGGTGCATGGCCACTCCTCAGCGCACGGGTGTCTGCCGGTGGGCAGGCGGCAGATTTAGCCGCCTTGAGCGCACGACCTGGTAGGGCCGGAAGAGATAGCTCACCGAAGCCAGCCCGCTCCACACGTGCACCAGGCGGCTGAACGGGAAGAGCAGGAAGATCGTCATGCCCAGCAGCATGTGGGCCTGGAAGTGCCAGGCCACCCCGGCCACCAGGCTGGCGTCGGGCCGGAAGGTGGCAACACCCTGCAGGTAGCTGGCCAGCGTGATCATGGTCTTCGGGTCCGACACATGCGACAGCGAGGCCGGCAGCGTGGCCAGGCCTATGCACAGCTGGACCCAGAGGATGACCAGGATGGCCAGGTCGGTGCGGTGGCTGGTGAGCCGGATGCGCGGATCGAAGATGCGCCGGTGCAGCAGCATCGTCAGGCCGATGAAACACAGGCCGCCGGCCACGCCGCCGGCGATCACCGCCAGCAACTGCTTCTGCGGCGCCGTGATGAAGACCTCATAGACCGCATGGGGCGTCAGTTGGCCGAACAGGTGGCCGAAGAACAGGAACAGGATGCCGCCATGAAACAGGTTGCTGCCCCAGCGCAACTGCCCGCTGCGCAAGAGCTGCGAGGAGTCGCTCTTCCAGGTGTACTGGTCGCGGTCGAAGCGCGCCAGGCTGCCCATGAAGAAGACGGCCAGGCAGATGTAGGGGTAGAGGTTGAACAGAAAACTGTGCACGGCGTTCATGCGCGGGCTCCCGGTTGCGGTTGTGCGGCGCCTGCTGCGGGCAGCCGCTTCGTGATCTGGATGGTCTGCGGCTGGCCCGGCCGCGCCTGGCCCTGTGTGGAACAGCCACCAAACGCCTCGGGCTCCTGCCAGGTTTCGTCCAGCGCGGGTTCATCGGGCAGCTTGACGGCCTGGGCCCTTTCGCCCGCCAGGTCCAGCACGGCCGCGATGACGCTGGCGTAGGGGCTGTGGCGCTTGAGCAGCGCACTGAAGATGAGTTGCAGGATGTGGCTGATCTCGCGCAGGAACTCGCGCGCTGCCGCGGGCGGTTGCGTGGACGCGTACTCCAGCACCACGGTCAGGTGGTCGGGCAGTTCGCCTTCGCCCAGCAGGAGGCCTGCCACTTCGTAGGTCTTGACCAGGTCCACCATCGCCGGGCCGCGGTCACGGCTGTCGCCGTGCACGTGCTCGAACAGGTGCAAGGCGGTACCGCGGCCGCGGTCGAAGAGCTCGACGAATTCGGCCTCGATCTCGAGCGCATCCCGTCGCGCCAGGCGCTGCAGCAGTGCGCCGAGCTCGGCCAGGCGGGCGGCCGAGAGGGCCTGTTCCTGGCGCAGGGCCGTGCCCAGCTCGTCCAGGTGCGTGCGCCATTCGGCATCGGGGTAGCTGAGCAGGTGCGCCAGCACCCGCAGCGTGAGGGCGAAGGGCTTCATACCGTGGCCTTGATCGGAATGGTGCGTTTCTTCTCGCTGCCGAACAGGCTCACCTCGCTGACGCCTTCGCTGCAGCCGTTGCCGAAGCTGAAGCCGCAGCCACCACGCACGTTGAAGGCGTTCTCGGCATATTCGCGATGCGTGGAGGGGATGACGAAGCGGTCTTCGTAGTTGGCGATGGCCATCACGCGGTACATCTCTTCCACCTCGCTCACTGTCAGGCGTACCTGGTCGATGGCCGCTGTGTTGGTCACGCCGTCCACGTGCTTGCTGCGCTGGTAGGCACGCATCGCCAGCATGCGTTCCAGCGCCCTCACCACAGGGGCGGTGTCACCGGCCGTCAGCAGGTTGGCCAGGTACCTGACCGGGATGCGCAGCTGGTTCACATCCGGGATCTCGCCATTCGCGCCCACCTGCCCGGCGTTGGCCGCGGCGGTGATGGGCGACAGCGGCGGCACGTACCAGACCATCGGCAGCGTGCGGTACTCCGGGTGCAGCGGCAGCGCCACCTTCCAGTCCATGGCCATCTTGTAGACCGGGCTGTTCTTCGCGGCCGCCAGCCAGTTTTCGGGGAAGCCGTCCTGCAGCGCCTGCGCGATCACCTTGGGGTCGTGCGGGTCCAGGAAGACGTCCAGCTGCGCCTGGTACAGGTCCTTGTCCTTCTCGACGCTGGCGGCGGCCTCGATGCGGTCGGCGTCATAGAGCAGCACACCCAGGTAGCGGATGCGGCCGACGCAGGTCTCGCTGCACACCGTGGGTTGCCCGGCCTCGATGCGCGGGTAGCAGAAGATGCACTTCTCGGCCTTGCCGCTCTTCCAGTTGTAGTAGA